>JAPSHS010000007.1 GCA_031179495.1 Kocuria sp. | reverse complement strand
CACGGTCGTGTTCCTCAACTCGGGCTCCGGGTTCACCGCCCGCGCCGGCGACGCCGTCTACGCCGCCTCGAAGTTCGCCCTGCGGGCGCTCGCCGACTCCCTGCGCCAGGAGGTGGAGGCGGACGGGGTCGTGGTGAGCTCGGTGCACCCCGGCCCGGTGGACACGCAGATGCAGCGGGACATCCAGGCGGGCCTGGGCAACGAGTACGTCCCCGAGCGCTACATCCGCCCGGAGTCCGTGGCCGCGGCGGTGCGCGCGGTCGTGGACGCCGGCGAGGACGCGGTGCTGACCACCGTCTCGGTGCGGCCCCGGGCAGAGTCGCGGTGAGCGGGGAGGACGCGGTGAGCGGGGAGGACGCGGTGCCCGGCGAGGACGCGGTGCCCGGCGAGGAGCCGGCCCCCGGCGGGGGAGCGGCCCGGGAGGAGCGCCCGGCCGGCGCCGGGCTCGGCGAGGCCGACCGGGAGATCCTGGCGATCGAGAACCTGCAGTGGAAGTACCAGGGGGCCAAGGAGATGGAGATCCGGCGCCGCCTGGGGCTCTCGCCGACCCGCTACTACCAGCGGCTCAACGTCCTGATCGACACCCGCGCCGCCCTCGAGCACGACCCGATGCTCGTCGCCCGGCTGCGCCGGCAGCGCGGAGACCTCGGATGAGCCGGTACCCGCCCGACGAGTTCGACGACGTCCCCGAGGACGGCCCGCGCCAGGGCGCCCACCGCGGTCTGCGGCCGAGCGCCCGGGTGGGTGCCGGGGAGCTGACCGCGATCGTCGTGGCCGGGCTGCTGACCCTCGGCGTGGGGGCGTACGCGTTCCTCGAGGGCGCCGGGAACCCCGCGCCGGCCCCGGCCGTGTCCTCTCCCGGGCCCTGACGGGGTCCGCCCCCGGCGCCCCGCGCACCCCGACCCCGACGCCCCCGGAAGGAAGCACCGTGCAGATCGAAGGCAGCAGAGTCCACCTCCGCGACTGGACCGAGGAGGACCTCGCCGCGTACGGGACGTGGATCATGCCCCCCGAGGGCGGCGGCGAGCACGAGTGGCAGCGCACCGACGGGCCGTTCTACCCGAACTTCACCGCGGAGGGCGCCCAGCGCTGGCTGACCACCCTGCGCGAGCACGTGGCGGCACAGGACTGGCCGGACCTGCGGGAGACCATGGTGATCGCGGACGCCGCCACCGGCCGGTTCATCGGGCAGGTCTCCTGGTACTGGTCGGAGAAGCCCACCGAGGACCCCGGGGACGGCACGCACCTGGTCCCGCTGCGCTCCCTGGGCATCACCGTCTACTCCCCGGAGCACTGGAGCGGCGGCTACGGCACCGAGGCCATGCGGCTGTGGATCGACCACCTCTTCGCCCGCTCCGACTCCCACCGGCTCGACCTGGAGACCTGGAGCGGCAACGTGGGCATGTGCCGCGTGGCCACGAAGCTGGGCCTCACCGAGGAGGCCCGGATCCGCCGGGCCCGCAAGGTCCGCGGCGAGTACTACGACCGGATGGTCTACGGCGTGCTGCGCGAGGAGTGGCGGAGCTGAGCGACACCGGCTCAGGGGGTTTGCACTCTCCCCGGACGAGTGCCAAGATTGCGATTAGCACTCAGTCGTGTGGACTGCTAAGGGGTCGGTCCCCGGCCCGGCCCGGGCAGCCACCGGCACAGGAGTGACACCTCAACCACCACGGTGAGGTGCCGTGCGGCGTCGGGAAGAGCCCGCCGTCGTGCGCGCCGTCCGTCGCGGGCACCGTGGAGGTCGACCGTTTGTCTACCGTCCAGGAGGGACGAAGTCACATGGCAAAGATGATTGCTTTCGACGAAGAGGCACGCCGCGGTCTCGAGCGGGGTCTGAACACCCTGGCCGACGCCGTCAAGGTCACCCTCGGCCCGCGCGGGCGCAACGTGGTCCTCGAGAAGGCCTGGGGCGCCCCCACGATCACCAACGACGGCGTCTCCATCGCCAAGGAGATCGAGCTCGAGGAGCCCTACGAGAAGATCGGCGCCGAGCTCGTCAAGGAGGTCGCCAAGAAGACCGACGACATCGCCGGCGACGGCACCACCACCGCCACCGTCCTCGCCCAGGCGCTCGTCAAGGAGGGCCTGCGCAACGTGGCCGCCGGCGCCGACCCGCTGAGCCTCAAGCGCGGCATCGAGAAGGCCGTCGCCGCGGTGACCGAGGAGCTGCTGGCCTCCGCCAAGGAGGTCGAGACCGAGGAGCAGATCGCCGCCACGGCGTCCATCTCCGCCGGCGACCCCGAGATCGGCCGCCTCATCGCCCAGGCGATGGAGAAGGTCGGCAAGGAGGGCGTGATCACGGTCGAGGAGTCCAACACCTTCGGGCTGGACCTCGAGCTGACCGAGGGCATGCGCTTCGACAAGGGCTACCTCTCCGGCTACTTCGTCACCGACGCCGACCGCCAGGAGGCCGTCCTCGAGGACCCCTACATCCTCGTGGTCAACTCCAAGATCTCCGCGGTCAAGGACCTGGTCCCCGTGCTCGAGAAGGTCATGCAGGCCGGCAAGCCGCTGCTGATCATCTCCGAGGACGTCGAGGGCGAGGCCCTGGCCCTGCTGGTGCTCAACAAGATGCGCGGCTCCATCAAGTCCGTGGCCGTCAAGGCCCCCGGCTTCGGCGACCGCCGCAAGGCGCAGCTGGCCGACATCGCCATCCTCACCGGTGGCCAGGTCATCACCGAGGAGGTCGGGCTCTCCCTCGAGACCGCCACCGTGGACCTGCTGGGCCAGGCCCGCAAGGTCGTCGTGACCAAGGACGAGACCACCATCGTCGACGGCGCCGGCACCGCCGAGGAGATCGAGGGCCGCGTGGCCCAGATCCGCGCCGAGATCAACAACTCGGACTCGGACTACGACCGCGAGAAGCTGCAGGAGCGCCTGGCCAAGCTGGCCGGCGGCGTGGCCGTGCTCAAGGCCGGTGCCGCCACCGAGGTCGAGCTCAAGGAGCGCAAGCACCGCATCGAGGACGCCGTGCGCAACGCGAAGGCGGCCGTGGAGGAGGGCATCGTCGCCGGCGGTGGCGTCGCCCTGATCCAGGCCGGCAAGCAGGCCTTCGAGAAGCTGCAGCTCACCGGTGACGAGGCGACCGGCGCGAACATCGTCAAGGTCGCCATCGACGCCCCGCTCAAGCAGATCGCCGCCAACTCGGGCCTCGAGGCCGGCGTCGTCGTGGACAAGGTCCGCGGCCTGCCGCTGGGCCACGGCCTCAACGCCGCCACCGGCGAGTACGAGGACCTGATGGCCGCGGGCATCAACGACCCGGTCAAGGTCACCCGCTCGGCGCTGCAGAACGCGGCGTCCATCGCCGGGCTGTTCCTCACCACCGAGGCCGTCGTGGCCGACAAGCCGGAGCCCGCGGGCGCCGGCGCCGGTGCCGACGACGGCATGGGCGGCATGGGCGGCATGATGTGATCGACGGCTGACCCGTCGAGCGTGCGACCCACGCATCCGGCACGGGCCGGGCACCCCTCGCGGGGTGCCCGGCCCGTCGTCGTCGCAGGGGCCGCCGCGGAGCCGTTCCCCGCACGGGCGGCATGGTGTTCAATCGGTTCACCCGCGTGAAGGAGGAGGCATGGACTTCGTCGACTGGGACTCGGTCCCGGTCCAGCTGGTCCTGGTGGCCACGGCCTTCGGGCTCACCGCGCTCGTGGGCCTGGAACGGCGGCTGCGGCGCAAGAGCGCCGGGCTGCGCACCCACGCCCTCGTCGGCACGGGCTCGGCCGTCTTCACCCTGGTCTCCGCCTACGGCTTCGGGGCCCTGCCCGGCATCGACGCCGGCCCGGACCCGTCCCGCGTGGCGGCCCAGATCGTGACCGGCATCGGCTTCCTGGGGGCGGGCGTGATCTTCACCAACCGGGACGTGGTGCACGGGCTGACCACGGCCGCGAGCATCTGGCTCGCCGCCGCCATCGGCATGGCCTGCGGGGCCGGGCTGGTGCCCCTCGCGGTCGCCGCGACCGGCCTGCACCTGTTCTCCGCCGTCGCCCTGACCCCCCTGTCCCGCCGGCTGCCCCGGATCGTGGCCCCGCAGGGCCTGCGCCTGCGCTACACGGACGGCCGCGGGGTGCTGCGCGAGGTCCTGGCCGTCGTCGACGAGCTCCAGCTCAGCGCCTCGGTCGTCTCCAGCCGCCGCATCGACGGACCCGAGACGCCCGAGGTGGACCTCCTGCTGCGGCTCGAGGGCAAGACCGACCTGCGCACGGCCGCGGTGCAGCTCTCCGCGGTGGCCGGGGTGCTCGAGGTCTCCCAGCAGCGGCTCGAGGGCGACTCCGGCGACTGACCGGTCCACGGTGCGGTCCGGGGTGCTCCGGAGGCCGTGAAAAGATGGAGTCCATGACGATCACTGCTGCCGCCGACGGCTCCGCCCTGGGCAATCCCGGTCCCGCCGGGTGGGCCTGGTACATCGACGACGACACCTGGCGGGCCGGCGGCTGGCCCCACGGCACCAACAACATGGGCGAGCTCAAGGCCGTGCTGGACCTGCTCGAGTCCACGGCCCACCGCCCCGACGAGCCCCTGCGGGTGCTGTGCGACAGCCAGTACGTCATCAACTCGATCACCAAGTGGATGCCCGGCTGGAAGAAGAAGGGCTGGAAGAAGAAGGACGGCAAGCCGGTCCTCAACGTGGAGCTCATGCAGGCCCTGGACGCCGCCATGGCCGGCCGGGACGTGCGCTTCGAGTGGGTGAAGGGCCACGCCGGCCACGAGCTCAACGAGGCCGCCGACGTCCGCGCCCGCGCGGTCGCCACCGCGTTCCAGACCGGTCGGCCCGCGCCGGAGGGCCCCGGCTTCCCGGGGGCCGGGAGCACCCCGGCCACCGGCCCCGCTCCCGGTTCCGGCGACGGACCCGCGGCCGGCGGCGCCCCGCCGGCCGCCCGGTCCGCCTCACCGGGACGGGCCTCCTCGTCCGGCCGCGTCCCTCCGCCCGACGCGCTCGAGGACCGCCACGACCCCGACCTGCTGAGCGAGCTGCTCGCCCACGAGGAGGAGCTCGCCCGCGGCCGGTCGGCGGCGGAGACGGTCCAGACCCTCGAGCGGGACCTGCTGCGCCAGGAGGTGCGCGCCGACGCCGGCCGGCTGGGCCAGCTCCTGCACGAATCCTTCGCCGAGGTCGGGGCCTCCGGGACGTGGTGCTCCCGGGACGAGGTCCTCGAGCGGCTGCCCCGGGAACCGGGGCTCGGCCCGGTGGACGTGCACGTCCTGTCGGCCACCGAGCTCGGTTCCTCCGCCGTGCACCTGGTCTACCGTCTCGCCGCGGGGGACCGCACGAGCCTGCGCAGCTCCCTGTGGGTGCGCGAGGACTCCCGCACCGAGCTCGGTCCCTGGCAGCTGCGCTTCCACCAGGGCACCGACGAGGCCTGAGCGGCCCGCTCAGATCTCGGGGGCGTCGTCGGAGCGCTCGATCCCCGGGAGGCGCACGGTCATCGTGGCCCCGCCGCCCGGCGTCTCGCTCAGGTGCACCGTGCCGTCGTGCTGCTGGACGATCGCGGCCACGATGGACAGGCCCAGCCCCGTGCCCCCGGTCTCCCGGGTGCGGGAGGAGTCGGCCCGGTAGAAGCGCTCGAAGACGCGCTCCGCGTCCTCGCCGTGGATGCCCGGGCCGTGGTCGCGCACCTGCAGGACGGCGCTGGACGTCTCGTCCACCGAGCGCTCCACGCCCACCGCGATCTCGAGGGGGCTGCCGTCCGGGGTGTAGCGCAGGGCGTTGGTCACGAGGTTGGCCACGACCTGGCGCAGCCGCGACTCGTCACCGTGCACCCACGCCGAGACGGGCGCCCCGCCCCGCAGGCCCTCGACCTCGATGCTCCGGTCGGGGGCGGAGGCGCGGGCGTCCCCGGCGGCGTCGAAGGCGAGGTGGAGCAGGTCCACGTCGACGTTCTCGGCGGGGCGCCGCTCGTCGAGCCGGGCGAGCATCAGCAGGTCCTCGACGAGCTGCGTCATCCGCTTGGCCTCGGACTCGATCCGGGCCATCGCGGTGCCCACGTCCTCGGGGCTCTGCAGGGCGCCGTGCCGGTAGAGCTCCGAGTACCCGCGGATGGTGACCAGGGGCGTGCGCAGCTCGTGGGAGGCGTCGGCCACGAACCGGCGCAGCTTCCCCTCGGAGCGCGTCCGGGCCTCGAAGGCGTCCTCGATGTGGCCGAGCATCGCGTTGAGGGACGCCGAGAGCTGTCCCACCTCCGTCTGCCGGTTGTAGCCCTCCATGCGCTGGGAGAGGTCCCCCTCGGCGATCCGGGCGGCGGTCTGCTCCACCTGGTGCAGCGGCGCGAACGCGCGCGTGACCAGCACCCAGCCGACGGCCATCGCCGCGAAGAGGGTCGCCATCCCGAAGCTGAGGGTCAGCAGGGTCACCGCGCTGAGCATGGCGTCGGTGTCGTCGAGCGGCTCCGCGACGGCCACCACCACGTCCAGCTGCTCCGGCTTGGCGGCGAGCACCCGCCAGCGGCGGTCCGGGGCGCCCACGGAGCCCACGGTCGTCGGCTCGAACGGATGCTCCTGCACGTAGTCGAGGTCGACCTTCGAGAGGTCGGGGCGCAGGGTCTGCACGCCGTCGGGCGTGTTCACCGCCCGGGCCACCACGGTGCCGTCGGCGTCCAGCAGATATCCCACGTGGGGGACCTGGTCGGCCTTCTCGCCCTGCAGGTCCGCCACGAGCACGGAGGAGACCATCCGGACGGAGCCGCGCAGGTCGTCGTCGATGTCGTTGAGCATCGAGGTGCGCAGCACCGAGATCGCCACGAAGCTGGTGACCAGGATGGACAGGGCGAGCAGCAGGCCCGTGAGGACCATCAGCTGCGAGCGCAGCGAGGCCGAGCGCCACCGGGAGGACAGGGTCTGCATCCCGGGACCGGGTCAGTGGTTCTTCTGCGAGGACCGCAGGAGGTACCCGACGCCGCGCTTGGTGTGGATCAGCGGGGGCAGCTCGGGGTCGTTGTCGATCTTGCGCCGCAGGTAGGAGATGTAGGACTCCACGATGGAGGCGTCCCCGTTGAAGTCGTACTCCCAGACGTGGTCGAGGATCTGCGCCTTCGACAGCACCCGGTTCGGGTTGAGCATGAGGTAGCGCAGCAGCTTGAACTCGGTGGGGGACAGGTCGATCTCCCGCTCGCCGCGGAAGACCTCGTGCGCGTCGTCGTCGAGGACGAGGTCGTCCACCCGCAGGCGGGAGTCGTCCTCCTCGGCCGGCTGGGTGCGGCGCAGCACCGCGCGGATGCGGGCCACCACCTCGTCGAGGCTGAAGGGCTTGGTGACGTAGTCGTCGCCGCCCACGGTCAGGCCCGTGACCTTGTCCTCCGTCTCGTCCTTGGCGGTCAGGAACAGGATCGGGAAGTGCCGCCCGGCCGCGCGCAGCTTGCGGGTGACCGAGAAGCCGTCCAGGTCCGGGAGCATGACGTCGAGCACGGCGAGGTCCGGGTTCTCGGACTCCGCCTTGGCCAGGGCGTCCCGGCCGTTGGTGGCGGTGACCACCTCGAAGCCGGCGAAGCGCAGGGACGTGGCCAGCAGCTCGAGGATGTTGGGCTCGTCGTCGACGACGAGCAGTTTCGCTTCGGGGTTCTCGTTCTTCACCACCCCAGTTTCTCGGAAGAGCCTGAGAACCCACTGAACGGAGCTCACCGGTCTCCGGGGAGTTCCCCGGGGGCGGCGAGGTCGGCGGCGTCGAGGATCCGGTAGGCGTAGCCCTGCTCCGCCAGGAACCGGCGGCGCCTGGCGGCGTAGTCGGCGTCCACGGTGTCCCGGGCCACCACGGTGTAGAACGTGGCCGGGCGGCCGTCCCGCTTGGGCCGCAGCAGCCGGCCCAGGCGCTGGGCCTCCTCCTGGCGCGAGCCGAACGCCCCGGAGACCTGCACGGCCACGGAGGCCTCCGGCAGGTCGACCGAGAAGTTCGCCACCTTGGAGACCACCAGCACGGGCAGCTCGCCCGCCCGGAACGCCGCGAAGAGCCGCTCCCGGCGAGCGGTGCCGGTGCTGCCCTTGAGCACCGGGGCGCCGAGCAGCGCGCCCAGCTCGTCGAGCTGGTCCAGGAACTGCCCGATGACGAGCACCGGCTCCCCGTGGTGGCGGGCCACGAGCCGGGCCACGACGCCGAGCTTGTGCGCGGAGGACGAGGCGAGGCGGTGCCGGTCGGCGTCCTCCGCGGAGGCGTAGGCCATCCGGTCCCCGACGGGCAGCTCCACCCGGACCTCGACGCAGTCCGCGGGCGCGATGTGGCCCTGCGCCTCGATCTCCCGCCACGGGGCGTCGTAGCGCTTCGGGCCGATCAGGGAGAACACCTCCCCCTCACGGTGGTCCTCGCGCACCAGGGTGGCGGTCAGGCCCAGCCGGCGCCGGGCCTGCAGCTCGGCGGTCATCCGGAAGACCGGGGCGGGCAGCAGGTGCACCTCGTCGTAGACGATCAGCCCCCAGTCGTGGCCGTCGAGCAGCTCCAGGTGGGGGTGGATCCCGCCGCGGCGGGCCGTGAGCACCTGGTAGGTGGCGATGGTCACGGGGCGGACCTCCTTGACCGCCCCGGAGTACTCGCCGATCTCGTCGGCCGTGAGGGTGGTGCGGCGCAGCAGCTCGGCCTTCCACTGCCGCGCGGAGACCGTGTTCGTGACCAGCACGAGCGTCGTCGTCGAGCTCGCGGCCATCACGCCCGCGCCCACCAGCGTCTTGCCGGCGCCGCACGGGAGGACCACGACGCCGCTGCCGCCCGCCCAGAAGTTCTCCACCGCGTGGCGCTGGTACGGCCGCAGCGCCCAGGCCTCGCCCGTCGCGGGGTCCGTCCCCGTCAGGGAGATGGGGTGCGGGGTGCCGTCCACGTACCCGGCCCGGTCCTCGGCCGGCCAGCCCACGGTCAGCAGCAGCTGCTTGAGCTCGCCCCGGGCGCTCGCGTGCACCACCGTGGTCGCCCCGTCGATCCGGGGGCCGAGCAGCGGGGCGATCTTCCGGTGCCGCGCGATCTCCTCGAGGACGGGGGCGTCGGAGCTGCGCAGCACGAGCCCGTGCACGGGATCCTTCTCGAGCACGAGCCGGCCGTAGCGGGACATCGTCTCGTCGATGTCCACGAGCAGCGCGTGGGGCACCGGGAAGCGGGAGCGGGTCAGGAGGACGTCCAGCACCTTCTCGGCGTCCAGCCCCGCGGCCCGGGCGTTCCACAGGCCCAGCGGGGTGATGCGGTAGGTGTGCACGTGCTCGGGGGCGCGCTCGAGCTCGGCGAAGGCGGCGAGCTCGCGGCGCGCCTCGTCCGCGTCCTCGTGGTCGAGCTCGAGCAGCACGGTGCGGTCGCTCTGGACGATCAGTGGTCCCATGCGCGGTCTCCTGCGGGGTCGGTGCGGTCGGGCGGGGCGGTGAGGCGGACCAGCAGGTCCTCGACCTCCTCGGGGGACGGGGCGCGGTGGCGCGGGGCGGGGACCTCCAGGAGCCGGATCGGGTCGGCCTCGCCGGTCCGCGGCGGGGGCTCCGGTCGTCCGGGGTCCACCGCGGGTTCCGTGCCCGCGGCCCGGACGGCGGCCACGAGCTCGTCGAGCGCTGCGTCGAGCGCCCCGGCGCCCCGGCGCCGGCCGGCCGGATCCTGCGCCCCGGCGACCACGAGCACCCCCGGGGCGGGCCGGCGAACCGGGTGCCCGGCCAGCCGCGGGGACCGGGCGAGCGCCTCGAGCAGGTCCTCCTCGCCCGTGAGCACCCAGTCGGCCCGGGTGATCCGGATCCGGCCGTGGTCCCGGCCGGCCTCCTCGACCAGGTAGGCCAGGGCCTGCGGCACCGGGGCGCGGCTGTGCTCGGCCAGCCACGCCAGGATCGACGCCGGGTCCCAGCCGGCGTCGAGGGCCCGGTGCAGGGAGCGCTCGGTGAAGCGGTGCCGGGCCGCCGGCCCGTGCCCCTCCTCGTCCGCGAGCTCGCCCAGGGCGCGGGCGACGGCCGGAGCGAGGTAGCCGGTGGCCGTGGCGGTGAGGTCGCCCTGCAGCAGCACCGTCCGCGAGGGCGCGGGCAGCCACCCGGCCACCGCCCGGGCGGCCTCCTCGACCCGGCCCGCGGCGAGCTCCCGGCCCGGCGGGGTGAGGGCGTCGGCGCCCACGAGCCCGAGCTCGGCCGCCTCCGTCAGCATGCCGGGCCCCCAGCGGTCGAGGGACCGGGCCAGGCGTGGGCGGTGCCACCGGGCGAGCGCCAGGACGTCCCCCGGGCCGTGCCCGCCCGGTGCGCGCTCGGCGAGCACGGCGTGGGCCCGCAGCAGCGCCCGGCGCACCGGCGGTGCCTCCGGGGCGTGCGCGCCGCGGGTGAGGACGCCCACGACCGAGCCGTCCGCCAGGGGCAGCCCGACCGCGGAGGGCACGACGTCGGAGGCCAGCCACGACCGCACCACGTGCAGCCACTGCCCGGCCCGGTCCGCGTCCTCGAACGGCGCCGGTGCCGGGCGCCACGCGGACGTGTCCGGGTCGAGCAGCACGAGCCCGGCCAGCTCGGCCAGGCCGAGGAGGCGGACGAGCTCCGGGTGCTCCAGGGCCAGTGCGCCGCGCAGCCGGCGCAGCTCGCGCACGCCGATCCCACCGGCGCGCAGCGTGCTCAGGGGGCGCGCCCGCAGCTCGGCGCGCAGCGCGGCGAGCCGGCGCAGCAGCTGCTCGACCGCGGCCGCGGCGGCGTTGTCCCGCAGCCGGTCGGGAACCCGCGTGGCCGGCGGCCGGGGCGCCTCCCGCGCACGGGCCCAGGGGTCGCCCCCGTGCAGGGCCAGGCCGATCTCCCGGGGCAGCTCGACGTGGCGGGAGTCCACGGGCAGCAGCACGCCGCGGGCCAGGAGCCAGTCGACGGGCCGGGCGGCGGGGTCGGCCTCCGGGTCGGGGCGGCGCAGCGCATCCGGCAGGTGCCCCACGGGCCGGGACCGGAACCGTTCGAGCACCTCCCGCACCGGCGCGGGCCACTGCGCGAGAGCCTCGGGCGCGGGGGGAGCCGCCGCGCCGCCCGGGTCCGTGGGGCCCGGGCCCCGCAGACCTGCGGCGAGGGCCTCGAGCACCGGCCGGGGGCGGCCCAGGCCGGCCGGGTACCGGCCCAGTGCCTCCGTCAGCCCGGGCACCAGGCGCAGCACGTCCCCGTCCCGGTGGACCAGGGCCAGGCGGTGCAGCCGGTCCCAGGGCGGGCCGGCCAGCAGGCGTCCGGCGGGCCCGTCCGGCGGACCGAGGACCACGGACCGCTCGAGGGCGTCCAGCTCGGGGCGGGAGAGCTCGTCCAGGGCGCGGCGCAGCCCGGCCCTGGAGAGGAGGGCCTCCGCGAGCTCGTCGGTCGTCGCCGTGCCCGGGCGCACGGCGTCGGGCCGCGCGGCGAGCAGCGCGGCCAGCTCGTCGGGGGAGCGGGCCGCGAGATCCCGGAGCAGACCGTCCGGGACCACGGGTCAGGCCCGGCGCCGGCGCAGCACGGAGCGCACCAGGCTGGCGCAGAACAGCAGGAAGGCCACGGGGAAGAGGAACCACGGGACGGCCGTCAGCCCGTCCCAGGGATCCACGCCGAGCGCCTTCAGCACCAGCAGCAGCGCGAGGCAGACCGCGCAGACCAGGCCCAGCCCGACCGCGGCGGCGCCGAGGACGTCGAACCCGGGGCGGCGGGCGGGGCGGTCCGCGGGCGTGGCGGCACGGTCGTCGAGGGCAGGCATGGGTCCAAAGTACCAAGCCCGGGGCCCCGCCGTGGCCGCGCCGACGTCCGCCGGGGCGGCCGGCCCCGCCCCGGAGCGGGGCTAGAATGGGAGGTTCCACAGGGTGGCCCGGCAGCACGGACGGCGGGGCCGCCCTTCCACGAGGACGACGACGAGGGAGACAGCGTGCCCACCGGCAAGGTGAAGTGGTTCGATTCCAAGAAGGGCTTCGGCTTCCTGGCGACCGACGACGGCCAGGAGGTGTTCCTGCCCTCCTCGGCGCTGCCCGCCGGCGCCACCACGGTGAAGCCGGGGACCCGGATGGAGTTCGGGGTGGCCCAGGGGCGGCGCGGCGCGCAGGCGCTGTCCGCGCGGATCCTGGACCGGGCCCCGTCGATCGCGAAGAACGTCCGCAAGCCCGCCGAGGAGATGGCCGTCATCACCGAGGACCTCATCAAGCTCCTGGACGAGATGTCCGACGGGCTGCACCGGGGCCGCTACCCGGACTCCGCGCACGGCCGCAAGATCGCCGCCATCCTGCGCACCGTGGCCGACAACCTGGACGTCTGAGCCCACCGGGCCGGGGGCCCCCGCCCCCGGCCCCGACTTCGAGCACCCACCACGAGGGAGACCAGCAGTGACCGAGGAGACCGTCCAGGACGCGCCCGCCGACGAGGCGCCCGCAGCACCCCAGTCCCCGGCGCGGACGCCCCGCCGCCGGGCACCCAAGCAGGACGCCCTGCTCGTGGCCGACGTCGCGACCGCCCGTGCCGGGGTGGAGCAGATCGCGGAGCCCGGGCAGATCGGTCGCGGGCACCGCGTGACGGTCGAGGAGGACCGGCTGGTCGTCCACCTCTTCGAGTGCACCCTGCCCGGCTACCGCGGCTGGAACTGGTTCGCGAGCCTCGCCCGGGCCCCGCGCAGCAAGGCGGTGACCGTCTGCGAGGTCGGTCTGCTGCCCGGGGAGGACGCCCTGCTGGCACCCGAGTGGGTGCCCTGGTCCCAGCGCGTGAGCCCCGAGGAGAAGGCCCAGGAGGAGCAGGAGCGCGCCGAGGAGGACGCCGCGGCCGCGGCCGAGGACACCACGGGGCCCGCATCCGGGGAGCCGGCAACCGGCACGCGGCACGGCACGCCGCCCGCCGCCGAGGGCGGCACCGCGCCGTCGCCGGGCGGCGAACGGTCCTGAGCGCCCCGCGGGGGAGCACCGCGGCCGCGGGCCCGCCGGAGCCCGCCCGCGGCATGTTCCGCTCGTTCCGGTTCCGCAACTACCGCGTCTGGTTCCTGGGCGCCCTCGTGTCCAACATCGGCACGTGGATGCAGCGCACGGCCCAGTCGTGGCTGGTCTTCGACGAGCTCTCGGACCACGACGCCACCGCCATGGGCGTGGTGACCGCCCTGCAGTTCCTGCCCCAGCTCTTCCTGGCGCCCTGGGCGGGGGTGCTCGCCGACCGGATGGACCGGCGGCGCCTGCTGCTGTGGACGCAGACGGCCATGGCCGCGCTCGCGGCGGGCCTGGGCGTGGCCGTGCTCTCCGGCGTGGCAGGCCTGGGGCTCGTCTACGCCTTCGCGCTGGCCCTCGGCGTCGCCTCGACCCTCGACGCGCCCGTGCGCCAGACCTTCGTCTCCGAGATGGTCGACGACGACTACCTCTCCAACGCCGTGGCGCTGAACTCGACCTCGTTCAACGCGGCCCGGATGATCGGCCCCGCCGCGGCCGGCGTGCTCGTGGCCTCGATCGGGTCCGGCTGGGTGTTCCTGCTCAACACGCTCACCTTCGGCGCCATGCTCGCCGCGATCCTCGCGATCCGCACCGAGGAGCTGCGCGGGATGCCGCGCTCCGGGCGGGGGCGCGGTCAGATCCGGGAGGGCCTCGCCTACGTCGGCAGCCGCCCCGACATCGTGGCGGTGCTGGTCACCATCTTCCTCATCGGCACCTTCGGGCTGAACTTCGCCGTGTTCCTGGCGGCCATGGCCGGCCCCGAGTTCGGCCGCGGCTCCGAGACCTTCGGGGCGCTCAACTCCATCCTCGCGGTGGGCACGGTGGCGGGCGCCCTCCTCTCGGCCAGACGGCGCAGGGCCCGGCTGCGCTACGTCTACGGCGGCAGCGCCGTCTTCGCGCTGAGCTGCCTGGGGGCGGCCACAGCGCCCACCCTGCCGGTGTTCGCGGTGTGGCTGGTCCCGTGCGGGCTGTCCTCGCTGACGATCATGACCACCGCCAGCGCCTACGTGCAGTCGACCACCTCGCCGGTGATGCGCGGCCGCGTGATGAGCCTCTACATGGCGATCTTCATGGGCGGCACGCCCGTCGGGGCGCCCGTGGTCGGCTGGATCACGGACGCCCTCGGGCCGCGGTGGGGCATGGGCGCCGCCGTGGCGGCGGGGCTCGGCGGGGCCCTGGTCGGCGCCGTGTTCTGGCTGCGGCTGCGCGCGCAGGGCCCCGGGACGCAGGAGCCCGCCCCGGAGGCCCCCCGCTAGCGCCCGGTGCCGCCCGTCCCGCGCAGCTGCTCGACGACGTGGTCGATGCAGCGCAGCAGCCGGGCGACGTCGTCGGGCTCGATCGAGACGAACGTGGCGATCCGCAGCTGGTTGCGCCCCAGCTTGCGGTAGGGCTCGACGTCCACCACGCCGTGGGCGCGCAGCACCGCCGCCACGGCGGCGGCGTCCACGGTCCCGTCGAAGTCCACCGTGGTGATGACGGTGGAGCGGTCCTCCGGCCGGGGCACGAACGGGGCGGCGTGGGCCGAGGCCTCCGCCCACGCGTACACCAGGTCCGAGGACTCCTTGGTGCGGGCGGCGGCCCATGCCATGCCGCCCTGCCCGTTGAGCCACCGCAGCTGCTCGTCGAGCATCACCAGCGTGGCCAGCGCGGGGGTGTTGTAGGTCTGGTCCTTGCGCGAGTTCTCCAGGGCCGCCGTGAGCTTCAGGAAGTCGGGGACCCAGCGTCCGGAGCCGCCGATCCGCTCGATCCGCTCGACCGCCGCGGGGGAGAAGGCGCCCAGCCACAGCCCGCCGTCCGAGCCGAGGTTCTTCTGCGGGGAGAAGTAGTACACGTCCGTCGCGGAGAGGTCCGCCGCCATCCCGCCCGCCGCCGAGGTGGCGTCGACGAGCACGAGCGCGTCCTCCCCGATCCCCGCGGGCCGGTGCACGGGCGCGGCCACACCGGTGGACGTCTCGTTCTGGGGCCATGCGTAGACGTCCACCCCCTCCTCCGCCCGCGGCTCCGGACGGGTGCCCGGCAGGGACTGCACGACGGAGGAGGCCTCGAGGAACGGCGCGGCGTCCGTGACCTGGGCGAACTTGGCGCCGAACTCGCCGAACGTCAGGTGCTGGGCCCGGCGCTCGACCAGCCCGAAGGCGGCGGCGTCCCAGAACGCGGTGGCCCCGCCGACGCCCAGCAGCACCTCGTAGCCGGGGGGCAGGCCGAGGAACTGCGCCAGCCCCTCCCGCACCGAGCCCACGAGCTGCTTGACCGGCTCCTGGCGGTGGGAGGTGCCCAGCAGGGCCGCCCCGGCCCGGGCCACGGCGTCGACCTGCTCCGGGCGGACCTTCGAGGGGCCCGCGCCGAACCTGCCATCGGCGGGGAGCAGGTGCTGGGGGATGGTGACGTGTGCGGGCAACGGGCGCTCCCTCGTGACGGACGTGCGGCTGGCGGCGGGCTGCGGTCGCGGGCGCCGCCCAGGGGCGCGGGCGCGACCGGCGCCCCGGCCCATTCTGCCCCACCCGGGCGCGGGCCCCTCCGCCGCCGGGGCGTGCGGACTAAGCTCGTGCGGGAGGACCGGCCCGGGCGGGACCCCCGGTCCGGACGGCCGGACGAAGGATGACTGAGGCATGAGCGACCTGATCGACACCACGGAGATGTACCTGCGCACCGTGCTCGAGCTCGAGGAGGAGGGCATCACGCCCATGCGGGCGCGGATCGTCGAGCGCCTCGACCACTCCGGTCCCACCGTCTCGCAGACGGTGTCCCGGATGGAGCGCGACGGCCTGCTGACGGTGGGCTCCGACCGGTCCCTGGTCCTCACCGAACGGGGCCGCGAGCGGGCGGTGCAGGTGATGCGCAAGCACCGCCTGGCGGAGCGGCTCCTCGCCGACGTCATCGGCCTGGACCTGGCGCAGGTCCACGAGGAGGCGTGCCGGTGGGAGCACGTGATGAGCGAGCAGGTCGAGCGGAGGCTGGTGGACCTGCTGCACAGCCCCCGGTACTCGCCCTACGGCACGCCGATCCCGGGCCTGGGCGCGCTGGGTGTCGAGGAGGGGCCCGCGGCGGCGGGGCACCCGTCCCTGCTCGACGCCGCACGGACGGTCCCCGACGGGACGCACACCGTGGCCCTGCTGCCGGAGGTGGTCCAGGCCGACGCGGCCCTCCTGGGCGTGCTGAGCGACGTGGGCGTGCTCACCGGAGCCGTGGTCAGGGCCCGGGTGGACGGTCAGCGGGTGCGGGTCGAGGTGCCGGCCACGGGCCGCTCGGCGGAGATCGACGTGCGCACCGCCGCGGCCATCCGCGTCCTCGCCTCCTGAGCGGCCGCGCCTCCCGCGCGGGCCCGGACGGAGGGGGCCGCGCACGACTGTGGGGACCTTCACAAGGCACTTTCGGCCAGTGCGCCCGGCCCGGCCGCACCCGCCGCGAAAGGCCTGGTGAGCGGCGGGATTCCGGGGCCGGGAACCTGGCTCCACAGATTGCCGGCGCCTTCCACTGATACGTGTCCGGGACACAATGCGTGGCTATCTGTCCGATCCGCGATGCAAACCTGTTATCGGCCGTGATCAAAACGTGACACTCCCGTAACCGGTCATGTACTGTTCACTTCGTGCTGATCACTGGTCGGATCGGCGCCCTCGAGCACATCGCCGAATTCTGCCGGTGCTCGGGGCCAATGCACAGAAACTGCTTGGCAGAAGCGGGGGAACCATTTTCGGTCCCGGTGATCCGGGGCCTTGGGGTTAAGTCGTTCAGAGCGCGTGCGCTCTGCGGCCGGGTGTCTCCCACCCGAATCCGACAGCTCACCTCGTAGGCAAAGGGAGGAACTCACCCATGTCGCTTTTCAAGCAGAACACTGCCCGCCACCGCGCCGGGACCACCTCGAACGCCGTGCGCAACACCACGATCGCCGCCGCCGCCGGCGCCGCGATCCTCGGTTCCATCGCTCCGGCCCAGGCCTACGCAGAGGTCCCCGCGGCCTCCTACGCGGCCCCGGCCCCCGCCTCGCTGGCCACCTACGCCTCGTCCGGCTACCAGGCCCCGGTCGCCGCCCCGCAGCAGGCGGCCGCCCCGCAGCAGGCCGCCGCCGCCGCGAGCGTCACCCCGCAGTCCACCACCACGGCCGCGATCACCCCCGCCGCCGGCGGGGTCGTCGGCACCGCCCACCAGGGCATCGGCAGCGCCTACGTCTACGGCGGCACCGCCTTCGGCGCCTGGGACTGCTCCGGCTTCACCAAGTGGGTCTTCGCCCAGCACGGCATCGACCTGCCCCGCACCACCTGGGCCCAGTTCGCCGCGGCCACCCCCGTGTCCGCCCCGCAGCCCGGTGACCTCGTCTCCCAGAACGGTGGGGGTCACGTGGGCATCTACATCGGCGGCGGCCAGATGATCTCGGCCCTGAACCCGTCGCAGGGCACCCAGATCCACTCCGTCAACGCCATGCAGCTCGACGGCTACTACCGGGTCAACTGATCCGGCCCGCCCTCCGCGGTGACCGCACGGTCACCGCGGAGGGCCCCCGGTCCGCTCCGGACCGACGGGACCCGCGCTCCCGGGTCCCGTCCGCGCCGCCCGTCTCCCCGGGTGCAGCGCCGGTCGTCCTCCGGGACGCCGTACTTCACCCCCTCCTCCTCCGCTCGCCGTGCGCGGTGCTCCTGATCCGGATCGCCGCGCTGCCGGACATCACAGCACCCCGCACACCGCGCGGGGTGATCCGTGCTGTCATCGCACCGTTCCGGCAGATCCGCCCGGCCCTCCAGAAAGCCTCCTGAACTCCTCATGACTCGTGACCTGAACTCCTCGAACGGCATCGGCTCCCTCCTCACCGGCAAGGCCCGCACCGCGGCCGCCGTCGCGGCCTTCTCCGGCCTGGCCCTGGCCACCACCGTCTCCGTGCAGGCCACCCCGGCCCAGGAGGCCGCCGCCGACGCCCCGCTGTCGGCCGTCGCCGCTGCGACCCCCTCCGCCGCCCCCACCGTGTCCCTCGAGCCGGTCTCCCAGGTGACCAAGACCGAGAAGAAGGCGGAGGAGAAGTCCGACAAGAAGGCCGAGAAGAAGGCGGAGCCCGAGACGGTGAAGAAGGCCGAGGCGCCCCGGCCCGCGGTCGCCCCCGCCCCGCAGCCCGTCGTGCAGGCGGTCCCCGTGGCCCAGGCGGCCGCGGCCCCCGTGGCCCAGGCCGCTCCGGCGCCCAAGCCGGCCCCGGTCGCCGCTCCGGCCCCGAAGCCCGCCCCCGTGGCCGCTCCGGCCCCGAAGCCCGCCCCCGTGGCCGCTCCGGCCCCGAAGCCCGCCCCGGCCCCGGTCGCCGAGCGCACCGTCACCCCGCAGAGCTCCGCCTCCGGCAAGGGCGCCACCATCGCCTCGGCGGCCCTCGGCCAGCTCGGGGTCGCCCAGGACTGCACGGCCGCGGTCACCAACGCGCTGCGCGCCGCCGGCATCAACCACCACGGCTGGCCTGCCTCCTACCTGAGCCTCGGGACCCAGGTCTCCGCCGGCCAGGCCCAGCCGGGCGACCTCGTCTACTACGCCGACGGCGGCATGGGCATGGCCCACATCGGCGTCTACATCGGTGGCGGCAAGGCCGTCCACGGCGGCTGGAACGGCGGCACGACCGTCGTCGACAGCGTCAACGTGGGCTCCGGCCCCGTCTTCGTCCGCGTGCGCTGACCGCACGCGAGCACCGCTTCGGGTGCGCGGTTCCTGGTCGGCCAGACGGGAACCGCGCACCCGCTGTTCAACGGTCCCCCGCAACCTGCTCGCCGGCCGGGACCCGCGCCGAGGGGCCCGGCCGGCAGGTCCGCACGCCGATAGAATGGGCCCATGCCCACCGACTTCAGCCGCAGCGCCCGCACGAGCCTCGACCGTGAGTACGCCTACATGGCCTACGGCATGATCGGCGGGGCCGTGCCCGGCGTCGTGGCCGGGTTCGTCGTGGCCGCGTTCGTGGGCCACGCCGCCATGTGGCTGTCCGTCCTCGGCGGCGTCGGCATCGTGCTGGGCCTGCTCACCGGGGTACTGCTCCACCGGAGGCACCGCTCCGCGGACGAGGCCGGAGCCCGTCGGGGGAGCGGCGCAGCGCCGGAATGACGTGCTCGCGGAGCAGCGGGGCGAGGTCGTCCGGCAGCGCGGCCGGAGCCGCGTCGTCCAGCGGCTGCCAGCGCAGCTCCTCGATCTCCGCGCGTGCCACCGGGTCCCCGGTCAGGGGAGCAGTGAACACCGTGCAGCGCACCCAGGTGCCGGGCTCGTTCGCCGCGGGGGCCTCGAACTCGCCCAGCAGCCGCAGCTGTCCGGGGTGCAGGCGCAGCCCGACCTCCTCGGCGGTCTCCCGCACGGCCGCCTCGGCCGGCGACTCCCCGGGGTCGAGCTTCCCGCCCACCAGCATGAAGCGGTCGGTGCCCCGCTTGCGCACCGTGAGCAGGGCTCCGCCGTCGTCGTGCAGGCACACGGCCGTGATGGTGAGGACGTCCACGTCGTCCGGAGCCCCCGCGGAGGCCCGGCGCGCCGCCGCACGCAGCCGCTGGATCTCGCCCGCCAGGTTCCGGGCCGCTCCGGCGCCCCAGCGCCGCTGCGCCGCCGGCGTGCGGTAGAGCGGCTGTTGCCGCCACAGCCCTTCGAGCACCCGCAGCCGTCCGGCCGCGAAGTCGTCGTCGGTCACGTGGGCGTACTCGCGGCGCACGCCGGCGGCGTAGGCCTCGTAGGTCCCGAGGGGCGAGCCCAGGACCGCCAGGTCCGCGTCGAGCAGCAGCGCCCCGGGGAGGTCTCCCGGCCCGGCCGCGTGGTCGAGGGTCAGCAGGACCAGTCGCTGCACCTCGGCGACCACACCGGGCGCGAGGCCGGCACCGGTCAGCCGGTCCCGGGCCAGCGCGGCGGAGTCCCGTTCGTCCTGCCCCGGCCGGCCCGCGTAGACGGCGTCGTGGAACCAGGCGGCGAGCACGAGGGCGTCGCGCTGCTCCGGGGACAGGGCCTCCCCGGCCTCCGCGACCAGCTGCTCGAGCGCCTCGAGCACGGCCAGCAGGTGCGAGCGGCCGTGGTAGTGGCGGTGGGGCTCGCCCCACCGCTCCACGAGTTCCGCCCCGGTCCGCGGCAGCGCGGGGAACCGCCCGTCCCACCGCCGGCGCAGCACCCGGGCGACCCGCTCCGGGCGGGCCCGCGCGGGCACGCGCAACCCGCTGCGCAGGAGCACGCGCGTGAGCTCACGCCCCTCGACGGGCCGGGCCCCCGCGGCGACCGCCGCGTCGTAGAGGCTGCCCCGCACGTCGTAGTGGTCCCGGTCGAACGCGCGCCGGGGCACGCCCAGCCGGTCGGCGAAGGCGTGCAGCTCCTCGTAGGACGCGTCGGAGACCAGGTGCGAGAAGTGCGTCCCGTGGGCGGGCCACAGCGGCGGATCGATGTAGACGGGCATGCGACCGATCCTAGACGCGACGGGTTCGCGGGGGCCCCGGAGAGCACCTAGACTGTTCGGCGTCGCCCTCGTAGCTCAGGGGATAGAGCACGGCTCTCCTAAAGCCGGTGTCGTTGGTTCGAATCCAATCGAGGGCACGCACGGACGCCCCGGACCGACCGGTCCGGGGCGTCCTCCGTCCGGGGCGGCGGATCAGGAGCGCGGGCCGGGCCCGCGGCGGGAGCGCGAGGCGTCCTCGGCAGGCGGCTCCTGCACCCGGCGCCGCAGCGCCTCCACGGCCGTGGCCACGGTCACGGCCAGCAGCAGCACCAGCAGCACCCAGCGGGCGACGGCCAGGGCGGACGCCGCGGTCACGGCGGAGCCGTCCCCGGGGTCCGCGAGCGCGGCGTCGATCGCCGCGTTGCCCGCCAGGGAGACGGCCGCGAAGCCGAGCACGACCGCGGACCGGAGCCGTCGACGGAGGCGCGAGGCCGTGTGGAGGGCGACGAACAGCAGCCATGCGAGACCCACGAGCAGCGGGGCGAGCAGCCCGGACGAGCGGTGCACGGCCTCGTACTGGGCGCGCCCCGGCTCGCCGAGGGCCGCGGCGAGCCGCTGCGCGTGGGCCTGGTCGAAGCCGCCCGGCATCCACTCGGGCAGGAGCAGGCCGTCCGCGGCGGAGGCGCCGAGCAGGGGGAGCACCCAGGCGTGCACGTACAGCCACAGGAGCGCGGAGACGCCCATGGCCACGCCCACGACCAGCCCGGAGCTGGACCGCGTGGGCCGGGGCCGCAGCTCGCCCGGGCGCACCTCGTGCAGGCGCGTTCCCCGGGGCGGCTCCGGGAGGGCGGTGCTGCCGTGCTTGCGTGCCTTCTGCGCCCGTGTCAGTCCCATGCCCCCATTATCCGGTCGCGCGCCCACCGCCGAACGCACGGGCCCAGGAGTAGGCTGAGGCCACCCGCACCGGCCTCGGGCCGGCGGAGGAACGGCCCGGCCGCCCACGACCGGGCGTTCGACGAGGACGACACGGAGGTGCCGGTCATGGAACTGTCCATCGGACTCCCGGACGGCCTGCTCATGCGGCTGACCGAGGGCAATGTGCTGACGCTGTTCGAGAAGGACCACGAGACGGTGCGCCGCACGGTGGACTGCTCCGTCCTCGGCGGCGCTCCCATCGCGGACATGGTGTGGTCGCACAAGCTCTCGGCCGTGATCGCCGCGGTGCCGTCGCTCCACCGGCTGTTCCGCTGGGATCCCTACACCGACGTGCTGTACGAGTTCGCGGGCACGGGGGAGCCCGGCCGGCGGGACGGCAAGGCGGGGCAGGCCAAGTTCGCGGCCACCGTCTCGATCACCGAGGACGGCAGCGGGACCCTGTGGCTCATCGACCGCGACTCCTCGTCGCTGCGCTGCATCGAGATCGACACGGACAAGCCCGACGGCGGACCGCTGGTCTGCACCGTGGTGGGCCGGGCCGGTGCCGGCTTCGCGGACGGGCCGGCGGACACCGCCCAGCTGGACCACCCCGAGGACCTGCAGATCCTGTACGACGGCTCCGTCGTGATCGCCGACACCGGCAACGACGCCATCCGGCACCTGGACCCGGCCAGCCGGGAACTGGACACCGTCTACGGGGGCGAGGACTCCGAGGCGGTGGAGTTCGACGACGAGATCCGGCTGAAGCGGCCCGTCCGGGTGACCGTGGCCGACTCGGAGCTGTGGGTCGACGACGACAACGGGCGGCACCGGCTCGAGCTGCACTTCGTCTGAGGCCCCGTCCCCCCTCGGGGCCGGTGTCCCCGGACCTCGGTAGACTGGGGCCACGATGGACTACCTCTTCGACAACCCGCTCCTGCCCTCCGCCTCCGTGGCGCGCCCCGGCGCGAGCGCCCCGCCACGCCGGGGCGCCGCCTCCGCGGAGGCCCTCGTGGAGGGTCTCAACGAACCGCAGCGGGCCGCCGTCGAGCACTCCGGCGCGCCGCTGCTGATCGTCGCGGGCGCGGGATCCGGCAAGACCCGCGTGCTGACCCACCGGATCGCCCACCTCCTGGCCACGGGCCGGGCCCACCAGGGCGAGATCCTGGCGATCACCTTCACGAACAAGGCCGCCGCCGAGATGCGGGAGCGCGTGGTCGAGCTGGTGGGGGAGTCCGCGAAGTCGATGTCGATCTCCACGTTCCACTCGTTCTGCGTGCGCGTCCTGCGGCGCGAGGCCACGAGCGTGGGACTGAGGTCGACCTTCTCCATCTACGACTCCGCCGACTCCCTGCGGCTGATCACCCTCGTGGCCAAGCAGCACGACCTCGACCCGAAGCGCTTCGCGCCCAAGAGCATCCAGCACAGGATCTCCGCGCTGAAGAACGAGCTCGTCGACGACGAGACCTACCTGTCCCGGGTCTCCGAGACGGATCCCTTCGAGAGCGCGGTGGCCCAGGTCTACCGCGGCTACACCGAGCGGCTGCGCGCGGCCAACGCGATGGACTTCGACGACCTCATCGGCCAGACCGTGCACATGTTCCGGGCGTTCCCGCAGATCGCCGAGTACTACCGGCGCCGGTACCGGCACGTGCTCATCGACGAGTACCAGGACACCAACCACGCGCAGTACGCGCTGGTCCGGGAGCTCGTCGGGACGGGCGACGGTGCGGAGCCCGGGCCCGGGGCGAGCCCGGTGCCGCCCGCCGAGCTGACGGTCGTGGGCGACTCCGACCAGTCGATCTACGCGTTCCGCGGGGCCGACATCCGCAACATCGTCGACTTCGAGCAGGACTACCCGCAGGCGCGGACCATCCTGCTGGAGCAGAACTACCGGTCCACCCAGAACATCCTCACCGCCGCGAACGCCGTGATCGCCAAGAACAAGGCGCGCCGGGACAAGCGGCTGTGGACCGCGTCCGGCGACGGCGAGAAGATCACCGGCTACGCCGCCGAGAACGAGCACGAGGAGGCCCGGTTCGTCGCCGAGGAGATCGACCGCCTCCAGGACGAGGACGGCTACCGCCCCGGCGACGTCGCCGTCTTCTACCGCACCAACGCCCAGTCCCGCTCCCTCGAGGAGATCCTCATGCGCGTGGGCCTGCCCTACAAGGTGGTGGGCGGCACCCGCTTCTACGAGCGCAAGGAGATCAAGGACGCCCTGTCCTACCTGCGCTCGATCGTGAACCCGGACGACGACATCAACGTCCGCCGCATCGTGAACGAGCCCCGGCGCGGCATCGGGGACCGCGCCGAGGGCGCCGCCGCCGCGCTCGCCGAGCGCGAGCGGATCTCCTTCATGGACGCGCTGCGCCGCGCCGACGAGGCCCCCGGGATGGCCACCCGGTCGCTGAACGCGGTCAGGGCGTTCGTCCAGCTCATGGACGACCTCGCCTCGGTCGCCGAGGGCGCGGGTGCCGCCTCGGTGCTCGAGGCGGTGCTCGAGCAGTCGGGCTACCTCGCCGCGCTGCGCGGGTCCTCCGACCCGCAGGACGAGTCGCGGGTGGAGAACCTGGCGGAGCTCGTGGCCGTGGTGCGGGAGTTCGAGCGGGACCGCCCGGACGCCGGACTGCCCGAGTTCCTCGAGCACGTCTCCCTCGTGGCCGACGCCGACCAGATCCCGAACCGGCCCGCGGGGGCCTCCGGGGACGGACCGAGCGCCGAGCAGATCGCGGCGGAGGTCGCCGAGGCCCGGGCGCAGGGCGTGGTCACGCTGATGACCCTGCACACCGCCAAGGGCCTCGAGTTCCCGGTGGTCTTCCTCACCGGAATGGAGCACGGGCTGTTCCCGCACCAGCGGTCCCTCACGGACGAGAAGGAGATGGAGGAGGAGCGGCGGCTGGCCTACGTGGGCCTGACGCGGGCCCGCGAACGGCTGTACCTCACCCGTTCCGAGTTCCGCTCCATGTGGGGTCAGTCCCAGTACAACCCTGCCAGTCCGTTCCTCGACGAGATCCCGGCGGAGCTCGTCGACTGGAAGCGGGAGGGGTCCTCGGCCCCGGCCGCGTGGGGCTCCTCCCTGCACGGCGGCACCGCGCAGCGGGACCCGATGCGGGGCTCCTACTGGGGTGCCGCGGCCTCGTCCGGCGCGGCCTTCGAGCGCATGGGCCCGTCCCGGGCCACGGCGGCGGGGCGGGTGCAGCCCAACAAGGAGATCCCCAGCCTCTCCGTCGGGGACACCGTGGACCACAAGGCGTTCGGCAAGGGCACCGTGGTCTCCGTCGAGGGCGCCGGCGACAAGACCGTGGCGAAGGTGCGCTTCGGCGGCGACGAGAAGCGGCTGCTGCTGCGCTACGCCCCGCTCACCAAGGTGGGCTGAAGCCCCGCCGCCGCGGTCCCGGGCGCCCGGCAGGACCCAGCCGCGGACGGTCGTGCCGGCGTGTCCACGGGTGCGTCCACGGAACGGAAGAGCCTCCAGGTGGGGTGTGGCCCTTCGATCCGCCACTCCCCGCCCGGAGGCTCTCCTCGTGCCACGGTGTTCCCGGCCTCCTAGGAGTCCTTCGCCTTGACCGTGTAGATCGCGCCGGTCGAGACGTCCTCCTCGAGCGCCTCGAGCGTGCGCCCCCGGGTCTCCGGGACCTGCGTGTGCACGAAGATGAGCGACAGCACGCCGAACCCGGCGAAGAGGAAGAACGTGCCGGTGATTCCGACCGCCTCGACCACGGAGGGGAAGTAGAGCGAGAGGACGCCGTTGGCCACCCAGAGCATGAAGACGGACACGCCGATCCCGAAGCCGCGCATGTGCAGGGGGAACACCTCGGAGAGGTACACCCACACGGCGACGTTGAGGAAGGTCTGCATCGACCCGACGAAGGCCACCACCAGGGTCAGGATCACCCAGGGCCGGAGCGGGTTGTCCGCCCCCATCGTCAATGCGGCAGTTCCGATCAGCAGGTGGCAGGTGGTCGTGAGGCTCAGGCCGATCATGAAGGTCTTGCGCCGGTCGAGCCGGTCCATCATGTACAGCGCGATGAGGCCGCCGACCACGGCGATCACCCCGGGGGCGATGTTGGCGATCAGGGCGGCGCTCGCGCTGAAGCCCGACTCGATGAGCACGATCTGGCCGTAGTACATGATCGAGTTGATGCCGGTGAACTGCTGGACGATGCCGAGGCCGATGCCGACCAGCATGATCCGGACCAGGTGCTTGTTGGTCAGGATCGCGCCCAGCCCGATCTGGTTCTCGGCCCTCTCCTCCTCGGTGATGTGCTCGACCTCGCCGAGCTCGGCGATCGCCCGGTCCTCGGAGCGCACCGTCTTGAGCACCGCGAGGGCGTCCTCGTGCCGGCCCTTCTCTACGAGCCACCGCGGGGACTCCGGCATCCGCAGCATGCCGATGAACAGCGCCACGGCCGGCAGCGCGCAGATCGCGAACATGATCCGCCAGACTCCGGTGACATCGCTGAAGACGTTGCCGATGATCGCGTTGATCACGAACGCCGAGAGCTGGCCGATCACGATGGCCACCTCGTTGCGGCCCGCGATCGACCCGCGGATCTCGTAGGGGGCCATCTCCGCGAGGAAGACGGGCACCACTGCCGAGGCTCCGCCGACGGCCAGGCCCAGGAGGATGCGCCCGACCACGAGGATCTCGTAGTTGGGGGTGAACACGACGACCAGGGTTCCGAGGAAGAACAGGACGGCCAGCAGGAGGATCGTGCGCCGCCGTCCCCAGGCGTCCGAGACGCGCCCGCCGGAGAGCGCCCCGAAGGCGGCCGCGAAGACGAGCGAGCTGGTGACCACGCCCTCGGTGAACGGGGTGAGGCCGAGCTCCTCCGACATCGGACGCAGCGCGCCGTTGATGACACCGGTGTCGTAGCCGAAGAGCAGGCCGCCGAAGCAGGCGACGATGGAGATCAGGCCGAGGTACTTGCGATGCGGTCCGGGGGTGAGGGGAGGCAGCGCGGCGGCTGCTTCCCGGGGTGCTGATGTGGCCATCGAAGGCTCCTTTGTCCATGCGCAGAACTGCGCTCTTCACACTGCTGGTTCGCCGGTTCGACGGGCCACTCCGCACGTGACCCACGTCTCACTCGTGATGATGTCCTAATGTTAGGACATGTTGCGGGGGGATGAAACCCTGCGCGACGAATTTCTGTGACCGGCGCAACATCGGGCTCGGGGACGCCGTGGACGGTGGTGGGCTCCTGGCCCGGGAGCCCGTGCGTCACCGGAGGGTGGGCGGTCGAGCCGCGCACCTGCAGCTCCGGGGGCACCAGATGCGGGCGGACGGGCGGGGCTGGGACCGCGAGACGTCAGGGGCCGGCCCGCACCCCGGGGCCGGCCTCGTTCCCCGCGCCCGCCGCCCCGTCCCGGAGGGACTGCTGCCGCCCTGGCCGGGCTCGTTCCTCATGCCCTGCGAGGATGACGGAATGTCCCGCGACGATGATGGAGGAGCAGCAGCCGCGCGTAGCCGTCCGTGAGCCGGTCCATGAGGTCGACCTTCGCGTAGTCGGTCTCGGAGATCCTGCGGACGGTGTGGAGGGAGATCCCGTCGTACTCCACCGGTTGAGGCAGCTGATGGTGCCCGCCGGGCGGTTCCACCTCCAGCCGCCACGCGCCCAGGTCCTGCTGCGGCGTCGGATCGGAAACCCCCTTGCGAGCCCACAGCCGACCGTCCGTGCCGACGACCAGGCCGCGGATCACGTGCCACCCGTGACCGCAGCTGACCCCGGAGAACGCATGGCCGAACACGGGGTAGGACCTGGCGCCCCGGGGGACGTACACGAGTCGGGCCGGCTTCAGGCCCTCTGCGCGCAGCAGTTCACTCGCCTCGACGGCGACCTGCCGGACCTCGTCCACCGCCCGCTCCAGGCCGGCCTCGCGGTCGTGCGGGCTCCGCCGGACCGGATCCTGCCCGCTCGCCTCCATGGCGACAGCCCGGGAGCGCAGCTCGTCCTCGATGCCCATGCCGACTCCTCACCTCGGTGGCCACGATTCTATGTGGGCCACGCCACTCGGGAGCGACCCGGGGCTGACGGTGCCCACGTGTTTCCGTCCGGCGCCGCCGCGGCCCGGCCCACGACGCCGGTCGAGGCAGGCCCACCACGTCCGGCCGGCGATCCCCGGCGAACCCGGGCGGTCACCACCTGACGTCTACACGAACAGGAGGACCACGACCGCGGCGGGGGTCGTCCAGCGCAGCGACCTGCCGGTGAGGTTGTGCACCAGTCCGAGGAGCGTGCAGCACACCACGGCCGAGGCCACGGAGGCCCACCCGCCGAGGACGAGTCCGGGCAGGGCCAGCAGGGCCCCCAGCGCCAGCCCGCCCGCCGGGACCGCGCGGGTCCACGCGGCCGGCCGGTGCAGCTCCACGGCCCGCTGCACGCACGTCAGCACCAGCGCCAGGAGCAGGGACCGGCCCACGTGGTAGGCGGCGAAGCCGACCATGCCCAGCCACGCGCCCCCGCCGTAGTCGGCGTAGAGGTCGAGGTAGAGCTGGATCGGCTGGACCCGCCACTGGCCCACGAGGAAGACCGGCAGGATCACCCCCAGCAGCACCGCGGCCACGAACAGCACGAGGGCGGTGGTGGTCCGCCGGTGGTCGCTCGCGGGGGAGGGCTCGGCGGCGGAGGGCGGGGGGACCGCGGGGTCGGCCGCGCGGTGGCGCAGCCACGCCACCAGTCCGCGCTGGATCCCGGCCCAGGCCGCGCCCAGGCACAGCCAGACCAGGACCTGCCAGCCCAGCGGGTACACGCCGGGGATCTCGCCGGTGAGCGTGAGCACCGTGCCGTCGACCACGGCCTCCAGGCCGAGGGCCACGAAGGCGAAGGTCGCGATGGAGACGAGGAAGCCGGGATCGGCGGGGGCGAACGCCCGGTTCTCGGGGGAGTCTACGGAGCTCATGGGATCAGTCAATCAAGAAACGTCCGGGAACTCGTGCGCGCCCTCGGTTGCAGCCGCTGATTCAGCATGGACTACAGTCTCGTACAGGGAGCGCTCCGGTTCGTCCCGCGCCCGGGAACGGCTCCGCGGAACGGTCCGGACGCATCCGTCAGGCCTCGGCCGGCCGGATGCACGGTGCTCCGTTCACCATCAGGTCGGAGGACGACCCGTCTACTGCCCGGGCCGTCGCCGATCCACGACTTCGACGAAGAAGGGCATTCACCCGTGGACCTGTTCGAATACCAGGCACGCGACCTGTTCGAGAAGCACGGCGTCCCCGTGCTCCAGGGCATCGTCGCGACCACCCCGGAAGAAGCAAAGGCCGCCGCCGAGAAGATCGGCGGAGTCACCGTCGTGAAGGCCCAGGTCAAGGTCGGGGGCCGCGGCAAGGCCGGTGGCGTGAAGGTCGCCAAGACCGCCGACGAGGCCTACGACTACGCCCAGCAGATCCTCGGCATGGACATCAAGGGCCACACCGTCCACCGGGTCATGATCGCCCAGGGCGCGGACATCGCCGAGGAGTACTACTTCTCGATCCTGCTGGACCGGGCCAACCGTTCGTACCTGGCCATGTGCTCCGTCGAGGGCGGTGTGGAGATCGAGCAGCTCGCCGTCGAGCGGCCCGAGGCCCTCGCCCGCGTCGAGGTCGTCCCCACCGAGGGCATCACCGAGGCCAAGGCCCGCGAGATCGTGGAGCAGGCCAGGTTCGACGAGGAGACCGCGGCCAAGGTCGTGCCGGTCCTGGTCAAGCTGTGGGACGTCTTCAAGCAGGAGGACGCCACGCTGGTGGAGGTCAACCCGCTGGTCAAGACCGGCGACGGGCAGGTCATCGCCCTCGACGGCAAGGTCACCCTCGACGAGAACGCCGAGTTCCGCCAGGCCGACCACGCCGCGCTCGCGGACAAGTCCAGCGCCGACCCGCTCGAGGAGAAGGCCAAGGAGCACGACCTCAACTACGTCAAGCTCGACGGCGAGGTCGGCATCATCGGCAACGGCGCGGGCCTGGTCATGTCCACCCTGGACGTCGTCGCCTACGCCGGCGAGAAGCACGGCAACGTCAAGCCGGCCAACTTCCTGGACATCGGCGGCGGCGCCTCGGCGGAGATCATGGCCGCCGGCCTGGACGTGATCCTCAACGACCCGCAGGTGAAGTCCGTGTTCGTCAACGTCTTCGGCGGGATCACCGCGTGCGACGCCGTGGCCAACGGCATCGTGAAGGCCCTCGAGATCCTCGGCGACGAGGAGGACAAGCCGCTCGTGGTCCGCCTGGACGGCAACAACGTCGAGGAGGGCCGCCGCATCCTCGCCGCCGCCAACCACCCGCTGGTCACCCTCGCCGAGACGATGGACGAGGGCGCGGACAAGGCTGCCGAGCTCGCCCACGCCGCCAAGTAACCCGCCGACCGGACGAAAACTTCTAAGGAACGAACAGCAATGGCTATCTTTTTGAACAAGGACTCCAAGGTCATCGTTCAGGGCATCACCGGCGGCGAGGGCACCAAGCACACCGGTCGCATGCTCGCGGCGGGGACCCAGGTCATGGGCGGCGTGAACGCCCGCAAGGCCGGCACCACGGTGGCCCACCAGGACAAGGACGGCAACGACGTCGAGCTGCCGGTCTTCGGCACCGTCGCCGAGGCCGTCGAGAAGACCGGCGCGGACGTCTCGATCGTCTTCGTGCCGCCGGCCTTCACGAAGGACGCCGTGATCGAGGCCATCGACGCCGAGGTTCCGCTCGTCGTGGTCATCACCGAGGGCATCCCGGTGCAGGACTCCGCGGAGTTCTGGGCCTACGCGAAGTCGAGGACCGGTGCCGACGGCAAGCAGACCACCCGGATCATCGGCCCCAACTGCCCCGGCATCATCACCCCGGGCGAGTCGCTGGTGGGCATCACCCCGGCGAACATCACCGGCAAGGGCAAGATCGGCCTGGTCTCCAAGTCCGGCACCCTCACCTACCAGATGATGTACGAGCTGCGGGACATCGGGTTCACCACCGCCATCGGCATCGGCGGCGACCCGATCATCGGGACCACCCACATCGACGCTCTCGAGGCGTTCGAGGCGGACCCCGAGACCGAGGCCATCGTGATGATCGGCGAGATCGGCGGCGACGCCGAGGAGCGCGCCGCGGACTTCATCAAGGCCAACGTGAGCAAGCCGGTCGTCGGCTACGTCGCCGGCTTCACGGCTCCTGAGGGCAAGACCATGGGCCACGCCGGCGCCATCGTCTCCGGGTCCTCGGGCACGGCGCAGGCCAAGAAGGAGGCCCTCGAGGCCGCGGGCGTGAAGGTCGGCAAGACCCCGTCCGAGACCGCCCAGCTGATGCGGGAGATCTTCGAGGGCAAGTGATCCGACGGGCTCCGGCCCGATGCCCGGCCACGGGGAAGGCCCCGGCCACGCACCGCGTGGCCGGGGCCTTCCCCGTGGCCAGTGACCAGGAGGTGTCCCTCGAGGAACCGGGCGACGCCCCGGCCGGAGGACCAGTCCTCGCGGGTGGTCACCGTGCCGGAGACGATCAGATCCTGGGGGTCCAGCCCGGTGCGAGCCCGGGGGCTGCGCGCCGCTCCTGTGACGAGCGGGTCGCCCTGGAGGCCGTCGTCGCCCGGCGCTCGCCGTCCTGCCGGGCCCCCGGGTCCCAGGGGACGCCGCCCGTGAGTCGCCCGAGGGGCGGAGGCGCCGGCGACCCACCCTCGGCCATATTGGACCTTATGTCTTTACAAACTGACCTGATTCAGTATCCTGGATGTGATCCCGACCACTGATCGGCCGGACGACGGGCCGTGGTGGTGTTCAGGAACCAGAACCAGGAAGCAGGTCATCATGGCGCAGCAGAAAGCGACCACCGACACCGCCGGCGCGGCGGCGCAGCAGAAGAACCCCGTGCTCATCGGCACGGCCCCGGACTCCTGGGGGGTGTGGTTCCCCGACGATCCCCAGCAGACCCCGTGGGAGCGCTTTCTCGACGAGGTCGCCGAGGCCGGGTACTCCTGGATCGAGCTCGGCCCCTACGGCTACCTGCCCACGGACCCCGCGCGGCTCGCCGACGAGCTCGCCCAGCGGAACCTGAAGGTCTCGGCGGGCACCGTCTTCACCGCCTTCCACCGCGGCGCCGAGCAGTGGCAGCAGGCCTGGGAGCCCGCCCGCAAGGTCGCCGAGCTGACGGCCGCCATGGGCGGCGAGCACATCGTGGTCATCCCGGCCATGTGGCGCGACGACGTCACGGGCGAGGCCCTCGAGAACGAGCACCTGAGCGAGGAGCAGTGGAACGCCCTGTGCACGGGTCACGACCGCCTGGGCAAGGTGCTCCGCGAGGAGTACGGCCTCCAGCAGCAGTTCCACTCCCACGCCGACTCCCACGTCTGCGGCCAGCCCGACATCGAAACCTTCCTGCAGCGCACGGATCCCGAGCTGGTCACCCTGTGCCTGGACACCGGCCACGCCGAGTACGGCGGGGCGTCGTCGGTGGACCTGATCCGCAAGTACCCCGAGCGGATCGGCTACCTGCACCTGAAGCAGATCGACCCCGTCGTCCTCGAGCGCGTGCGCCGGGAGAACATGACCTGGGCCGCCGCGAACCTGGCCGGCGTCATGGTGGAGCCCCCGGCCGGCCTGCCGGACCTCGCCGCGGTGATCGCCGAGGTCGAGAAGCTGGACCGGCCGGTCTTCGGCATCGTCGAGCAGGACATGTATCCCGTCTCCTCCTTCGACGTCCCGCTGCCCATCGCCACCCGCACCCGCTCCTACCTGCTGGGCTGCGGGTCCCGCACGAGCGTCCGCTGACCCGCCCCGGCCCCACACACCTGGAGAACCGTCCATGAAGATCGCTCTCGATCCCACCCCGTTCCACTCCACCCACTCGCTGCTGGAGTTCCCCGCGCTCGCCGCCGAGCTCGGCTACGAGTACCTGCAGCTGACGCCCCACGCGGACTTCCTGCCCTTCTTCAACCATCCGAAGGCCGACGACGAGCTCGTCGCGCAGCTGCGCCGGGCCTGCCGCGACGCCGGCGTCCAGGTCGCCTCCGTGCTGCCGGTGCTGCGCTGGTCCGCCCCGGACCCGGATGCTCGGGAAGCTGCCGTGCGCTACTGGAAGCGCGCCATCCGGATGACCGTCGACCTCGGCGTGACCCAGATGAACACCGAGTTCCAGGGCCGGCCCGAGCGCGCCGAGGAGTCCGAGCGCGCGTTCTACCGCTCCATGGAGGAGCTGCTCCCCGTGATCGAGGCCGAGGGCGTGCACATCGCGATCGACCCCCACCCCGACGACTTCGTCGAGCAGGGCCTCGCCGCGTGGCGCGTCATCCGCGGCGTGAACTCCCCGAACCTCGGCTTCGCCTACGTGGCGCCGCACACCTTCCACATGGAGGACGCGCCGCTGGAGATCATGGCAGCCGTCGGGGACCGGCTGCGCGTGGTCCACGTGGCCGACACCATGGACCATCACCGGTCCCACGGGCTGCGCTACATCACCAATCCGCCGGGCAACGCCGCTCGGGTGCACCAGCACCTGAAGATCGGCGACGGTGACGTCGACTGGGCCGAGTTCTTCGGCGGGCTCGCGGCCAACGGCTTCCTCGACCGCGAGGACACCGTGATGGTCTCCTCGGTCTTCGCGGAGAACGAGAACGCCGTGGAGGTCTCCCGGTACCAGCTGGAACAGATGCGCGAGCGGGTCGCCGCGGCGCAGAAAACGGAGGTGAAGGCATGAGCTACGACGTCGTGACCCTGGGACGCATCAGCGTCGACATCTACCCCGATGACGTCGGGGTCGGCCTCGAGGACGTGACCACGTTCCGCAAGTACCTCGGTGGGTCCCCGTCCAACGTCGCCGTGGCCGCCGCACGCCACGGCGAGTCCGCCGCGGTGATCACCCGCACCGGCGACGACCCGTTCGGCACCTACCTGCACCGCGAGCTCATCCGCTACGGCGTGGACGACCGGTTCGTCACGGCCGTGCCGGGGCTGCAGACCCCCGCCACGTTCTGCGCGATCCAGCCGCCGGAGGACTTCCCGCTGTACTTCTACGGCCGTTTCCCCACGGCCCCGGACCTCCGGATCCGCGCCGAGGAGATCGACACGGAGGTCGTGCGCGAGGCGCGCATCCTGTGGTCGACGGTCACCGGACTGTGCCAGGAGCCCAGCCGCTCGGCCCACCTGGCGGCGCATGAGGCCCGTCCCCGCGAGCAGCTGCGCGCGGACCAGCACACGATCCTCGACCTCGACTACCGGCCGATGTTCTGGGACTCCGAGGAGGACGCGCGCGAGCAGGTCCACGCGCTGCTGCAGCACGTCACCATCGCCATCGGCAACGACAAGGAGTGCGCGGTGGCCGTGGGGGAGGGCACTCCCGACGAGCAGGCCGACCGGCTGCTCGAGGCCGGTGTCCGCATCGCCGTGGTCAAGCTCGGCCCGGAGGGCGTGATGGCCAAGACCAAGGACGAGCGCGTCGTGTCCGCCCCCGTCCCGGTGGAGACCGTCAACGGCCTCGGCGCCGGGGACTCCTTCGGCGGGGCCTTCTGCCACGGCATCAACCAGGGCTGGACGCTCGAGCAGGTGCTCGACTACGCCAACGCCTCCGGCGCCATCGTCGCGTCGAAGATCTCCTGCTCGGACGCCATGCCCACCCCCGACGAGGTTTTCCAGCTGCTGCGCGAGCGCGGCCGCGCCGTTCCCGAAGGAGCCACCCGATGACGACTACGTCCCCCGCCGAGCTCGACACGGCCGACCCGCGCCGCTACGAGCACCTGTCCCGGATCCGGCTCGAGGACCCCCGGGCCGTCCAGCGCGCCGCCGACGCCCGCCGCCGCCACCCCGGCCCGACCTACGGGCAGCAGAACTTCGTGGTCGCCGCCGACCACGCGGCCCGCGGGGCCCTGAGAGTGCGGCAGGACCCGACCGCCATGGCCGACCGGCGGGACCTGCTCGACCGGCTGCGGATCGCCCTGGCCCACCCGCGGGTCGACGGTGTGCTCGCCTCCCCGGACGTGCTCGACGACCTGCTGCTGCTGGGCGCGCTCGAGGGCAAGCTGGTCTTCGGCTCGATGAACCGCGGCGGCCTGCCCGGGCTGGTCAACGAGATCGACGACCGCTTCACCGGGCACACGGCCGAGGCGCTCGACAAGATCGGCGCCGACGGCGGCAAGATGCTCACCCGGATCTGCTTCGAGGACCCGCACACCACGTCGGTGCTGGAGAACACTGCCAAGGCCGTGGACTCCCTCGCGGAGCTCGGGCTCATCGCGATGGTGGAGCCGTTCATCTCCCGGACCACCGACCGGGGGGTCGTCAACGACCTCTCCGCCGACGCCGTGATCCAGTCCGTGGCCATCGCCCAGGGTCTCGGCGGGACGTCGTCGCACACGTGGATGAAGCTGCCCGTCGTCGAGGAAATGGAGCGGGTCATGGCCTCCACGACCCTCCCGACCGTGCTCCTGGGCGGAGACCCGAGCGGCCGGCCGGACGAGGTCTTCGCGACCTGGGAGGCCGCGCTGGCCCTGACCGGCGTCCAGGGCCTCACGGTCGGACGCACCCTGCTGTACCCGGAGGACGGCGACGTCGCCGGAGCCGTCGCCACCGCCGCCTCCCTGCTGAAGGGGCACCCCGTCGAAGAAGGAGCCGCCCGATGAGCACCCGCACCCTGTCCGTCTCCCAGGCGCTCGTCGCGTTCCTGGCCAACCAGTGGACCGTGGACCGGATCGGCGCCGAGGAGTACCGGCAGCGCACGATCCCGGGCATGTTCGGCATCTTCGGCCACGGCAACGTGGCCGGCGTGGGCCAGGCCCTGAAGCAGTTCCAGGCCGAGGACCCCACGGTCATGCCCTACTACCAGGGCCGCAACGAGCAGGCCCAGGTGCACCAGGCCGTCGGCTACGCCCGGCACACCCGCCGCCGGGCGACCTTCGCGGTGAGCACCTCCATCGGTCCCGGGGCCACGAACATGGTCACCGGCGCGGCGCTGGCCACCACGAACCGCCTGCCCGCGCTGCTGTTCCCCTCCGACCAGTTCGCGTCCCGCCGGCCCGACCCGGTGCTGCAGCAGCTCGAGCGCCCGGACGCCAACGACATCACGGTCAACGACGTCTTCCGGCCGGTTAGCCGCTACTTCGACCGCGTCTGGCGCCCCGAGCAGCTCTTCTCCGCGCTGCTCAACGGCATGCGGGTACTCACGGACCCGGCCGAGACCGGTGCCGTGACAATCGCGCTCCCGCAGGACGTCCAGGCCGAGCCGCTGGAGGTGCCGGAGGAGTTCCTGGCCCCGCGGGAGTGGCGGATCCGCCGACCCGCCCCGGAGGAGGAGGACGTCCGTGCGGCCGTCGCAGCCATCCGTACGGCCGAGCGGCCCGTGGTCATCGCCGGCGGCGGGGTGCACTACGCCTTCGCCACCGAGGCGCTGCGGGAGTTCGCGGAGGCCACCGGCATCCCCGTGGCCTACACCCAGGCGGGCGTGGGCGTGCTGGACTGGGACCACCCGCTGTGCCTCGGTGCCGTCGGGTCCACGGGCTCCACCGCATCCAACGCGGTGGTCGCGGACGCCGACCTGGTGATCGGCATCGGCACCCGCTACGAGGACTTCACCACCGCGTCCCGCACCGCGTTCCAGCACCCGGACGTGCGCTTCGTCAACATCAACGTCGCCGCGTTCGACGCCTACAAGCAGGGCACGGCCGTGCCGGTGGTCGCGGACGCCCGCAAGACCCTCGTCGCGCTGACGCAGGCCCTGGGCGGCTACCGGGTCGGCGGGGACCTCGCCGAGGTCGTCGAGGCCGAGAAGCGGCGCTGGGACACCACCGTGGACGAGGCCTTCGGGCAGCGGCACGAACCGCTGCCCAGCCAGAACGAGATCATCGGGGCCGTCAACGACGCCATGGACGACCGCGACGTCGTCGTGTGCGCCGCGGGCTCCCTGCCCGGGGACCTGCACAAGATGTGGCGGGTCAAGGACCCCTACGGCTACCACGTCGAGTACGCGTTCTCCTGCATGGGCTACGAGATCGCCGGCGGCCTCGGCGTCAAGCGGGCCGCCGTGGCCGAGGCCGAGCGGGCCGGAGCCCCCGAGGACGCGCGCGACGTCGTCGTCATGGTCGGCGACGGGTCGTACCTGATGATGCACACCGAGCTCGTCACGGCCGTGGCCGAGGGCCTCAAGCTCGTGGTCGTGCTGATCCAGAACCACGGGTACGCGTCGATCGGCGCCCTGTCCGAGCAGCTGGGCTCCCAGCGCTTCGGCACGAAGTACCGCTACCTGGACGAGGAGCGGCACAGCTTCGACGACGGCTCGACGCTGCCGATCGACCTCGCCACCAACGCCGAGTCCCTCGGTGTGCGCGTGCTGCGCGTCGAACCCGGGGCGGGCGTGATCGACCGGCTGAAGGAGGCCGTGGCGCAGGCGAAGGCCGTGCCCGAGGGCGCGGGTCCCGTGCTGGTGCACGTGGAGTCGGACCCGCTGATCGACGCGCCCAGCTCCGAGTCCTGGTGGGACGTGCCCGTCACGGACACCGCCACCCTGGAGTCCACGAACGAGGCCTACGAGGTCTACCAGCAGCACAAGGCCCGGCAGCGTCCGCTGCTCGGCAACTGAAGGAGGAACCCCATGACACAGCAGACCCAGCAGCAGATCCAGCACGTCGAGCACTTCATCAACGGCAAGCGCACCCCCGGCACCGGGAACCGCACGCAGGAGATCTACAACCCCGCCACCGGTGAGGTGTCCGGCATCCTGCACCTGACCACCGACGAGGACCTGCAGGCCACCGTCGCCGCCGCACGGGCGGCGGCCGACACCTGGGGCGACATGTCCATCGCACGGCGCACCGCCGTGCTGTTCAAGTTCCGCGAGCTCGTGGCCTCCCACACGGACGAGCTGGCCGCCCTGATCACCGCCGAGCACGGCAAGGTGCTCTCCGACGCCAAGGGCGAGGTGGGCCGTGGCCTGGAGGTCGTGGAGTTCGCCTGCGGCATCGCCGAGCAGCTCAAGGGGGAGTTCTCCGACCAGTTCTCCACCGGCATCGACGTCTACTCCTTCCGCCAGCCCCTGGGCGTGGTGGCCGGGATCACCCCGTTCAACTTCCCGGTGATGGTGCCGCTGTGGATGGCCCCCGTCGCCATCGCCACCGGCAACGCGTTCATCCTCAAGCCCTCGGAGCGCGACCCCTCCCCGTCGCTGCTGATCGCCGAGCTGTGGCAGCAGGCCGGGCTGCCGGACGGCGTCTTCCAGGTCCTCCACGGCGGCAAGGAGGCCGTGGACGGGCTGCTGACCCACCCCGACGTCGACGGCATCTCCTTCGTCGGCTCCACCCCGATCGCGAAGTACGTGCACGAGACCGCGACCAAGCACGGCAAGCGCGTCCAGGCCCTGGGCGGGGCGAAGAACCACGCGATCATCCTGCCGGACGCGGACATGGACTCGGCCGCGGACAACCTCACGGCGGCGGCCTTCGGCTCCGCCGGTGAGCGCTGCATGGCCGTGTCGGTCGCGGTGGCCGTCGGCGAGGCCGCGGACCTGCTGGTGGACAAGCTCGCCCAGCGGGCGAAGGACATCACGGTGGGCAACGGCATGGACTCCTCCTCCGACATGGGCCCGGTCATCACCCCGGCCTCGCGCGAGCGCGTGGTCCGGATCGTGACCGCCGCCGAGGAGGCCGGCGCGGCCGTGGTCGTGGACGGGCGCGACCTGGTCGTGAAGGACCACGAGGACGGCTTCTTCGTGGGCCCCACCGTGCTGGACAAGGTCCGCCAGGACATGGAGGCCTACGAGGAGGAGATCTTCGGGCCCGTCCTCGTCGTGCTGCGCGTGGACACCCTCGACGAGGGCATCGAGATCATCAACGCCAACCCCTACGGCAACGGCACGGCGATCTTCACGTCCTCCGGCGCCTACGCCCGCCAGTTCAAGCGGCGCGTCACCGTGGGCATGATCGGCGTCAACGTCCCGATCCCGGTGCCGGTCGCGTGGCACTCCTTCGGCGGCTGGAAGGCCTCCCTGTTCGGCGACCACCACATCTACGGCCCCGACGGGGTGCGCTTCTACACCCGCGGCAAGGCCGTCACCGAGCGCTGGCCCGAGCCGCACCACGCGTCCGGGGCGTCCTTCGCCTTCCCGTCCTCCGGCGACCACTGACGGGCCGGCTCCGGCCGGACGCCGTGCCCGCCGGAGCCTCCCCGAGCACCGTCCCCGCCGCGTCTGCCGCCCGGCGGGGACGGTGTCGTCATAATTTTGTCTTTACATAAGGACAACAAAATGTAAGCTGAGGCACAGTGCCTGTGCTGGGCCCCACCACGGAAGAACGTCCGCCCTGCGTGGCGGGATGGAAGGAACGTCAACCATGAACTCACCGCTTCGTGTCGCCGTCGTCGGCGCCGGCCGTATGGGTGCCGACCACATCGACCGCATCCACCACCGCATCAACGGTGCCGAGGTCGCCGCCGTGGTCGACATCGACAGGTCCCGGGCCGAGGCCGCCGTGGCCCACATCCCCGGTGCGGTGGCCCACACCGACTTCCAGCAGGTGCTCGACCGGGGCGACGTGGACGCCGTCCTGGTCGCCACCCCCGGCTTCCTGCACGAGGACGTGCTCCTCGCAGCCCTCGAGCACGGGCTTCCCACCCTGTGCGAGAAGCCGCTGACGCCGGACTCGGCGTCCTCGTGGCGCGTGGTCCAGGCGGAGGTCGCCGCCGGCCGCAAGCTCATCCAGGTGGGGTTCATGCGCCGCTTCGACGCCGGCTACCGCTCCCTGCGCCGGCTGATCGAGGAGAAGGCCTACGGGGAGCTGCTGACCCTGCACCACCAGCACCGCAACCCGACCACCCCCGCGGGCTTCACCAACGAGATGATCATCCACGACACCGTGGTGCACGAGTTCGACGCCGTGCGCTTCTTCACCGGCGAGGAGATCACCTCGGTGCAGGTGCGGATCGGCCGCTCCACCCGCAACGCCCCGGAGGGCCAGCGGGACCCCCAGCTCGTGCTCATGGAGACCGAGTCCGGTGTCCTGGCACAGGTCGAGGCGTACGTGAACGCGCAGTTCGGCTACCAGGTGGCCACCCAGGCCTCCTTCGAGACCGGGATCGTGGGCATCGGCGGGGACCAGGAGCCCTACGTCCGCACCGCGGGCACCTGGGGCGGCAGCGTCACCCCCGGCTTCGAGGAGCGCTTCCGCGACGCCTACGACCTCGAGCTGCAGGACTGGGCCGACGCCGCGGCCCGGGGTGAGCTCGGCGGGCCCTCCGCCTGGGACGGCTACGCCACCGCCGCCTGCTGCGAGGCCGGCGTCCAGGCGCAGGCCAGTGGCGAGATCGTGCCCGTGCACCTGGAGGCCAAGCCGGACCTGTACCGCTGATCCCGCACTCGCCCCGGCGCCGGACCCCGTCCGGCGCCGGGGCTTCTTCACGACCGGAACAACGTTCCCCCGGATGACCCGGCACGGACGCCCGCAGGGGTGCCGGCAGCTCGCCCGCGCCCCGGGAGGCGCCGCCCCTGCGACGTCGGAGCCGGTCCGGGTCCTGAGCCGTCCGCACTGCCCGTCGTACCGTGGGCTCCGTGGACGCCGACCGCCTCAGGCCGGGCGCGGTGGCGCGCTGGACGCGCGGACCACCAGCGCGGGGGAGAGCAGCGTCCGCCGTGCGGCACGGTCCGGCTCGGTGGCGCGGGACATGAGCAGCTCCGCGGCCGTGGCGCCGACCTCCGCGTTGCGGCCGTCGACGCTCGTGAGCCGCAGCAGGTGGGTGGCCGCCATGGGGGAGTCGTCGTAGCCCACGACGGACAGGTCCTCCGGTACGCGCAGACCCCGTTCCCCGGCCGCTGCGAGGGCGCCCATGGCCATGGTGTCGTTGGCCGCGAGGACGGCGGTGGTGGCGGGTCCGTCGTCGAGGATGCGGGAGGCGGCGGCGTAGCCGTCCTGCTCGGTGGTCCCTCCGTGGCCACGGGCGACGGGCGAGGGGAGATCCGCGCGGTCCAGGGCGTCGCGGAAGCCCTCCGCGCGGAGGCGGGCGGCACCTCCGGAACCGGTGAGGTGCCCGATCCGGCGGTGACCCAGTTCCAGCAGGTGCTCCGTGGCCAGGCGGGCCCCGTGCCGGTCGTCCGCGGCGACCACGTCGGCGCCGGGGACGGTGCCCTGCCGGTTGCCGGCCACCACGACGGGAAGCCCGGCGGGCACGCGCATGGCCTCGGTCGGCTCCGTGGCGACGACGAGCCCGTCCACCCGCATGGCGAGGAAGCCGTCCAGCGGACTCGCCTCGACGTGCGCGTTGAGGGTGTGGTCGGACACCGCGATCCGGAAGCCGTGCGGGGCCAGACCCTCCTGCAGGCCCTGCAGCAGCGAGACGAACCAGAGGTTGCGGAAGTCGTCGAGGACGACGCCGATGGTCCGGGTCGTGGCGCCGGCCAGGGCCGCGGCGGCGTGGCTGGGCCGGTAGTCCAGCCGGGCCATGGCCTGCAGCACCGCGGTGCGCCGGGCCTCGGACACATGGGGGGACCCGCGCAGGACCAGGGACACCAGGGACTTGGAGACGCCGGCGGCCTGGGCGACGTCGTAGATGGTCGGCGGGTGCTTCGGGGCGGAACTCACCACAGCATTGTCCTCCACTAATTGTCCTGACATAACGGTTGACGCGGCTCGAGCTGTGACCCTACTCTCGTTTGGAGCGCTCCAAAAGATGCGTCCGGCCATCCGTGCGGACGGCGGAGTGCTTCCTGTGCTCCGCTCGTCCCGTCCCAGGAGGAAACATGACCGACAGCATCGGCATCGCCGTCATCGGCGCCGGCATGGCCGGACAGGCCCACGCGGCCGCCTACCGCGTGGCGCCCACGCTCTACGACCCCGTGCTGCCGCCGCTCCGCCACGTCGCCATCGGTGACGTCAACGAGACGCTCGGCGGACACGTCGCCCGCCGCTACGGCTACGAGAAGGCCGTGGGCTCCTGGGAGGCGATCGCGGAGGACCCGGGGATCGACGTGGTCAGCGTCGTGATCGCCAACCGCTTCCACCGCCAGGTCGTCGAGGGTCTGCTGGCGGCGGGCAAGCACGTGCTGTGCGAGAAGCCGCTGAGCGACACCCTGGAGGACGCCCGCGGCATGGCCCGTGCCGCGGCCGAGGCGGAGTCCATCGCCCGGATCGGCTTCACGTTCCGGCGCACCCCCGGCATCGCCGCCATCCGCGACCTCATCCAGGACGGCACCCTGGGCCAGGTCCTGCACTTCAGCGGCCGCTACTGGACCGACTACGGGTTCAACCCCAAGGCGCCGATGAGCTGGCGCTACAAGGGCGGTCCCGGCTCCGGTGCCCTGGCCGACGTCGGCAGCCACCTGTCCTACGTCGCGGAGTTCCTCTGCGGCGACATCGCCTCCGTGTCCGGCGGAAGCCTGGCCACCACCATCACCGAGCGCCCCCTGCCGCTGGGGGCGGTGGTCGGGCACGACATCGTCGAGGTCAGCGACGTCCACGAGCCGGTCGAGAACGACGACTACGCCGCCTTCTCCGCCGAGTTCGCCACCGGCGCCGGTAGCCTCGAGGTCTCCCGGGTGGCCGCAGGGCACCCCAACACGCTGACCTTCGAGGTGTTCTGCGAGAAGGGCGCGGCCCGGTTCAGCCAGCTGCGCCCGGCCGAGATCGAGCTGTTCCTCACCGACGGCCCCGAGGCCACCAACGGCTACCGCACCGTCAACCTCGGCCCCGGCCACCCCTACGTCGGCGGCGGGCTGGCCATGGACGCCCCCGGCGTCGGCTTCGGTCAGAACGACGCCTTCGGCTACCAGGCCCGGGCCTTCCTCGAGGAGGTCGCCGGCCTGGACGAGGCCGTCTCGCTGCCGCGCAACGCCTCCTTCGACGAGGGCGTGCACAACATGGAAGTCCTGGCGGCCGTGGTGGACTCGGCTGCCAATCACGGAAAGAAGGTCGTCCTGTGAAGCTCGGCGTCTACAACGCGATCCTGCACGACCGACCCCTGCCCGAGGCTCTGAAGGTCATCGCGGACCTGGGCCTGACCGGCATCGAGATCAACACCGGCGGGTTCCTGCCGGCCGTCCACGTGCCGAACATGGACCAGATCCTGGAGAGCGACGCCGCCCGCGACGACTACCTGGCGCTCTTCGAGGGCACCGGTGTGTCGATCGCGGGTCTCAACTGCAACGGCAATCCGCTGCACCCCAAGCGCGCGATCGGTGAGAAGCACGCCGAGGACGTCCGCCGCTCCATCCGGCTGGCCGAGCGGCTGGGCCAGACCCGGGTGGTGACCATGTCCGGGCTGCCCGGCGGGGAGCCCGGGGCCACGGTGCCCAACTGGGTCGTCAACGCCTGGAACTCCGGGGCCCTGGACGTCCTGGACCACCAGTGGGGGATCGTGGCCGACTTCTGGCGGGAGACCGACCGCCTGGCCGCCGACCACGGCGTCAAGGTCGCCCTGGAGCTGCACCCGCAGAACGTCGTGTTCAACACCGCCGACGTCCGCAAGCTCATCGAACTGACCGGCGCCACGCACGTGGGGGTGGAGCTCGACGCCTCGCACCTGTTCTGGCAGCAGATGGACCCGGTCGCCGTGATCCGCGAGCTGGGGCCGCTGATCCTCCACGCGGCCGCCAAGGACGTGCGCATCAACCAGGACAACGCCGCGCTCTACGGGGTGCTGGACAACAGCTTCCGCCGCCTCTCCTCCGGGGAGGAGCGCACCCACCTCGGCGGCGACGAGTGGGCCAACGAGTGGCCGAAGGACTCCGCGTGGGACTTCGTGGCCCTGGGCCGCGGCCACGACACCGCGTACTGGACCGAGTTCCTCACGGCCCTGCACGAGGTCGATCCCGACATGGCGGTCAACATCGAGCACGAGGACGTGTCCCTGGGCCGGATCGAGGGCCTGGAGGTCGCGGCCGGCGTGCTCAAGGACGCCGCCCGGGCCATGGACGCGGTGCGCTGACCGGGACGGGCCGCCGTCGGTCCGCCGGCCCCTGCACCCCCACGGCGTGCGGGGGCCGGCGCGTTCCCCGGGACTTCCGGAGCGCGCGCCGGCGGCGTCAGGGGCGGGAGCCCCGGCGGCGGAACGGGGCGCGGCGTCCGGTCACGTGGGCCGCCGCGGCCGGGGACAGCCGGACGGCCCCCACCAGGGGGACCAGCAGGAGCAGCGCCAGCACGCCGAAGGCGGCCCGGTACGGGAAGAGCTCCTCGGCGGTGAGGTGCGGTCCCAGCGCGGCCGAGGCCTGCAGGACCAGCGCGCCGACGGCGACGCCCAGGCCCGTGGCCAGCTGGGCGCTGGTGGCGGAGAGCGTGTTGGCCGAGGACATCCGAGCCGGTCCGACGTCGGCGAACTGCAGCGAGTTGTAGGCGGTGAAGCCGACCGAGCGCAGCGCCCCGCTGACCAGCAGCAGAGCCACGACGAGGGGCAGCGGCGTCCGCTCCGTCAGCAGCGCGAACCCTGCGATGCACGCGGCTCCGCCGGCCACCGAGAAGATCAGCACGGCCCGGAACCCGAACCGGCGCAGCAGCGGGGTGGTCGCCGGCTTGATGCCGATGTTGCCGAGGAACACCGCGGTCACCAGGAGCCCGGCCTCCACCGGCGACCGGCCGAACCCGTCCTGGAACAGCAGGGGCAGCAGGAACGGCACCGCGCTGATCACCAGCCGGTACACGAATCCCCCGGAGTTGGCCGCCCGGTAGGTGACGATCCGGTAGACCCGCAGGTCCAGCAGGGGGTGCTCGGTGCGCAGCAGCCATCGCACGGCGACCGCCGCGGAGACCGCCGCGACGGCGAGAAGGGCGCCCGCCAGGACCCGGTCCGCCCCGGAGACCAGCTCCATGCCCGTGACCAGGCAGAACAGCGCGACGGTGCACCACAGCAGTCCCCACCGGTCGAGCCGGCACGGCTCCGCGCCCGTGTCCCGGACGATCCGCAGGGCTGCCGCCAGGGCCAGCACGCCCACCGGCACGTTGACCAGGAAGATCCACGGCCAGCCTGCCCACTCGGTCAGGAGTCCCCCGGCCAGCGGTGCCAGCACCGGAGCCAGGAGGGCCGGCCAGGTGATCCAGGCGATCGCCCGCAGCAGCTCCCGCTTGTCCGTGGCCCGCAGCACGATCAGCTGGCCCACGGGGACCATCAGGGCCCCGCCGAGCCCCTGCAGGACCCGTC
>JAPSHS010000183.1 GCA_031179495.1 Kocuria sp. | reverse complement strand
CCGATCACCACCGTCACCACCGCCGCCACCGCGGCCAGGACACGGCGGGAGCGCAGCCACCTGACGGGCGGGAGGACCAGGCCGGCCAGCGGCCCGGCGATGAGCACGGGGATGATCACCACCGTGACCGTCGAGACCAGGTAGCCGGACAGCCCCACGGCTGCCAGGACGATGATCAGCCGCCACGACCACGCCGCGGCCACCCGCACCGGGGCCGTCACACCCGGAGCGGCGGCGTCGTGCAACGGCGTCAGGAGCCGGTGGGACACCGGGTCGGTGGGGCGCTGCGCGTCGTGCGCCGTGGAGGCCGGTGTCGGACGGGCTCTTTACCGCGCATCCTTTCGACGCCAGAGTGGGATCCGCACGGGCTCAAGCCGCCCGACCGACAGGAGATCCTCATGGGCCAGCTGATCGTCACCGAGTTCATCACCCTCGACGGCGTCGTCGACTCCCCCGGCGGCGGTCCGCACCCCCACGCGGGGTGGACGTTCCGGCACGTGGCCTTCGACGAGGCCGCCTACGAGATCAAGGACCGGGAGCAGCAGGAGGCCACGGCGATGCTGATGGGCCGCATCAGCTACGAGGAGTTCGCCCCGGTGTGGCCCTCGATGGAGGAATTCACCGAGTACAACGCCATGCCCAAGTACGTGGTCTCCTCGACCCTGCAGAACCCGCAGTGGCACAACACCTCCGTGCTGGGTTCCCTGGACGAGGTCGCCCGGCTGAAGGAGACCGTCGACGGCATCATCCTCGTCCACGGCAGCGCCACCCTGGCCAAGGGCCTGGCCGCGGCCGGTCTCGTCGACCGGTACCACCTGCTGGTGTTCCCCCTGCTGCTGGGCGAGGGCCGGCGCCTGTTCGACGACAGCACCGACACCTTCCGCACCCTGGAGCTGGTCGAGCACGTGGCCTATGCCAACGGCGTCGTCAAGACCGTCTACGACGTCGTCCACTGACGCACCCCTACCGCCCCTCATGGACCCAGCGGACATCCGGAGCTCCAGCAGTTCCTCACGCGCCCGACGCCGAGCGGACGGAACGAGCAGACGGCACGGAGGACAGGGAGCCCGAGATGGTCAGCGCCGCCGGCCTCGTGCGAGACGCTCCGCTGACCGCTGATCTCCTCGACCTCCACGACGGAGACCGGGGCGTTCACAATCCAACATCTGCCTGCCCGACGGCTCCTGCCGCAGGGCCCGAAACTATCATCATGACCTGGGGCGATGGTCATGGACTGGACCGATGAGCAGATCACGCGGATGCGCGCCGAGCGCCCGGTGTACTGCAACGACTCAGCCGGCACGTCCCTGAGCTGGTTGCGCACCGGCGAGGAGACCGGCGGGGAGTACGGGCTGATCTACGGGGAGTACGCCCCCGGTGCTGGAGTGTTCCCCCACTTCCACAGGGACTACCTCGAGACCTTCCACGTGCTCGAGGGTCGCGGCGCGGGCAAGGTCGCCGGCCGAGCGGTGCAGCTGGCGACCGGGGAGGAGGTCGTGGTGCCGCGAATGGCGGTGCACGAGTTCCACAGCTCCGGTGACCGGCCCGTGCGCTTCCTCGTCGAGGTCCGCCCCGCCCACCCCGGGTTCGAGAAATGGGTGGTCACGCTGCAGCACATGACCGCCGCCGGACTGACCACCCCGGACGGGCGGCCGAAGAATCTCTACCATGCCGCGCTGGTCCTGGTGGAGTCGGACGTGAACCTCCCCGGCGCCGGCCGGGCGCTGATGCCGGTGTTCCGGTTCGTCGCCGCTGTGGCCCGGCGCAAGGGCATCGACAAGCAGCTGGAGGAGCAGTACTACCGCCAGGAGTGAGTCCGTGTGCCGGTCACCGGCCTGGGGGCCGGGGCGTTCTGCTGTCGGCGCCCCAGCCGCCGTCGTGCCGGGGGATCCGGTCGCTGATCGACATCCGTGTCGCGGAGAACGAGGAGTCCGGAAAGGAGTACGCCGTCGTCGCCCGCATGGCCGCCGAGTCCGTCGTCCCGGTCCCGATGCGCCAGGAGACCGTCGGTGTGCGTCCCAAGAGCGTTGTGCTGCTCAAGGCCACCTCCGAGCTGTGCGTGGCCCTGGCCACGAGCGACGAGGAGCTGGCCGAGCTCGAGGCCCAGGACGCCTGAACCGACCGCTCCGGACGCTGAACGCCCCGGCGATCCACGACGGAGCCCGGGGCGTTGCGCGTGCCACCGGAGGCCCGGTGAGATGCGCCGGTGTTCAGCGGGGCCGGCTCACGGAGAGGTGGGCTGCTGATCGGCGGCCGCCTGGTCGAGCAGGTCGCACAGGTCGAAGACGTACTCCGCCGAGTTCTCGGTGATCTCCGCGGACACCACCGTCGGTTCCTGTCCCGCTTCGGGTGCGGACTCGAAGGTGATCGTTCCGGCCAGTTCCCCGGACAGGAAGAGGAACGCCTGCGGAAGCCCCGCCTCGTCGAACGCCTGCGCCTCCGCCTCGCTGTACGCCGCCACGACCGCCGGCCCTGAGCCGCTGAGGGTCAGTGTGGTGCCGTCGGCGGAGTAGGTCTCGAATCCGCGGTTGGACAGGTCGACCTCGTCGAGCATGGCGCCGTCGGAGGCGCGGGTGATGTCGGCCGTGGCGTCGCCCCGGTACTCCACCACCGTGTCCCCCTCGGCGGTGACCAGGGCCCGGTACTCGGTTTCGTCGACGTCGCCAGGGGCCAGAGTGATCTCGGTGTCGCAGGCGGGGAACGTGAAGGGTTGCTTGAACTCCTCCGGGCTGGGCAGGAACTTCCCGTGAGTGCTGGCCGGTGGCCACTGCGCCTCGGCCGGCTGCTCGGCCGGTGGGGCGGGCTCATGGCTGGTTGCGCCGGCCGGTGTTGCGGCGAACAGCAGGACGGCGGCGGCCGCGGCGGCGATGCGCTGGGTGGTGTGCATGATCGGTCCTCATGGCTGGGTGCCGGGGACGGACCGGACGCTGTCCACGGCGGGTGCAAGGGATGGGATCTGGAGCTGCGAGCGGCGTCGAGCGGCGCCCACGGGCCCAGTCTCATCACCTCACCGGAGCGCGGGTGCCGGTGCCGGTGGGTTGGCACTGAGATCGTTATGGGGGCAACCGATGAGCCGTCACAAATGCTCGCGAGTCGGTGCGAGAGCGAACACCACGGGCTCCACGACTGCGACCGGGGCGTTCACCGTGCCAGGACGTCCCGGAGCACGTACCCCTCGACGATGCCGGTGTCCCCGCCGGCCGGATCCAGCCGTGTCGCGGGCCAGCTGGGCGACGGAGGTGTCCTCCACGAGCAGGGACCGGCCCACTCGGCGCACGACCTGCAGCCGTCCCGCCTCAGCGAGTCGCTGGGCCTGCCGGGTGGATACGCCCAGCCGTGCCGCGGCCTCGGTGATTGTCAGTTCCATGCCGCATGGCGTCGC
>JAPSHS010000182.1 GCA_031179495.1 Kocuria sp. | reverse complement strand
GGTGCCGTGGACGCGGATGATCTTCGGCCGCTCGCCCGAGGCGGCGAACGCCTCGAGGAGCCCGGCCCGGTCGGTGACGTCGTGGACGTCGGCGGGAGCGGCCGCGGCCCCGCCGGTGGTGCCTCCGTCGGCGGAGGCCCAGCCGTCGCCGGCGGGCAGGACCTGGCGCTCGAGCGGTGTGCGGGCCGACTGCGCCGTCGGGTCGGCCGGCAGGCCGGGGGAGGCCGCCGCCGGGGTCGCCACGAGGAGCGCCAGCGACGCCGCCGCGGCGGTGGACATGGACAGGTACGAAGCGCGTTTCCGCATGTTTCCTCTTCCGTCGTCTCGGTGGACACGCCCCGGTGAGCGGAAGAACTGTGATGGGGGTCACGGGGGAGTGCTGAGCAGGACGGTAGCAGAAAGCGCTTTCCGAAAGGGTCGAGCACGGCGTTCATGCCCAAGTGGAACCGTTCGGGCGACATCGATGCCCGCGGCGGCACGCCGCGCCCGTCGGGCGGACGGCTCCCGCCGCACCCCTGTCACCCCTGCGGAGGGGTCGGGAGGGACGAGGACGCGGCCGCGCCGCGGACGGCGGCACGGGGGATCAGCTCGAGGGTGCGGGTCAGCGGCGTGCGCAGGGTGGTCGCCGAGTCCAGCAGGTAGTTCTGGCGCACCCGCCACGGGTGGTGGTCGCCCTGGCGCGGGAACGCGTCGATCGAGCGCCGGACGTAGCCGGAGCGGAGGTCCAGCAGGGGCCGCTCGGGCATCCCGGGGGCGGCCCTCGGCACCACGGCGGCGGCGTCGTGGCGCCGCAGGTGCTTGAGCACCTTGCAGACCAGCCGGTGCGTCAGGTCCGCCCGCAGCGTCCACGAGGCGTTGGTGTAGCCGATGCACAGCGCGAAGTTGGGCACGCCGGTGAGCATGGCGCCGTTCCAGACGAACTGCTCGGACAGCTCCACCGGCGTGCCGTCCACGGCGGGCACGACCCCGCCGAAGGGCAGCAGCCTCAGTCCCGTCGCGGTGACCACGACGTCGGCCTCGAGGACCCGGCCGCTGCTCAGCCGGATCCCCCCGGGCACGAACGTGTCGATCGTGTCGGTGGCGACCTCCGCCCTGCCCTGCCGGACCGCCTCGAACAGGTCCGCGTCCGGCACGGCGCACAGCCGCTGGTCCCACGGGTCGTAGGACGGGGTGAAGTGCTCCGCCACGAGCTCCTCCGAGCCGAGGACCCGTGCGGCCCGGGACGTGAAGAACTCGCGGGCCGCGGCCGGGCGGCGCCGGCAGAACTGGTACACGGCCGTGCTGAACAGGATGTTCTTGACCCGGATCACGCGGTGGGCCAGCCGCGGGGGCAGGACCCGGCGCAGCGCGTCGGCGCGCCGGTCCCGGCCCGGCACGGCGCTGATCCAGGTGGGGGAGCGCTGCAGCATCGTCACGCTCGCGGCGTCGCGGGCCATGGCGGGGACGATGGTCACCGCCGTGGCGCCGCTGCCGACCACCACGACGCGCCGCCCGGACCAGTCCAGGTCCTCGGGCCAGAACTGCGGGTGCACCACCTGGCCGCCGAAGTCCTCGATCCCGGGCAGGACGGGGTCGTGGCCCTGCTCGTAGTCGTAGTACCCGGCGCACGAGTACAGGAACGAGCACGTCATCGTGCGCCGCCGGAGCCCGCCCCCGTCGTCGCGCTCCTCGAGGCCCAGCGTCCACCGCGCGTCCGCGGAGGACCAGCCGGCGGAGACCACCCGGGTGCGGAAGCGGATGTGCCGGTCGATGCCGAACTCCTCGGCCGTCTCGCGGATGTACGAGAGGACCGACGGGCCGTCGGCGATGGACCGCGGGTCCCGCCAGGGCTTGAACGAGTAGCCCAGCGTGAACATGTCGGAGTCGGAGCGGACGCCGGGATAGCGGAACAGGTCCCAGGTCCCGCCCATCCCGTCGCGGGCCTCCAGGACGGTGTAGGACAGGTCCGGGCACTCGGTCTGCAGGCGGTACGCCGCGCCGATGCCGGACAGGCCCGCGCCGACGACCACGACGTCGCGGTGGTCCGGCCCGGCGGGGCCCTCGGGGGCGGGGGAGGGTGCTGGCATGGTTCCAGGATTCCCCGCCGCACCCGCCGAGACTTGACGCAGGGCGACGATTGCTTGACCCTGAGCGACATGTCCGTGATCCGATCCGCGGGGCTGCGCGGCTTCCGCGCCGCGGTGGCCGAGCTCGGAGGGGACGCCGAGGCGCTCGCCGACGCCGCCGGCCTGCCCCGCGCGGCCCTGGACGCCGACGACCTCCTGGTCCCGGAGCGCGCCGTCGGCCGGGTGCTGGAGACCGCCGCGCGGGACCTGGGCTGTCCCGACCTGGGACTGCGCGTGGCCGCCCGGCAGGACCCGGGCGTGCTCGGCCCGATCGCCCTCGCCGCCCGCCACTCGGAGACGGTGCGCGACGCCCTGGAGTGCGCGTCCCGCTACCTGTTCGTGCACGCCCCGTCGCTCGAGCTGGCGCTGGTCCGGGACCCCTACGGCGCCCGCGGGGTGACGGCGGTGCGCTACGGCGGGCCCGCGCCGGCCGCCCGGGGGGACGGGCACGTCGGTCCCCAGGGCACCGACCTCGGCCTGGGGCTGCTGCACCGGGCCCTGACCTCGCTGGTCGGCGGCCGCTACGGGCTGCGCACGGTCGAGCTGGACCACCGTCCCACCGCGCCGCTGCGGACCTACGAGGAGTTCTTCGGCGTGCCCGTGCGCCCGGCCCGCCCGGAGGTCCTGCTGCGGATCCCCACGAGCACCCTGGCCCGGCCGCTGCACGGGGACGCCGGCGTCCGGCAGGTGGCGCTGGCCCTCCTCGACGCCCAGGAGGCCCCCGGTGGGGGCTCCGCGTGGACGCCGCGGGTCCGGGGCGTGCTGGTGCAGCTGCTCGGCACGGCGGCCCCCGAGATCGAGGCGGTGGCCCGCGTGCTGGGCCTGCACCCCCGCACCCTCCAGCGCAGGCTGGCCGAGGAGGGCACCACCTTCGGCGCGGTCCTCGACGAGACCCGGCGCAGCGCGGCCCTGCGCTGGCTCACCACCACGGACGTGCCGCTCAGCCAGATCGCCGGACTGGTGGGCCTGTCCGAGTCCTCGGCGCTGACCCGGTGCGCCCGCCGCTGGTGGGGCGCGCCGCCGCGGGACGTGCGCCGCGGCGCGGCCCGCGCCGGCTGAGCGTGTCGCCGGGCGTCAACTTCCTGTCGCCCCCGGTCAAGCGCGCGGCAGCGGGAGCGCACCACACTGGAGCCCGGAACCCGTCGTCCGATCCCAGGAGCAGCCCGTGTCCCCCTCCGCACCCTTCCGCTTCGCCGGCGCCACCGCGGTGCTCACCGGCGCGGCCGGCGGCATCGGCGAGCAGCTGGCCCACGGCCTCGCCGCCCGCGGCTCCCACCT
>JAPSHS010000181.1 GCA_031179495.1 Kocuria sp. | reverse complement strand
ATCACCTACCGGACGGTCATCTTCAGCTCGGTCCACGACTTCCCCACGCTCGGGGCCGCCCGGGAGTACGCCGCGTCGGAGGAGCACCGGCAGATCGAGGCGATGATCGCCTCGTTCCGCGCCTAGCTGTACCCGGTCACATGATTGGTCGCAGACGACTGACGGGTGGGTGGCCTCCGAGTGCGCTGTGACGCCTGCCAGTGTTGTAGTGCTCGATCCACGGAGCAAGGGCCGCAGCGCGTTCGTCGTTGGATGTGAAGACTTGCCGGTAGGCCCACTCGGTCGCCAGGGTGCGGTTGAAGCGCTCGACCTTCCCGTTCTGCCAGGGACAGTGCGGTCGGATGAACACCTGCTTAGCGCCCAACCCCGCCACCACCACCGGCAACGACTTCCGGTAGGCCCAGGCGTTGTCGGTCATCACCCGCTCGATGCGAGTGATCCCGTGGCCGGCGAAGTAGGCCGCGGCCCGAACCAGGAACCCCGCGCAGGTGGCGCCTTTCTCGTCGGGCAGGATCTCGGAGTACGCCAGTCTCGAATGGTCATCGACCAGTGAGTGTACGTAGTCAAACCCGACCCGGGTGCTGCGGTCGCGGGCGATGCTGGCGGCCCCGCGCCCGTGGGCCCGCCAGCCGCCGCCGTCGGTGATCCGGCCCAGTTTCTTCACGTCCATGTGCACCAGTTCCCCGGGCCGGTCGCGTTCGTAGCGGATCGCGGTGGTCTTCGAAGCCCGGATCAGTGCCCCGGTGAGCCGGTCCAGCTCCCGCAGGTACGGCATCTGGTGGCGGCGCAGGATCCGTCCCACCGTGCGCGGGGCCAGACCGAGCTCGGGACCGATCCAGTCCTGGCCCCGCCGCTGAGTACGGCGTAGCTCGAGCACCTGCTGCTCAACCTCGGGACGGGTACGGGTCGGGATGGCGTGTGGGCGACAGGAGCGATCATGCAGGCCGGCCTCACCCTCGACGGCGTAGCGGGCGATCCAGGTGGCCACGCACTTGCGGGACACACCCATGGCCGCGGCGATGTGAGCCTTGGGCATCCCGGCCTGGTGCCGTCGGACAATCAGAAGCCTGCCGTGGACGGTGGTGCGCGCATTACGGTGAGACATGGGAGCCTCCGTGGTGGATGTGGGCCTTCGACAAGCCACACCCCACCCGGAGGCTCTCCTCACGTCAACACCGCGCTACCAATCTCCTGCCCGGGTACACCTAGCGCCCTGCGGGCGCCCGCCAGGGGCGGGCGAGCGGCGGCGGGCCACCGGGGCGCTGCGCGAGCACTTGGTCGACGCCCTGCCGGCCTGACTCGAACGTCCAGACGGCGGCGGCCATGTAGAGCCGCCACGCGCGGGCCCGCCCCTCCCCGACGAGCTGGACGGCCTCCGCCCAGTGCTCCTCGAGGCGCTGCGCCCAGGCCCGCAGCGTCAGCGCGTAGTGGGGGCGCAGGGCCTCGACGTCGAGGACCTCCAGACCGTTCGTCTCCAGCACGCCGATCATCCGGGTGAGGCTGAGCACCTGGGTGTCGGGGAAGACGTAGCGGTCCATGAAGGTGGCGGAATCGTCCCGGGTCCCGCAGGTCCCCCGGAGGTCCCCGGTGCGCCGGGCGATCGCGTGGTTGAGCAGGCGCCCGCCGGGGCGCAGCATCCCGTGCAGGTGCGCGGCGTAGCCGTCGATCTGGTCGTCGCCGACGTGCTCGGACATGCCGATCGAGGCGACGGCGTCGAAGGGGCCGTCGTCGACGTCCCGGTAGTCCTGCACCCGGATCTCGATCCGGTCGGCCAGTCCGGCCGCGAGCACGCGCTCGCGGCCCAGGGCGGCCTGCTCGGGGGAGAGGGTGACCCCGAGGACGTCGGCCCCGTGCCGCCGGGCGGCGTGCAGGGCGAAGCTGCCCCAGCCGCAGCCCACGTCCAGCACCCGCGTGCCGGGCCGCAGGCCCAGCTTGCGGCAGACCATCTCGTGCTTGGTCTCCTGCGCCGCCTCCAGGCCGGCGGCCGGGTCGTCCCAGACGGCGCAGGAGTAGACCAGGGAGGGGCCGAGGACCAGGGCGTAGAAGTCGTTGCCGACGTCGTAGTGGTGCGAGACGGCCGCGGCGTCGCGTTCCTTGGAGTGCCGTCCCCCGGTGCCGCGCAGGTCCACCTCCTCCGGGGGCGGGGCCGGCTCCGGCCCCAGGGTGCCCAGCGCGGCGGTGCTCCGGAGCAGGCTCCACCGCTCGCGCGCCGTCAGGGGAACGGGCTCGGTGAGCCTCCCGGTGGAGGTCAGGGCGGCGACGGCCGCGAAGACGTCGCCGGGGAGGTCGAGCTCGCCGGCCACGTAGGCGCGGCCCAGACCGAGCTGTCCGGGCGACCAGAGGATCCGGCGCAGTGCTCTGCGCGACCGGACCTCGACGACCGGCGCACCGGGCGGTCCGGCCTCCGAGCCGTCCCAGGCGCGCAGTCGTACCGGGATCCGGTCCGTCCCCAGCAGGATGCCGAGCATCCCGGCCAGTCGCGGGGCCGCCCCTGGTGTCCTCACCATGTCGATCGCTCCTTCCCCGCCACCGTGAGCCGTTACGGTCCCGCTCCGCCCGTCGGACGGACCCCGGCGGGTGCGGGCGGCGGTGGTCGTGGGCGCCGGTTCCCACCTGACCAGATGCATCCGCGGCGCGGGACCTCCTGCTAGGGGGTCTCGAAGGGGAGGTACCCCATGCGCCTGCTCACGCGCAGGCCGGCCTCCTTGAGGTCCTCGACGAGGCCGGCCATCGTCTCCTCCGTGAACCGGAACGCCGGCCCCGAGACGCTGATCGAGGCGATGACCGTGCCGAGGTGGTCCCGCACGGGCACGGCGACGGAGTTCAGCCCGATCTCGAACTCCTCGCACACGGTGGCGTAGCCCCGGGCGGCCACGTCGATCAGCTGGCGCTCCAGCTGCTTCCTCGACGTGATGGTGCGCCCGGTCAGGGCGGGCAGTCCGTGGGCCCGGATGATGTGGGCCCTCTCGTCGGACGGCAGACCGGCCAGCAGCACCTTCCCGCTGGACGTGGCGTGCAGCGGGGTCAGGCTCCCGATCCAGTCGTGGGTCGAGATCGAGGAGGGCCCCATCTCCTGGTCCACGTTGACGGCGTGGCCCTCCCGCAGGACCGCCAGGTTGACCGTCTCGGAGTGGGTCCGGGCCAGGTCGCGGATCTCCTCGCGCGCCTCGGCCACCACGCTCAGGCGGCCGGGGATCGCGTGCGCCAGCCGCAGGATGCCGAAGCCGAGCTGGTACCTGCTGCCGTCGCTCGGATGGTGCACCAGGCCCCGGAGCTCCAGGGCGCTGAGCAGCCGCGAGGCGGTGGACTTGTGCACCTCCAGCTCCGCGGCCACCTCGGTCACCGTCGATCCGCCGGTCCGGGCGAGGACCTCGAGCACCGTGATGGCCCGGTCGACGG
>JAPSHS010000180.1 GCA_031179495.1 Kocuria sp. | reverse complement strand
AGGTCATCCTCGACCACGCCAAGCGGCGGACCGGGGAGGGCCTGGCCGATCCGGCCGCCGAGCATGCATGCGGGGAGTCCCATCAGTACAACCCCACCTGCGGCGACGAGATCACCGTCCGGGTGGAGCTCGCCCCGGCCTCCGGGGGTGCCGAGCCGCTGGTCGAGCGGATCTCCTGGGAGGGGGCGGGCTGTTCGATCTCCATGGCCGCGGCCTCCGTGCTGGCCGAGGCTGCCCCCGGGATGACCCGGGCCGAGCTGGCGGAGCTGATCAGGGCGTTCCGGGAGCTGCTGCGGTCGCGGGGCACCGTGGCCCCCGACGAGGAGGTCCTCGGCGACGCCGCCGCCTTCGCCGGGGTTTCCCGGTTCGTGGCCCGGGTCAAGTGCGCGATGCTCGGCTGGGTCGCCGCCGAGGAAGCCCTGCCCCGCGCCGGCCGGACTGTTGATGCATCCCTCGAGAAGGTTTCTAATGGCTAACACCATCACCATCCCCCGGCACCTGCTCCCCGCCGACGGCCGGTTCGGCGCCGGTCCCGCCAAGGTGCGCGCCGAGCAGGTGGACGCCCTGGCCCGCGCCGGAGCGGGGCTGCTGGGCACCTCCCACCGACAGGCTCCGGTCAAGGAACTCGTGGGTTCGGTGCGCGAGGGCCTGGCCCGGTTCCTCGGCCTGCCGGAAGGCTACGAGGTGTTGCTGGGCTTGGGCGGAGCGACCGCGTTCTGGGACGCAGCCGCCTTCGGGCTCGTCGAGCACAAGGCCCAGCACCTGATGTTCGGGGAATTCGGGGCGAAGTTCGCCCAGACCACCGACCGCGCCCCGTTCCTCCAGGCGTCCTCCATCGTCGCTGCCGCCCCGGGCGCCCGCCCCGAGCCGCGGCCCGAGGAGGGCGTGGACGTCTACGCCTGGCCGCAGAACGAGACCTCCACCGGCGTCGCCGCTCCGGTGCGCCGGCCTGCCGGGATCGACGACGACGCCCTGGTGCTCGTGGACGCGACCTCCGCCGCCGGGGGCATGGCCGCGGACCTGGCGCAGACGGACGTCTACTACTTCTCCCCGCAGAAGAACTTCGGCTCCGACGGAGGGCTGTGGCTGGGCGCCTTCTCCCCGGCGGCCATCGAGCGGATCGAACGGATCGGGGCCTCCGACCGGTGGATCCCGGACTTCCTCCAGCTCACGGCCGCCCTGGAGAACTCGCGGATGAACCAGACCTACAACACCCCGGCCCTGGCCACCCTGATCATGCTCGACGAGCAGATCCGCTGGCTCAACGACCGCGGCGGGATGGCGTGGGCCGCGGCGCGCACGAAGGAGTCCTCCGACCTGGTCTACGCGTGGGCCGAGGCCTCGTCCTTCGCCGCGCCGTTCGTGGTCCGACCGGAAGACCGCTCCACGGTCATCACCACCGTGGACTTCGACGGGACCGTGGACGCCGCGGCCGTGGCCGCCGTCCTGCGCGCCCACGGGGTCGTCGACGTCGAGCCCTACCGCAAACTGGGCCGCAACCAGCTGCGCATCGCGACGTTCGTCTCGATCGAGCCCGACGACGTCGCCCAGCTGCTGCGCTGCATCGACCACGTCACCGAGCAGCCTGGCGCGGTCGGGCAGTGGTAGATGCCTGAAGAGATGACGTGCTGGTGGCCAACGTGCATGAACACGCCGCGGGGAAGCATTCCGCACCCAGCCGAAGTCGCCTGAGATCGACCCGGCTTCCAACATCACCTTGTGGAGTCGCCCTGGGATCCGGGATTGTCCGACACCAGAAGTAGCCGATCGAGGTTTGCCGAGTTGCACTCTCACGATCGACTGCTCCTGCGACGAGAATGCCGAGCCGGGCTGCGCCTCGGACGACCGCATCTGTCCTCCGCCTCGATCTGGCACCGGCAGTCCGCTGCAATTCAAACCAGATGCCGGCGCAGCAACTTACTGAAAGGAAGCAATGCTCGTCATGAGCCCAGCTATCGCGTACCAGGGGGAGCCTGGGTCGAACTCCCACATCGCCTGCACCGAGGTCTTCCCGGGCTGGGAGGCCGTTGCCTGCGCAAGCTTCGAGGATGCTTTCGCTCAGGTGATCTCCGGGCGGGCCGAGCGTGCCATGATCCCCATCGACAACTCGATCGCCGGGCGGGTGGCGGACATCCACGCGCTGCTTCCCGACACCGAGCTGACGATCGTCGGTGAGCACTTCCTGCGCATCCGCTTCGATCTGCTGGGTATCCCCGGCACGACCCTGGGCCAGGTGCGGGAGGTGCACAGCCACCTCCACGCCCTGGGCCAGTGCCGCCGGCTCATCCGCGAGCATGGACTAGTCCCGGTCATCGCCGGTGACACCGCCGGATCTGCCCGGGAAGTCGCCGAGTGGAACGACCCGGCCAAGGCTTCTCTGGCCCCGCCCGCGGCCGCGGAGCTCTACGGGCTGGAGAAGCTGGCCGCCGAGGTGGAGGACGATCCCACCAACACCACGCGGTTCGTGATCCTGTCCGACGAGGAGACGTTCCCGGCCCGTGACCGGTTGCCGCAGCAGGTTGTGACCAGTTTCGTGTTCCAGGTGCGCAACGTCCCCTCCGCGCTGTACAAGGCATTGGGCGGCTTCGCCACCAATGGGGTGAACATGACCCGGTTGGAGAGCTACATGGTCGACGGGCAGTTCGCCGCGACGAAGTTCATGGTCGACGTCGAGGGCCATCCCGACGACCCGCCGCTGCGCCGTGCCTTCGACGAGCTCGCGTTCTTCACCAAGGACGTCCGGGTGCTGGGCGTCTACGCCGCTCACCCCTTCAGAGCAGACGTCCTCGCCGGAGACGGCAGGCATTGATCGCTTCCGCTACTGACAGGCCGCGCCGGACGGCACAGGGGTGTTCCCAGCTCCGGGCCCACGGTGCTAGTCGCCTCTGCCGACGGCGAAGGGATACCCAGCCGGGTCCGGCACTCCTGAGTCAATCGGATGTGGTCGCTCGAGGGCATCTGCCCCGCACCGTTCACCCTGCGCCGCCATCAGGCTGCATGAACACAACGGTGTGGTCCGCGGGCTGCTCGACCGCGCGGGCGTGCCCGCGGCCCCGACGACCACCCCCGGACCCCGGCGACGACGCCGACGACCGCACTCCGACGAAAGGACTGAGCAGTGTCCCACGACACCACGCCGCACGCATCCCACGGACGCCCCGTCCCCCGGCCCGAGACCGACGGGACTGAGCAGGCCCAGGGCGCGGAGCGGCTGTACTGGGCCGTCTGGTCCGTGTTCGCCCGTCCCGCCGCGTCCACCGCCGCGCCCGACGCCTCTGCCGCGGAGTTCGACGGCGTCGTCGAGCAGCTGGCGGCCGAGGGCGTGACGCTGCGCGGGGTCTACGACGTCTCCGGGATGCGCGAGGACGCCGACGTCCTCACCTGGCTGCACGGCGAGGACCCGC
>JAPSHS010000179.1 GCA_031179495.1 Kocuria sp. | reverse complement strand
CGGGTCGAGATCATCACGGCCCACACCGGCGCCACCCCCGACCTGTTCGACTTCGCGGTGCACTCCGGTGCCCGGGCCGTGGTCCTGGCCGGCTCGGGCGTCGGCAACGCGGGCCCCGGTTTCGCCGGGGCCGTCGGGCGGGCGGTGGCGGCGGGGTGCGCCGTCGTGCTCAGCACCCGCGCGCCGTGGGGACCCGTGGTGCCGGTCTACGGCAACGGCGGGGGCACCGACCTCGTCGCCGCGGGCGCCGTCCCCTCCGGGGACCTCAACCCCCTCCAGGCGCGCCTCCTCGCCGCCCTCCTGATCTCCCTCGGGACCTCGAGCACCGAGTTCCCCGAGGCGTTCACCGCCCACCTCTAGAACACCCACCCACCACCAGAGGAGACAACATGTCCAAGAAGATCTACGTGTCCGTCGGCATCGACGTCGACGCCGTCGGCGGCTGGCTCGGCTCCTACGGCGGGGAGGACTCCCCGGGCGACATCTCCCGCGGCCTGTTCGCCGGCGAGGTCGGGGTGCCCCGGCTGCTCCAGCTCGCCCAGCGCCGGGAGATGCCGGTGACCTGGTTCTGGCCGGGGCACTCCATCGAGACGTTCCCGAAGGAGTTCGACGCCGTGGTCGAGGCCGGGCACGAGATCGGGGTCCACGGGTACTCCCACGAGAACCCCATCGCGATGACCCGCCAGCAGGAGACCGAGATCCTCGACTACTGCACCGACCTCATCGAGAACCGCGCCGGCAGGAAGCCGGTGGGCTACGTGGCCCCGTGGTGGGAGTTCTCGGGGGTGACCAACGAGATCCTGCTCGAGCGCGGGTTCCTCTACGACCACTCGCTCATGCACGACGACCACACCCCGTACTACGTCCGGGTCGGTGACACCTGGACCAAGATCGACTACGAGGCGGCCTCGGCCCGGGAGTGGATGAAGCCGCTCGTGCGCGGCGAGGAGACCGATCTCATCGAGATCCCCGCCTCCTGGTACCTGGACGACCTCCCGCCGATGATGTTCATCAAGTCCAGCCCCAACAGCCACGGCTTCGTGTCCCCGCGGGACATCGAGCAGCTGTGGCGGGACCAGTTCGACTGGGTGTACCGGGAGATGGACTACGCCGTCTTCCCGCTCACCATCCACCCCGACGTCTGCGGCCGGCCGCAGAACCTGCTCATGCTCGAGCGCCTCTTCGACCACATCCAGGGCCACGACGGCGTCGAGTTCGCCTTCATGGAGGACGTCGCCCGCGACTTCGCGACCCGCAATCCCCGCAACGCCGGCTGACCCGGCTCGTTCGAAGGACCCACCGCCATGTCCGCTCTGCGCTCGAACCCGACGCCCTCCGGCGTCGAGCCCTGGAACGTCAAGGTCACGCCGAAGGTGGTCAAGCAGGTCTCGATCGTCTGCTTCATCGCCTGGGTGGCCTCCGTCTACGACTTCACCCTCTTCGGCACGCTGCTCCCCGTGATCGCCGAGGACTTCGGCTGGTCGGTGGCCGAGTCCACCGCGATCAACACCTACGCCACGATCGGCGTGTTCATCGTGGCCCTGGCCGTGGGCACGATCATCGACAGGATGGGCCGCAAGAAGGCGCTCATCGTGCTCATGCTCGGCGGCGCGGTGGCCTCCGGTCTCACCGGTGCCGCCATCGGGGCCGCGAGCCTGATCGTCATCCGCTCCTTCTCCGGCTTCTCCATGTCCGAGGAGGTCGTCAACGCGGTCTACCTCAACGAGATCTACAAGGAGGCCAAGAGCCGCGGCCTCATGTACTCGCTCGTTCAGGGCGGCTGGCCGGTCGGCGCGCTGGTCTCCGCGGGGCTGTCGGCGCTGACGCTCCCGCTCATCGGCTGGCGCTGGAGCTTCGTCGTCGCCGCGGTCCTGTCCCTGATCGTCGTCGGCCTGGCCCTGCGCCTGCCGGAGTCCCCGACCTTCGCCGCCATGAAGGAGGTCCGGCGGCGCCGGGCCGCCGGAGACACGGCCGGGGCCCACGCGCTCGCGGCGGAGCACGACCTCGAGGAGGCGGCCCACCACGCCACCGGCGTGAAGGACGTCTTCACCCCGGAGCTGCGCCGGCACACGACCTGCCTGTCCCTGGCGTGGTTCTTCAACTGGTTCGCGATCCAGGTCTTCTCCGTCCTGGGCACCACCATCCTGGTCGAGGCCAAGGGCGTCTCCTTCGACAACGCCCTCATCATCCTCGTGCTCTCCAACGCGGTGGGCTTCGTGGGCTACGTGTTCCACGGCTGGCTGGGCGACAAGATCGGCCGCAAGCCGACCGTGGTCCTCGGCTGGATCGCCGGCGGCGCCGTCAGCCTGGTGATGCTGCTGGGGCCGGGCACCTCCGGGTTCATCATCCCGCTGTACGCCATGACGCTGTTCTTCCTCACCGGCCCGTACGCGGCCCTGCTGTTCTACATGGGCGAGTCCTTCCCGCCCCAGGTGCGCGGGATGGGCGCCAACGTGGCGCACGTGATGGCCCCGCTCGGCGGCATCGCGGGCTCCGGACTGCTCACCATCCTGCTGACCGCAGGGGTGGACACGGGGACCGCGGCGATCATCACCGGCTCCGGCGGTCTGGTCCTCTCGGCGCTGTGCATGGCCGGGACCCGCTCCCTCAAGGACGCCCACCTGCGGACCACGGTGATCGCATGATGCGCGACGACGGACTCGAGGGAAAGGTCGCCGTCATCTCCGGCGGCGGCAGCGGGATCGGCCGCGCCCTGGCGGTGGCGTACGCCCGGGCCGGCGCCCGCAGCGTGGTCGGCTATCTGCCGGCCGACCCCCACGACGCGACGGACACCGTCCGCGCCGTGGAGGCCGCGGGCGGGCAGTGCGTGGCCGTGCCCATGGACGTGCGCAGCTTCGAGGACACCGAGAAGCTCGCGCAGACGGCGCTCGACGAGTTCGACCGCCTGGACATCTCGGTGGCCGCGGCCGGCATCCTGCGCCGTGCCGCGCTCGCGGACATGACCGACGAGGCGTGGGACGACATGATGGCCGTCGACCTCTCCGGGGTGATGCGCGTCTTCCGCTCCTGCAGCGCACGGATGACGAGCGGCGGGGCCATGGTGGCGACGTCCTCGATCGCGGGCGGGGTCTACGGGTGGGAGGAGCACTCCCACTACGCCGCGGCCAAGGCCGGGCTGCTCGGCCTCTGCCGCTCCCTGGCGGTGGAACTGGCGCCGCGCAAGATCCGGGTCAACACCGTCATCCCCGGGCTGATCGAGAGCCCGCAGTCCCTGGACCCGGTGAACTCACTGGGCCGGGAGGGCCTCGACGCCGCGGGCTCGATCATCCCGTGGGGCCGCGTCGGCAACGTCGACGAGGCCGCGCGCACCATCCGCTTCCTCACCAGCGACGACTCGGCCTACGTCACGGGGCAGCAGCTGATCGTCGACGGCGGGCTCACCGTCCGCTGGCCGAGCTGATC
>JAPSHS010000178.1 GCA_031179495.1 Kocuria sp. | reverse complement strand
TTGAAGTGCTGCTGCACGCCGGGCATGTCCGTGAACCGGACGTCGACGAAGACGATCTCCTCGTCCTTGATGAACGCGAGGACTTCCTCGGGTGTCTGGAACATGTGCTGTTCTCCTTCTCAGATGGGCTGGACCGCCGTGCCGAGAGATTCGTGCGGCGTCCTTTTCCGGGGACCACGCTACGGACCGGGCATTAAGGCTCCGTGTCCCGGGTGTTTCCTCGGTGTTACACGGTGCGGCCCGGCAGGAGCCACGGTCTGGCGCCAGTCTAGGGGAGTCCGTTCCCGATACCCTGGGGACATGATCGACAGACGCGACGTGGGCTCCTGGCTCGAGGGTCCGGGGACCGGCCGGCAGCAGTACCCCGGTGAGCGCCTGGGGCGCCCGTCGGAGGGGCGGGGCTCGGTGGGCCGCGTCGGGCGGCGGATCGTGGCCCTCGTGCTGGACTGGTACCTGTGCTGGGCCCTCGCCGAGTGGCTCGCACCGCAGTGGAACGAGCACGGACTCGTGACCCTCGGCCTCCTGCTGGTGCTCAACGTGCTCCTGGTCGGTGCCACCGGGCACACCCCGGGTCACTGGCTGACGGGCCTCCAGGTGCAGACGCTCGACGGCCGGCCGGCCGGCTTCGCCCGGGCCTCGGTGCGCTCGCTGCTGCTGTGCCTGCTGATCCCACCGGTGGTCTTCGACCCGGACCAGCGCGGTCTGCACGACCGGGCAGTGGGCACGATCCTGGTGCGCACCCGCTGACGGCGTTCCCCCGGCGACGACGGAGCCCCCCGCCTTCCGCTGGAGGGCGAGGGGCTCCGTCGTCGGGCTGCCGGGTCAGCGCCCACGCATGGACTTGCGGTCCGGGCGGGCGCGCATCGGGTCGACGCCCTTGGGGATCGGCAGCCGGTTGCCGAGGGTGGTGATCCGCTTGTGCACGGTCTGCACCTCCTGCTGGGTGAGCTTCTTCTCCAGCTTCCGCATCCGCTGGGACAGCTCGCGCAGCGGCACCTGCCCCTCGCCCTTGCCGGTCTTGATGACGTGGATCGGCACGTTCGGGATCACGGGACCGATCCGGCGCCGCTCCTTCGAGACGAGCTTGTCGACCCGGCCGGCCGGACCCTCGGTCACGAGCACCACGCCGGGACGGCCGATGGCGCGGAAGATCAGGTCGCGGGTGCGCGGGTCCATGGCGGCCGGCTGCTCCTCCACGATCCAGCCGCGGCGCAGCGCGGAGAGCGCCGCCCCCGCGGCCCCCGGCTGGTCCTCGATCCGGGCGAACGCGGCACGCTCCGCCCGCCGGGAGAGCAGGAAGGAGGCCGCCAGGGCGGCGAACGGCAGGCCGATCAGCAGGCCGGTGATCCAGTTGCCCAGGAGCACACCGATGAGCAGGAAGACCAGGAGCACGCCGAGGCCCAGTAGCAGCATCCACCAGCCGATGTTGGGCTCGACCTTGCGGGTCATCTGGAAGACCTGCTTGATCTGGCTGAGGAAGCCGGGGCCCTTGCCGGCCTTCCGCCGCTTCTTCTCCTCGCGCTTCTGGGCCCGGGTCGGCTTCCCCGCCGGCTTCCCGGGGGAGGAGGATCGCGACGCGGGGCGCGACTTGGCGTGGGAAGGTGACACGGTGAGACCTCGTCCTGTGGTGCGGTGGCTGTGTTTCGAAAGGGACCGGCGGCGGAGCGCGCCCGGGCGCCCCGCCGTGGTCCGTCCTCCAGTTTAGCGGGTGCGGGTCACCATGACCGGCCCGGTCTCAGCCGAGGCGCTGCACGAGCGAGGAGGCCTCCTGGGAGGCCGAGCCCTCGTCCTCGATGTGCGCCAGGTGGGCGGGGATCTCCCGGCCGGACTTCTCCATCGCCCGGGCCCACAGCCGGCCGGCACGGTAGGAGGAGCGGACCATCGGGCCCGCCATGACGCCCAGGAAGCCGATCTCCTCCGCGATCCCGGACAGCTCCACGAACTCCTCGGGCTTCACCCAGCGGTCGATGGGGTGGAAGAGGGGCGAGGGACGCAGGTACTGGGTCAGCGTGATGATGTCGCAGCCGGCGTCGTGGAGGTCGCAGAGGGCCTCGTGGATCTCCTCGTTGGTCTCGCCCATGCCGAGGATGAGGTTCGACTTCGTGATCATGCCGGCGTCCTTGCCCTGGGTGATCACGTCCAGGGAGCGCTCGTACGTGAACGCGGGGCGGATCTGGCGGAAGATGCGCGGAACCGTCTCGACGTTGTGCGCGAAGACCTCCGGCTCGGCCTCGATGACCTGCCGCAGCCGGTCCGGCTTGCCCTGGAAGTCAGGGATGAGGATCTCCACGCCGGTGTTCGGGTTCAGGGTGTGGATCGCCCGGATGGTCTCGGCGTAGAGCCACGCGCCGCCGTCGTCGAGGTCGTCGCGGGCCACGCCGGTGACCGTCGCGTAGCGCAGGCCCAGCTCCTTGACGGACTCGGCCACCTTGCGGGGCTCCGTGACGTCCAGCAGGTCGGGCTTGCCGGTGGCGATGTCGCAGAAGTCGCAGCGGCGGGTGCACTTGGACCCGCCGATCAGGAACGTCGCCTCCCGGTCCTCCCAGCACTCGTAGATGTTGGGACAGCCGGCCTCCTCGCACACGGTGTGCAGGCCCTTGCCGCGTGCCAGCGACTTCAGCTCCTGGAACTCCGGGCCCATGCGGGCGGTGTTCTTCAGCCAGGAGGGCTTCTTCTCGATGGGTGTCTCGGCGTTGCGCGCCTCGACGCGCAACAGGCGGCGGCCCTCGGGGGCAACGGTCATGGTCGGTCTCCTTGTCGAGATGTCGACGGTGGGGCGCTCACGGTCCCGGTGGTGCCGGGGGCGGCGCGGATCAGCTGACGGCGGTCGGCCAGGGCAGCGGGCCCGGGGTCGCGGACGGGTGGAACTGTTCGCACAACTCGTCCTGGCGGGCGGATATTTCCTGCTCCACGCGCTCCACCACGTCCTGCGGGGTGATCAGCCGCCCGGTCTCCTGCGACAGGCTCGTGACGGAGGCGTCGGTGATGCCGCAGGGGATGATGTTGCCGAACGGCCGCAGGTCGTTGGAGCAGTTCAGGGCGAAGCCGTGCATGGTCGTGCGCCGGGAGACCTGGACGCCGATGGCGGCGATCTTGCGATCGGGCCCGCGCTCGTCGGCGAGCACCCACGCCCCCGAGCGGCCGGCCACGGTGGCGGCCCTCACCCCGAGATCGGCGACCACCGCCAGGATGATCTCCTCCAGCAGGCGCACGAAGCGCACGACGTCGATGGGCGTGGTCAGCCGGACGACGGGGTAGCCGACGAGCATCCCCGGCCCGTGGTAGGTGAGCTTGCCCCCGCGCCCGATCTCCACGACCTCGGTCCCGTCGGACGGGTACTCGTGGGGTTCGGTGCGCCGGCCCGCCGTGTAGACGGGCGGGTGCTCCAGCAGCAGCACGGTGTTGTCCCGCTCGCCGGCGACGACCTCGCGGTGCACGTTCT
>JAPSHS010000040.1 GCA_031179495.1 Kocuria sp. | reverse complement strand
AGCACCACTCAGCACGCTGATAAAATTCGACCACCACAGCAATCCTGAGGAGAGCCCACGATGTCCACCTCCGACGACCGCCCGTACGACCAGGAATCTGCCCACCCGGAGTCCACCGGGCCGCGCGACGTGGACGACACGGGCGTGGAGCGCCACGCCCCCAGCTCGTCGACCGAGCTGTGGGACCACAACGCCTACGGGCGGGAGGGCCGCGACGTCGGCGGCAGGGCGACCACGGGGCCCACCGACACGCGCGACCCGCGCGGCGGGGCGCCCGCCTACAACATCGACGCCGGGGACGACGACGCCCTCCGGCACGGCGACGACGCCGGGGACGACGACGGCACGGACGTGCGCCGGACCGGGGAGCCCCTCGAGGACGCCGGCGCCACGGCCGGACGCGCCCGGGGAGGCGTCGCGGACGAGCGCCACGGCCGGTCCGCCGACGACCGGGAGCAGACCTTCGGCCAGGAGCGGGTCTCCGGCCGCGGGCAGGCCTTCGACCAGGAGGCGACCGGTCCGGGGGCCGCCGGCCGGCCCGTGCGCGACGGGACCGGCGAGGACGGCGGCGCGGTGATCCGGCACGAGGAGCGGCTGCGGGTCGGCACGGAGCGGGTCGAGTCCGGGCGGCTGCGGCTGCGCAAGTACGTGGTCGAGGAGCCGGTGCGCGCCGAGCAGACCCTCGCCTCCGAGGACGTGGAGGAGGTCCGCACCCCGATCACCGAGGAGGAGCGCGAGGCCTTCCTCGCCGGCCGGGAGCTGCCGGTGGGCGAGGACGAGGTCATCCTCTACCGCGAGGTCCCCGTGGTGCGGACCGTGCGCGTGCCCTACGAGCGGGTGCGCCTGGTGGTGCGCCGTACCGAGCGCACCGAGGTGATCGAGGAGACGGTGCGCCAGGAGCGGATCGACGTGGAGGAGCGGGCCGAGCAGGACTGACACGTCCTCCCCCGGCCCCTCGACGGCCCCTCACCGGCCCCGTCCGGCGAGGGGCCGCCGCGCGCGCGGGGGCTGTTCACCCAGCGCGGAGTCGCGCGCGGCGGCTTGTGCGCCCCTTCACCCGGGTGGCTCAATGCTCAGTGAGCCGGTCGTTCCCCGCCCTCCGGGGCGGGAGCGCCCGGCGGCGACCACGTGCCGACGACGAGCGGGAGAACCACATGCGCAAGAGGCTGAACAGGATGAGGCAGCGGGCGGGCGGGAAGGCGCCCCTGCCCCCGGGGGTCCCCGGCAGCGAGAGCGCTCCGGTCGAGGAGCCCACCGAGCCCCGTCCGCCGCTGCCGCCGAAGCCCGACCAGGGCACGCCGGCGCCGGTCAGTCCCACCGGGCGGGACACCGGGACGGACCCGTCCCTCGACGCCCAGGGCGGGGAGCACCTGACCACCGCCCACGGTGCCCGGCGCGCCGACACGGACCACTCGCTGAAGGCCGGGCGGCGCGGGCCCGTGCTCCTGCAGGACCACCACTTCCGCGAGAAGATCAGCCACTTCGACCACGAGCGCATCCCCGAGCGCGTGGTCCACGCCCGCGGCGCCGGCGCCCACGGCGTGTTCCGCTCCTACGGCACCGCGAGCAGGATCTCCTCCGCCGCGGTGTTCGGCAAGGACGTGGAGACGCCCGTCTTCGTCCGCTTCTCCACCGTCCTGGGCTCCCGCGGCTCCGCCGACCTCGCCCGGGACACCCGCGGCTTCGCCACGAAGTTCTACACCTCCGAGGGCACCTGGGACCTCGTGGGCAACAACATCCCCGTGTTCTTCATCCAGGACGCGATCAAGTTCCCGGACGTCATCCACGCGGGCAAACCGCACCCGGACCGGGAGATCCCGCAGGCCCAGTCCGCCCACGACACCTTCTGGGACTTCGTCTCGCTGCACACCGAGGCGCAGCACCACACGATCTGGAACATGTCGGACCGTGCGATCCCGCGCTCCTACCGGACGATGGAGGGATTCGGCGTCCACACGTTCCGGCTCCTGGACGACGACGGAGGCAGCGTGCTCGTGAAGTTCCACTGGAAGCCCAAGCTGGGCGTGCACTCCGTGCTGTGGGAGGAGGCGCAGATCGCGATGGGCATGGACCCCGACGTCCACCGCCGCGACCTCGCCGACGCCATCGAGGCCGGTGCCCACCCCGAGTGGGAGCTCGGCGTGCAGGTCTTCGAGGACAACGAGGAGCAGATGTTCCAGGGGATCGACCTGCTCGACCCCACCAAGATCGTCCCGGAGGAGCTGGCGCCCGTGCAGGCGGTGGGGCTGATGACGCTCGACCGCAACCCGTCGAACTACTTCGCCGAGACCGAGCAGGTCGCCTTCAACCCCAACAACCTGGTCCGCGGCATCGACGTCACCAACGACCCGCTGCTGCAGGGCCGGCTGTTCTCCTACCTGGACACCCAGCTCAGCCGGCTGGGCGGGCCCAACTGGACCCAGCTGCCGATCAACCGCCCGCACGCCCCGGTCAACGACATGCTCCGGGACGGGATGCACCAGACCGCGGTGCACAGCGGGGTCGCGCCCTACTCCCCGAACACGCTGGACGGGAACAACCCGTTCCCCGCCGACGAGCCGGCCCGCCCCTTCATCGACCACCCGGCCCCGGTCGCGGAGTCCGTCAAGGAGCGCGGGGCCCCGGCGTCCTTCGACGACCACTACAGCCAGGCCCGCCTGTTCTGGCTGTCGATGAGCGACGTCGAGAAGGAGCACATCGCGCAGGCCTACACCTTCGAGCTCGGCAAGTGCTGGGAGCAGTCGGTCAAGGAGCGCCAGCTGCAGGCCCTCGCCAACATCGACGAGAAGCTGTGCGCCGTGGTCGCCCAGGGACTGGGCCTGCCGGCGCCGAGGCCGACCGTCAAGCACGGGAGGATCAGGCCCAGCCCGGCGCTGTCCCAGGTGGGCGGGCAGTGGCCGCTCGACGGCCGGCAGGTCGGCATCGTGGTCGGGCCCGACCCGGACGAGGCCGACCTCCTGGCCGTCGTGGAGGCGGTCGACACCGCGGGGATGGTCCCGCTGGTGGTCGCCCCCCACGGCGGGCCGGTCGGCCGGAGCGGGCGGGTCGTGGCCCAGCGCACCTACCTCACCGCGCGCTCCGTCGAGTTCGACTCCGTGCTCGTGGCCGGGGCCGTGCCGCCGGCCCCGGACGCCCTGCCGGGTCTCGACGCGAAGGCCGGCGCCGCCTCCACGGGCGCGCTGGACCCCCGAGTGCACCTGCTGCTCGGCGAGGTGTTCCGCCAGGCCAAGGCCGTCGGCGCCTGGGGCGGCAGGGGACGTGTGCTCGCCGCGGCGGGCCTGCCCGAGGACGCGCCCGGCGTGGTCGCCGGCAAGGACTCCGCCGCCGTGGTGGAGCAGGTCGTCTCGCTGATGAAGAGCCACCGGGCCTGGGAGCGCTTCCCGGTCTCCGGCCGGCTCTGAGCCCGGCGCCGCACCGGCGCGCAGGACCCCGCCCGGCCGGGCGGGGTCCTGCGCGTCCGCCCTCAGAAGCGGCCGAGCTCCTCCCGCAGCGCGGAGCCGAGGTCGGGGTGCCGGAAGCGGTAGCCGCGGTCGATGGCGCGGTCGGCCGAGACGCGCTGGTCCGCGAGGGCCATGAGCTCCGCGCCCTCGGCGCCGAGGACCAGCTTCGGACCGAACCCCGGCGTGGGCAGCAGGGCCGGGCGGCCGAGGACCTTGCCGAGGGTCCGGGCGTAGTCGCGGCCGGTGACCGGCATGGGTGCCACGGCGTTGAGGGGGCCGTGCAGCCCGGGGGAGAGCACGGCGTGGGCGAACAGCCCCACGGCGTCGTCCAGGGAGATCCAGCTCAGCCACTGGTGCCCGGAGCCCAGCCGGCCGCCCAGCCCGGCGAGGAACAGGGGCAGCTGGGCCTTGAGCGCGCCCCCGGCAGGACTCTGCACCACCCCGGTGCGCACCGTCACGACGCGCGTCCCCGCGGCCTCGGCGCGCTGGGCGGCCTGCTCCCAGGCGCTGCAGACCTCGGCGAGGAAGTCCTCGCCGGGCTCGGACTTCTCGGTGACGGTCCGCCCGTTCGTGGCGGCCCCGTAGTAGCCGACGGCGGAGGCGTTGACCAGGGCGGAGGGGGCGTCGTCGCCGAGGGCGGTGAGGGCCCGCACGATCAGGTCGGTGCCGAGGACCCGGGAGTCGCGGATCTGCTCCTTCGCCGAGCGCGTGAGCCGTCCACCGATGCTGCGTCCGGCCAGGTTCACCACCACGTCCACGCCCTGCAGCGCGGCGGGGTCCAGCACCCCGGCCTCCGGGTCCCACGGGATCTCGAGGGGCGTGCGCGCCTCGCGGCGCACGAAGCGCAGCACCGTGTGGCCGCCGGTGCCCAGCAGCGCGGCCAGCTGCGTGCCGATCGTGCCGGACGCCCCGGTCACCGCGACCGTCAGCGGCCGGCCGGGGTGGCGGGCGTGGAACTCGAGGTCCGCGGCCAGCCGGCGCGCGCGGGCCTCGAACTGCCGTCCCAGCGCGGGTCCCATCAGCCGGTCGCCGAACGCGCGGTCGCCCGGCAGCGCGGAGTACTCCACCGTGTCGGTGACCACGGTCCCCTCGTGCCCGTCGCCGTCGAAACGGTGGTGGTGCTCCCAGGCGGCGAGCGGGCCCTTCACCATCCGGTCGCGGAACTCCCGGCCCGGGACGAACCCGTGGTGCTCGGCCGTCCAGGGCACCGAGGCGAGCCCGTAGGAACCGGGCACGGCGACCCGCAGCCGGGACCGTGTCCCGTCCTGCAGCGGCGGTGAGGACTCCTCCACCACGGAGCCCGTCCACGCGGGGGTCAGGCGCGTGAGGGCTCCCGGACGGGCGTGCCAGGCGAAGACGTCCTCGACGGGGTGGGGCACGCGGGAGCTGAAGGTGAAGGTGGTCATGCCAGCCACTCAACCCCCATCGCCGCGGTTCGTCCAGGACCCCGGCCCCGCGGGTCCGCCGTGTCCGGGGGCCTGCCGCGGCTCGGGGCGCTCCGCGGGTCCCGGCGCCTGGTTCGCTCCCGCCGTCCGGGGCCGCGGTGGAGAACGGCCGGGGGACCGTCCTCGGCCGTCGCCCGCCCTTCCCCGGCTCCGGCCGGTTCGCTAGGGTGGACGCACGTTCGAGCGAAGGAGCTTGCCATGACCACCCCGAACGACGACGCCCCGAACCTCGACGACGTCATCACACCCGAGGAGGACGCGCTGCCCCGCCCCATCCACCAGGGCCACGCGGGGATGCCCGAGACGCTCGACGACGACGCCCTCGCCGCGGCCGCCGAGCAGGAGCGGGTGGCCGCCGGGCTGCAGGACTACGCCCCGGGTCAGGTCCCGCCGGCCACGGACCCCCTGCCCGAGGGATCCTCCGAGGCCGCCGACCGCGCCCAGCGCGGCCTGGTCGAGGAGGAGGGCACCGGCTGACCTGCAGCTCGTACGGGCGCAGGCACTCCGGCTGCCTCCCCGGGCAGCGAACGCGGGCCGCAGGACGACACCGCATCCGGACACCACCATCGAAGGAGACACGTGATGGTCGAGAGAGGCAACACCAAGCACGGGTCGGAGCTGGACGACCAGATGAAGCACGAGGTCGAGGACGCCCTCCAGGCCCGCCAGCCCGCCCACGTGGAGGAGCACCGGCAGACCGAGCCGTGGGTCGACGACACCGACAGCGCCGAGGTGCGCTCCTCCGTGGAGGAGCGGGAACGCCCCGAGCGCCCGGAGGACGAGCAGTAGCACCGCGCCGGTCCCGGTCCTCCCCTGCGGAGGGCCGGGCCGGCCGCCGCGGACTCGCTTGCCCCGCGGCGGGCCGTCCCCCACAGTGGAGGACGTGAACACTCCGGGACGCATCGTGCTCATCCGCCACGGCCAGACCGACTGGAACCGCGAGGAGCGGCTGCAGGGCGCCACGGACGTCCCGCTGAACGACGCCGGCCGCCAGGAGGCCCGGGCCGTGGCCGCGCACCTGCGCGACGGGGCGACCCCCTGGGACGTGCTGGTCTCCTCGCCGCTGGACCGCGCTGTGGAGACCGCGCGGATCATCGGCGCGGTTCTCGGCCTCGAGCTCGCGGGCACCTGCGCGGAGCTCGTGGAGCGCGGCTTCGGGATCCACGAGGGCTCCACCCTCGCCGGTCTCGAGGCGCAGGCGCGGGAGCGGATCCTGGCCGAGGGAGAGCCTGCGGACGCGGTCGCCCGGCGGGGCCTGTCCGCGCTGCGCCGGATCCGCGTCGAGCACCCGGGGCGCAACGTCCTGGTCGTCGCCCACGGCTCGCTCATCCGCCTGACGGTCTCCGAGCTCAACGGTGAGGCCCACCCCCGCGTGCGCAACTGCGAGGTGGTCCCCGTCCGGACCGAGGCCCTCGGCGACGAGCGGCTGCGACATGACGCGTCCGAGTCCACCGCCCCCTGACACCGGGGTCTTCGTTCAATAAGCTGAACGGAGCAGGGACGGTCCCACGAGGTGCCGTCCACCCCCTGGGGCGGCGATGGCGGCGCACGGACCGCGACCCACGCCGCCCACGGCGACGAAGGCGTGATGCGGCTGTGGCCCCTGACCAGTACACGATCCCCGACGAGGACCGCACGCAAGCACTCCGCGTGATCCGGCAGACCCCGGAGTGGGGCGGGGACCGGACGTGGATCAACGAGTACTACCGCCACGTCCCGCAGGAGGACCTGCTCGCGCGCACCGAGGAGCAGCTGCGCGAGCGCGCCGAGCACCACCAGGAGGTGGGGCGGGTCCGCGCGCCGGGCGAGATCGCCGTGGGCGTGCGCCAGGAGGACGCCACCTCCGTGGTCTTCGTGGTCACCGAGGACGTGCCCTACCTCGTGAGCACCGTGAGCGCGGAGATCGCCGCCAAGTGGGGCGGCGCCCGCCTGCTGATCCACCCCGTGCTGGTGGCCACCCGCAGCGAGGACACCCACGAGCTGATCGAGCTCCAGCAGGTGCCCGACTTCTCCGCGAGCTCCAGCGGCGACACCACCGCGCTGCCCAGCCTGGCGTCCTTCCGCCCGTCGGGAGGGACCCGGCACGTCGTGGAGTCCTGGATCTCCGTGGAGCTCTTCCGCCCGATCTCGGACGAGACCGCCCGGCAGCTCGAGGAGCGGCTCTCCACCCTGCTCCAGGACGTCCAGCGGGTCGACGAGGACCAGGAGCGGCTCAGGGCGCGCGTCGAGCAGCTGGCCGGTGAGCTGGACCGGCTGCACTCGCTGGACCTGCCCGAGGGCGGGCACCCGCCGATGGTCGGCCCGTCCCAGGACTTCCTGCGCTGGTTGATCCGCGGCAACTTCATCCTCATGGGCTTCAAGGAGTACGACCTCGAGGAGACCGGCGACGGGCTCGCCCTCGTCAGCCGCCCGGGAACGGGCCTGGGCCTGCTCGTCGAGCACGACGACAAGCCCCACCGCCAGGAGCTGACCGGCCTGGGCCGGGAGCACGCCCGCGAGGCCGGCACCCTGTTCATCACGAAGGCCAACCGCCGGTCGTCCATCCACCGCCGCGAGTACCTCGACTACGTCGGCGTCGCCAAGTACGACGACGAGGGCCGGATCGTGGGCGAGTACCTGGCGCTGGGGCTGTTCACCCGCCGGGCCTACAACACACCGGCGCGGGAGACGCCGCTGCTCAAGGAGAAGCTGGCCGAGGTCGCCGACCGCTTCGGCTTCATGGAGGACTCCCACTCCGCCCGGGACCTGATGGGCAACATCGAGGACTACCCGCGGGACGAACTCTTCCACATGACCGCCGGCGAGCTCTACGACATCATGCGCGGCGTCATGGGCCTGGACGAGCGGCGCCAGACCCGCCTGTTCCTGCGACAGGACCACTTCGGGCGGTTCATGTCCGCCGTCGTCTACCTCCCCCGCGACCGGTACAACACGTCGGTGCGCGGGCGGATCGAGGCCGAGCTGACGCGGACCTTCCACGCCGAGTCCATCGACTTCGACGCCCGCCTGTCCTCCTCCACGCTGGCCCGGCTGTTCTTCCGCATCCGGCTGCCGTACACGGGCCAGGTGCAGTCCTTCGACCGCGAGGGCCTCGAGGCGCGGCTGCGCGCGGCCGTGCGCTCCTGGTCCGAGGCCCTGGTCCGGGCGATCCACCGGAGCTTCCCGGAGGACCTGGCCCGCACCCACGCCGAGAACTGGGCGGAGGCGTTCCCCGACGCCTACCGGGCCGACTACGAGATCGAGGAGGCCGTGGAGGACCTCCAGCGCTGCGAGGAGCTGTGGGGGAGGGACTCGGACCTGCCCGCGGAGGTGCGCGTGGTCGACGTCCCCGGGGGCGTGCGGCTGAACATCTACCTCACCCGGTCCCTGTCCCTGACGCAGCTGCTGCCCATGCTGCAGAACCTCGGGCTCACGGTCCTGGACCAGAAGCCCTACGAGGTCGCGCCCGCCGACGGCCGGCACTTCCAGCTCTACGACTTCGGGGTGCGCCTGCCCGAGGGCGTGGAAGCGACCGGCCCGGAGGACGCCAAGACGGAGGACCTCATCGAGGACACCCTGTGCGCGGTGCTGTCCCACCGCACGGAGTCCGACTCCCTGAACCGGCTGGTCCTCACGGAGCGCATGACGTGGCGGACCGTGGCCGTGCTGCGCTCCTACGTCCGGTACCTGCTGCAGCTGGGCCACCCCAACTCCTTCGACTACATCGCGGACACGCTCCTGGCCTTCCCCGCGGTCACCCGCGGACTGGTCGAGTTCTTCGACGCGAGCTTCAACCCCGCGCTCGACGGCGGCGTGCGCGACGCCGAGCGCGACGCCGCGCACGCCCGGCTGACGGAGGCCCTCGACGAGATCCCGACCCTGGACGCGGACAAGCTGCTGCGGGCGCTGACCGAGATCATGGCCGCCACCGTGCGCACCAACGTGTACCAGCACCGGCCCACCCTGGCCTTCAAGCTGAACCCGGGCCGGATCAGCGCCGCACCGCTGCCGCACCCGATGTTCGAGATCTGGGTGTGGTCACCGCGGGTCGAGGGCACGCACCTGCGCTTCGGGCCGGTGGCCCGCGGCGGGCTGCGCTGGTCCGACCGCCGCGAGGACTTCCGCACCGAGGTCCTGGGCCTGGTGAAGGCGCAGATGGTGAAGAACTCGGTGATCGTGCCCAACGGGGCCAAGGGCGGGTTCTACCCCAAGCAGCTGCCGGATCCCGCGGTGGACCGCGACGCCTGGGTGAACGAGGGCCGGGAGGCGTACAAGCTGTTCATCGCGTCCCTGCTGGACATCACCGACAACCTCGTCCGGGACGAGGCCGGCCAGGACGTCGTCGTGCACCCGGAGAACGTGGTGCGCCGCGACGGCCAGGACTCCTACCTGGTGGTGGCCGCGGACAAGGGCACGGCGTCCTTCTCCGACACCGCCAACGCGATCTCCGCGGAGTTCGGGTTCTGGCTCGGCGACGCCTTCGCCTCCGGCGGCTCGGTGGGCTACGACCACAAGGCCATGGGCATCACCGCCCGCGGCGCCTGGGAGTCCGTGAAGCGGCACTTCTTCGAGCTGGGCGTGGACACCCAGACCGAGAACTTCACCGTGGTGGGCGTGGGCGACATGTCCGGGGACGTGTTCGGCAACGGGATGCTGCTCTCGGAGCACATCCGGCTGCTCGCCGCGTTCGACCACCGCGACATCTTCCTGGACCCGGACCCGGACCCGGCCGTCTCCTACGCCGAGCGCGAGCGGCTGTTCGGCCGTCCCCGCTCCTCGTGGCAGGACTACGACCGGGAGAAGGTCTCCGAGGGCGGCGGGGTGTACTCCCGCACCGCGAAGTCCGTGCCGATCTCGCCGCAGGTGCGGGACGCGCTGGACCTCGCGGACGGGGTCGAGGAGCTCACCCCGATCGAACTGATGCGCGCGATCCTCTCCGCCCCGGCGGACCTGCTCTACAACGGCGGCATCGGCACCTACGTGAAGTCGGCGCAGGAGACCTCCACGGACGTGGGGGACAAGGCCAACGACGCGATCCGGGTCGACGGCGAGGACCTGCGGGTCAAGGTGGTGGGCGAGGGCGGCAACCTGGGGCTCACCCAGCTCGGGCGCGTCGAGGCCGCCCTCAACGGCGTGCTGCTGAACACCGACGCGATCGACAACTCGGGCGGTGTGGAGTCCTCCGACCGCGAGGTCAACATCAAGATCCTCGTGGACCGGATGGTCGTGGCCGGGGAGCTCTCCGCCGAGGAGCGGGCCGGGTTCATCGAGGCCATGACCGACGAGGTGGCCGGGCTCGTGCTCGAGACCAACGTCGCCCAGAACGTGCTGCTCACCACGGAACGGGCCCGGGTGCGGGACCTCAACGAGGCCTACATCCGCTTCATGCACTGGCTCGAGGAGACGGCCGAGCTCGACCGGACGATCGAGTTCCTGCCCACCGACGACGAGCTGCGCGCGCGGGTGCAGGCAGGGCAGGGCCTCACCTCCCCGGAGCTGTCCGTGCTCGCGGCCTACGCCAAGATCCAGCTCTCCCAGGCCCTCATCGAGGGCGGGCTGGCCGAGGACCCGTGGTTCGGCGAGGTGCTCGAGGCCTACTTCCCGGAGCAGATCACCGAGCGCTTCGGCGACCTCGTCGGCACCCACCCCCTGCGGGCGGAGATCATCGGCACGGTGGTCGCCAACCAGATGATCAACTACGGCGGCATCCCGTTCGCCTACCGGGTGCTCGAGGAGACCGGGTGCCGGCCGGTGGAGGTCGCCCGCGCCTTCGTGGCGGCGGTGCAGATCTACGAGATCGAACGCTACGCCCACCAGCACCGGGAGCTGCCCGCCGACGTGCCCACCGAGGTGTGGGACCGGATGTTCCTGGACATGCGCCGGCTGCTGGACCGCGTGGTGCGCTGGCTCATCCACCGGCAGGAGACCGCCCACCCGGTGGCCGAGGTGATCGAGCGCTACAAGCCCACCGTGGACATCCGCTTCCTCGAGGACCGGCTGCTCGGGGAGAACTCCCGGCAGCGGGTCGACTCGCACGCGGAGGCGGCCGAGCGGCAGGGCGTGCCGGGACCGCTGGCCACGGAGTGGTCGCAGCTGCTGGACGCGTTCGCGCTGCTCGACGTCGCGCGCCTCGCCCACGCCTCCGGGGAGGCGGTCGCCGCGGACGGCACCCTCGACGAGGAGCAGATCAAGACCATCGCCAAGGTCTACTTCCGGCTCTACGACCGCTACCGGATCGACAGCCTCCTCACGCGCATCACGGGCCTGCCGCAGACCACCCGCTGGGAGAACCTCGCGCGGATGTCCATGCGGGAGGACGTGTACGCGACGCTCGTGGCGCTCGCCGACCAGGCGCTCCGGGCCCCGGGGCGGACCGCGCGGGAGAAGGTCGAGGCGTGGGAGGAGAGCAACGAGGCCCGCCTGGGCCGGCTGCGCGAGGTGCTCGGGGAGATCGAGGTCGAGAGCGCGGGGGAGCCCGCCACCGAGCTGGCGGCGCTGTCCGTGGGCCTGCGGACCATGCGCAGCGCGCTGCTCGAGTAGGCCTGCCCGTGCAGGGGACGGCCGCGGTGGTCGGCGCGGGGCCCAACGGGCTCGCCGCGGCGGTGGTGCTGGCCCGGGCCGGGCTCGACGTCACGGTGCACGAGGCGGCGGGCACGCCCGGGGGCGCGGCACGCTCCGCGGCCCTGCTGGGCCCCGGCACGGTGGTGGACCTCGGCTCCGCGGTCCACCCCTTCGGCGTGGCCAGCCCCCTGTTCTCGCAGCTGGGGCTGCACCGCCACGGGCTGGAGTGGCTGCACCCGCCGGTCGTCGCGGCGCACCCGCTCGACGACGGCCCGGCAGGGCTGCTGCACCGCTCGCTCGAGCGCACCGCCGCGGAGCTCGGCCCGGACGGCCGGGCCTGGTCGGTGCTGCACCGGGGCGTGGTCGAGCGCTGGGAGCAGACGGTCGAGTCCGCGCTGGGCCCGCTGCTGCGGGTGCCCGAGCACCCCGCGGCCCTGGCGTCCTTCGGGCTCCGGGCACCCTGGCCCGCCGCGGCCGCGGCCACGGCGCTGTTCCGCACCGAGCAGGCCCGGGGGCTCTTCGCGGGGTCCGCGGCGCACGCCGTGCTGCCCCCGCGCCACGTGCTGACCTCGGCGTTCGGGACGCTGTTCGGCGCCGCCGCCCACGCCACGGGCTGGCCGGTCGCCAGGGGCGGGTCCCAGGCGATCGCCGACGCCCTGGTGGCCGACCTCCGGGAGCACGGGGGCCGGGTGCTGCTGGGCTCCCCGGTGACCGATCTGGCCCGGGTGCGCCCGGCCGACCTCGTCCTCCTGGACCTCACGCCCCGGCAGGTGCTGGCCCTGGGCGGTCTCGAGCTGCCCGGCCGGTACCGGCGGGCGCTGTCCCGCTGGCGCTACGGCACGGCCTGCTACAAGGTCGACCTGCTGCTGGACGGGCCCGTGCCGTGGCGGGACCCCCGGGTGGCGCAGGCGGGAACGGTGCACGTGGGCGGGACGCTGGCGGAGATCGGGGCCGCGGAGTCCCAGGCCCGCGCGGGGCGGCTGCCCGAGCGGCCGTTCGTGCTCGTGGCCCAGCAGGGGGCGGCCGACCCGTCCCGGGCGCCCGCCGGGCAGCAGGTGCTGTGGAGCTACGCTCACGTCCCGCACGGCTGCGACGACCCGCGGGCGGGGGAGCGGGTGCTCGCCCAGCTCGAGCGCTTCGCGCCCGGCGTCCGGGACCGGGTCCTCGCCCGGGTCGACACCCCGCCGTCCGGGCTGCAGGCGTGGAACGCGAACCTCGTGGGCGGGGACATCGGCGGGGGCGCCCTGGACGGGCTCCAGCAGGTGTTCCGTCCCGCCGTGCAGGCCGACCCCTACGCCACCGGCGTGCCGGGGGTCCTCCTCTGCTCGTCCTCGACCCCGCCCGGCGGCGGCGTGCACGGGATGGCCGGCCACCACGCGGCCCGGCGCGCCCTGGCGGGCCTGGCCCGCGCCCGGCGGCGCGCCGGCTGAGAATCCCTCAGGACCCGCAGGCGCACACCCCGGCGTACGTGGTGTCCGCGAGCTCACGGATCTGCGCCACGTAGCCGCGGGTCTCCGCGAACGGGGGGATCCCCCCGTGCTGCAGCACCGCCGTGGGCCCGGCGTTGTACGCGGCCAGCACCAGGTCGATCTCCTCCCCGGGCGTGGCCGGCTCCAGCCCGCCCACCATCCGCCGTAGGTCCTTGAGGTAGCGGCCCTGGGCGCGGATGGCGGCGCGCGGGTCGAAGGGGTCCCCCCGCCCGTACCGTGCCCACGTCCGCGGCACGAACTGGGCGAGGCCCCGGGCCCCGGCGGGGCTCACGGCCCGGGGGTCCCACCGGCTCTCGACGTCCAGCTGGGCGGCCACGATCTGCGGCGGCAGGCCGGAGAACTCGGCGGCGGCCAGCACGTCCCGGCCCCACGGCTCGGGGACGGGAGCCGTGCGGTCCGGTTCGGCGCGGCCCGGGACCGCGGCGCAGCACGCAGGGGTGGTGTTGGCGTGGATCAGACCCCCCGTGCCGATCAGCAGCAGCAGCACGGATGCCAGCAGGAACCACGAGGAGCTGCGCCGGGGGGGCTCCTCGGGCTGCCCGGCGTCCGGGCGCGCCGGGGCCGCGGTGGAGGTGGACATCCCTCCCAGGCTAGGAGCCCGGCGGGCGCGGGTCTGCGGCCTCTTGGGGGGACAGCACGCCGCGATCACCTACGATGAGGGCGTGACCGCCGAGGAGACCATCGCGACCGTCGTGACCGCCGTCCTGCTCGTCGTCGGGTGCCTCGGGGTCATCGTCCCCGTCCTGCCCGGCTCGGTCCTGATCGTCGTGGGGCTGCTCGTGTGGGCGTTCACGGTCCAGGCGGTCGAGGGGTGGACCGTGCTGGTCGTCGGCTCCGCGCTGGCCGTCGCCGGGATGGCCGCGAGCGCCGTGCTCACCGGCACCCGGCTCAAACGCCGGCAGATCCCCAACCGTTCCCTGCTCTTCGCGGCGGTGGGCGCCGTGGTCGGGCTGTTCGTGATCCCC
>JAPSHS010000006.1 GCA_031179495.1 Kocuria sp. | reverse complement strand
GGGACTTCAGGTAGAACTCGTCGGCGTCGAACTTGAACCGCTTGGGGTCCTGCAGGCTGGAGCCCGACTGCACGCACAGCAGCGCGGCGTGGGACTTCGCGTCCTCGGCGTGGGTGTAGTGCAGGTCATTGGTGGCCACGAGCGGCAGCTGCAGGTCCTTGGCGAGCTTCAGGAGGTCGCTCGTGACGTTCTTCTCGATCGCGAGGCCGTGGTCCATGAGCTCGCAGTAGAAGTTCTCGGCGCCGAAGATGTCGCGGAACTCCGCGGCGGCCTGGCGCGCCTCCTGGTACTGGCCCAGGCGCAGCCGGGTCTGGACCTCGCCCGAGGGGCAGCCCGTGGTGGCGATCAGGCCCTTGCCGTAGGTGCTGAGCAGCTCGCGGTCCATGCGCGGCTTGTACAGCTGGCCCTCGAGGGAGGCCAGGGACGAGGCCCGGAACAGGTTCTGCATGCCCTGCGTGGTCTCGGCCAGCAGGGTCATGTGGGTGTAGGCGCCGCCGCCGGAGACGTCGTCGCGGCCGCCGTCGGCGAACTTGACGCGGGTGCGGTCCGAGCGGGCCGTGCCCGGGGTGAGGTAGGCCTCGACCCCGATGATCGGTTTGATCCCCGCGTTGCGGGCCTTGTTCCAGAAGTCGAAGGCGCCGAAGACGAAGCCGTGGTCGGTCGTCGCGAGGGAGGACATCCCCATCTCGTGGCAGGCCTCGAAGAGGTCGTCCAGGCGCGCCGCACCGTCCAGCATGGAGTACTCGGTGTGCACGTGCAGGTGGGTGAAGCTGTTCTTGCCGGTAGCCGTCGTCACCCGACCAGTGTAGTCGCCCGCACCGACCGCCCCGCGTCGCGGGGACCGCACCGGATCAGGCCGGTCCGCCGTCCCGCAGGCTCTCCAGGGCGAAGGAGAGGTCCGCCGGGTACGGGCTCCCGAACTCGACCGGCTCCCCCGTCCCGGGGTGCTCGAAGCCGAGCCCCTTGGCGTGCAGCCACTGCCGGGTCAGGCCCAGTCCGGCGGACAGGGCGGGGTCCGCCCCGTAGGTGAGGTCCCCGCAGCACGGGTGGCGCAGCGCCGAGAAGTGCACGCGGATCTGGTGGGTGCGCCCGGTCTCCAGGTGCACCTCGACGAGGGTCGCGCGCCCGAACGCCTCGAGCACCTCGTAGTGGGTGACCGCGGGGCGCCCGCCCTCGACCACGGCGAAGCGCCAGTCGTAGCCGGGGTGGCGCCCGATCGGGGCGTCGACGGTTCCGCGCAGCGGGTCCGGCAGTCCCTGCACCACGGTGTGGTAGACCTTCGTGACCGTGCGCTCCTTGAAGGCCCGCTTGAGCGCGGTGTACGCGCGCTCGGTGCGGGCCACGACCATCAGCCCCGACGTGCCGACGTCGAGCCGGTGGACCACGCCCTGCCGTTCCGGGGCCCCGGAGGTGCTGACGGCCACGCCGGCCCCGGCCAGGGCGCCGACCACGGTGGGGCCCTTCCAGCCCGGCGACGGGTGGGCGGCGACCCCCGGCGGCTTGTCGATCACCACGATGTCGTCGTCCAGGTGGACCACGCGGAAGTCCTCGACCAGCTGCGGGACGATCCGCGACGGGTCCTCGGGGACGGGGACGTGCACCGTGAGCGTCTGGGCGGCCTCCACCCGGAAGGACTTGGTGACCGGGCGGTCACGGTGCAGCACGCGCCCCTCCGCGCAGAGGCCTGCGGCCGCGGAGCGCGAGAGGCCGGTGAGGACGGCGACCGCGGCGTCCGCGCGCTGGCCCTCCAGCTCGGGCGGCACGGTGAAGCGCTGGACCGTGTGCTCGGTGGTGCGCTCGGGCTCAGGCACGGGTGCTCTCCTCCCCCGGCGCGGTCCCGGTCCGCTCGGCGGCGCGGGTGCCGTCGAGCTCCCGGCCGAGCAGGGTCAGGAGCACCACGAGGCACACGCCCACGACCACGCCGCAGTCGGCGACGTTGAAGATCGCGAAGCGCGGCACGGCGATGAAGTCGACCACGTGGCCCATGGCGAATCCCGGCTCCCGGAGGAGACGGTCGGTCAGGTTGCCGAGGGCCCCGCCCAGGACGAGGCCGAGCGCCAGGGCCCACGCGGTCGAGCGCACCCGCCGCAGGGTCAGCACGATCACGACGGAGACGACCACCATGACGATGGTGAAGAGCCAGGTGACGTCCTCCCCCAGTGAGAAGGCCGCCCCGGGGTTGCGGATGAACTGCCACCACAGCAGGCCCTCGACCACCGGTGTCCGCTGGCCGAGCTCCATGGTGGCCACGACCCACCACTTGGTGAGCTGGTCGATGACGTAGACCAGCAGGGCGGCGGCCGCGGCGACGAGCAGCACGCCAGGCGGGGCCGCGCGGCCGGTCGTGCCCGCGGGGGCTTCGGGGTGCTCGCTCATGCTCTCCTCGGGAGGGGTCGGGTGGCGGGGCCGGTCGCGGTGGCCCCGCTCCATGGTGCCACGTCCCGCGGGGCGGGCACGGGCCGGGACGACGACGGAGGGACCGGCCGCGTGGCCGGTCCCTCCGAGCGGGCTCTGCTGCGGGGCGGGGCTCAGGCCTCGCGGGCCGGGGTCCCGGCGGGGATCCCGTCGGCGTCCGCGGCGGGCACGGGCTCGAGCGCCGGTGTGGTCTCGAGGTCGTGCAGCTGGTCCTGGATGAACACCCTGAGGTTGTCCCGGTAGTCCTGCTCGAAGCCGCGCAGCCGGGCGACCCGGCTCTGCAGCTCGGCCTGCTCGTCCCGCAGGGCGGTCAGGGTCTCCTCGCGGGTCCGCCGCGCGTCCTCGACGAGCTCCTCGGCCTGGACGTGGGCCTCGGCGACGAGCCGGTCGCGCTCGGCGGTGCCCTCGGCGACGTACTCGTCGTGCAGCTTCTGCGCCATCGCCAGGACACCGGCCGCGGACTGCGCCGCCCCGGTGGCCGGGGCGGTCTCCGCCACGGCCGGAGCGGCCACGGACCCGGTCCCCGCGGGCTGCGCGTCGACGGGCTCCGCACCGGCGGGGTGCTCGGCGGCGGCCGGACCCGGCTCGGAGCCCGTCGAGGGCACGGCGTCCCGGGGTGCGACGGGCCGGCCGGCGGTCTCCAGCTGCTGCTTGAGGTCCGCGTTCTCCTGGTTGAGGCGGCGCAGCTCCACGACGATCTCGTCGAGGAAGTCGTCGACCTCGTCCTGGTCGTAGCCCTCGCGGAACTTCGTGGGCTGGAACCGCTTGTTGATGACGTCTTCGGGCGTCAGGGCCATGGGTGCATTCCTCCTGGGGCGGGGCGCGGGCGCGGCCCGCGGCGGGGGTTCCGTCCGACCGGGGCAGGGCGCCGGTGGGTCGTGCGGTTAAAGGGTACAGGCAGGGCGGGGACGGCTCAGATCAGCAACGAGCCGACGATGCCCTGGACGATGCTGACGGCGAAGATCAGGATGAGGAACCCGAGGTCCAGCGCCACCCCGCCGAAGCGCAGCGGCGGCACGACCCGGCGCAGCCAGCGCATGGGAGGATCGGTGACGGTGTACACGGCCGAGGCGCCCACGAGCGCCATCCCGCGGGGCCGCCAGCTGCGGGCGAACATCTGCACCCAGTCCAGGACGAGCCGGGCGAGCAGCGCCACGTACACGAGGTGCAGGGCCAGGTACAGCAGCGAGAGCAACAGGTCCATCGGTGAGCCTCAGTCCTCCGGGTGGTCGTCGGACCCGTCCTCGCCGTCGTCGCCGGCGGGGTGGCCGACGACCTCGACGTAGGACGGGGTGAGCAGGAAGACCTTGCCGGTCACCCGCTCGATGGAGCCGTGGAGGGCGAAGACCAGGCCGGCGGAGAAGTCCACCAGCCGCTTCGCCTCGGCGTCGCCCATGTCGCTGACGTTCATGATGACGGGGGTGCCCTCGCGGAAGGCCTCGCCGATGGACTTGGCGTCGTTGTAGGAGCGGGGGTGGACCGTGGTGATCGTGCGCAAGGTCGAGCTGTCCTCTCGAGAGCTGGAGGGGGCGCGTTTGATGGGGGTGACCGGCGCCCTGTACTCGGCCGACCGGCGCGGCACGGCCACGGCCGTGGACTCGTGCGCGCGGGCCTCGCGCGGCTCCTCGCGGACCGCGACGGCGGACTGGTGCTCCTGGCGGGCAGGCGTCGGGTCGTCGTAGTCCTCGTCCGTCTCGGCGAGGCCGAGATAGATCATGGTGCGGCGCAACGCTCCGGCCATGGTGCTCTCCTTGACTGTCTGTGCGGATATCGGCGGTGGGGGAAGTTCCGGGATCCTCGGACCGCCCTGCTCCCGTCGTGCTGCACGGATCGCGGTACGGCCCCGGCCCCGCGGGGCCGTCCTCCAAGCTACCCTACGGGCGGACGGGGGCCGAGGATATCGGAGCCGACGCGCACGTGCGTGGCTCCCCGGGCGACCGCCTCCTCGAGGTCCTGGCTCATCCCCGCGGAGATCGCGGCGGCCTCCGGCAGGGACCGGCGCAGCTGCTGCGAGACGGCCCGCAGCCGGTCGAAGGCGGGGCCCGCGGCCGCCCCCAGCGGGGCGACGGCCATGACCCCCCCGGCGCGCAGGCCCTCCGTGGCGGCGATCTGCTCGGCGAGCCGGACCACGTCCTCGGGGCGTGCGCCGCCCCGGTGCTCCTCGGCGTCCAGGGACACCTGCACCAGGCAGGTGAGGTCCTGCTCCGTGCAGGGCCCGGCGGGCGCCTGCCCGGCCGCGGCCTCGTCCCGGTGCCGCAGCACGGCCTTGCCGAGGGCGGTGACCAGCGAGGCCCGGTCCACGGAGTGCACCCACGAGGCGTAGCGGACGACGGACTTCGCCTTGTTCGTCTGCAGCTGGCCGACGAAGTGCCAGGCGAGGGGCCCCGGGACCAGCTCCGCGACCTCCTGGGCCTTGGCGGACGCCTCCTGGTCCCGGTTCTCCCCCACGTCGCGCACGCCGAGCCGGTGCAGCCGGGCCACGTCCGCGGCGGGGAAGAACTTCGTCACGGCGATCAGCGTGGGCTGCACGGTGGCATCGGCCGCCCGGGCCGCGCCCGCGATCCGGGCGCGGACCCGGTCGAGCGCCTCGGCCAGCTCCCGGCCGCGCGGGTCCTCCCCGCCGGCGCTCATGCCGCCCGCTCCGCCCGGTCGCCCGGGGCGGCCCGCCACACGAGCCCGACGATCCGCCCGGAGCGGGGGTCCCGCCGGTGCGAGGAGAGCCGCTCGTTCTCGAGCGTGCAGGACGGGCCGGTCGCCGCCGGCTCGGTCACGTCGACGCCGAGGCCGGCGAGCCGGTCCCGGGCGCCGGCACGCAGGTCCAGCGCCGGGGTGCCCCAGGCCGTCGTGGCCGCCACGGCGGGGATCCGCAGGGCGGACTCCTCCCGCATCGCGGCGGGCACCTCGTAGCAGCTCCCGCAGACCGAGGGCCCGATCCAGGCCGTGAGCCCACGCGCGCCCCGGGCCCGCATCTGCTCCACGGTGCGCTCCAGCACGCCGTCGAGCAGCCCGCGCCGGCCGGCGTGCGCCACGGCCGTGACGGGCCCCTCGGGGCCCGCCGCCACCAGGACCACGGGCAGGCAGTCGGCGACCATCACGGCCAGGGGCACGCCCGTGGCCGTGACGGCGGCGTCCGCGGTCGGCACGGCCGGCCGGTCGGGGCGGTCCGCGTCGGCGACCTCGGTGCCGTGCACCTGCTCGAGGAAGAGCAGGCAACCGCCGCCCACCCCCATCTCCCGCTCCAGGGCGGCGCGGCGCTCCCGCACCGCGGCCGCGTCGTCGCCCGTGTGCAGCGCGAGATTGCCCGCGCCGCGGTCCGTGAACGCCACCCGGACGCCGTGCCCGACCTCGTCCTGCCACCAGAACACCGTGCTCCTCCTCCGTCGTCCCTCACCGGCCGTCCCGCCGGTCGTCGTGCCGCACCGGCCGGGTGGTCCTGCCGGTGCCGCCGTTCTGCCGCACGCCCCGCCGGGCGGGACGGCGTTAAAGCGCCCGGGGGCGGGCGCGGTGCTCCGCGTCCGCCCCCGGGCCCGAACTCACTTCAGGAAGTCGGGGAAGTCCAGGGTGTCCCTCCGGGCCGGCCCGGCGGCCGAGCCGGCCTCGGCCTCGGCGGGCAGGTCGACGTCGAAGCCGGCGTCGTCGGGGACGTCGTCGTTGGCCACCGGCTGGGCCCACCGCTGCGAGCTCACGGGCTGGCCCAGGGAGGCGCCGCCGCGCTGCGGGGAACGGGCCAGGCCGGCGGGCTGGCCCGCGCCCGAGCCGAAGGCGGCACGGGTGCTGGCGGCCTGCTGGGCGGCCGCGTTGGTGTTGTTGGCGTTGGTCTCCGGGCTCACGGAGTCGAATCCCGCGGCGATGACCGTGACGCGCGCCTGGTCCCCCAGGGCGTCGTCGATGACGGCGCCGAAGATGATGTTCGCCTCGGGGTGGGCGACCTCCTGCACCAGGCGGGCCGCCTCGTTGATCTCGAACAGGCCGAGGTCGGAGCCGCCCTGGATGGACAGCAGCACGCCGTGCGCGCCGTCGATGGAGGCCTCGAGCAGCGGGGACGCGATCGCGAGCTCGGCGGCCTTGACGGCACGGTCCTCGCCCTGTGCCGCGCCGATGCCCATGAGGGCCGAGCCGGCGCCCTGCATCACGGACTTCACGTCGGCGAAGTCGAGGTTGATCAGACCGGGCGTGGTGATCAGGTCGGTGATCCCCTGCACACCGGAGAGCAGCACCTGGTCCGCGGACTTGAAGGCGTCCAGCATGGAGACGTTGCGGTCGGAGATGGACAGCAGCCGGTCGTTCGGGATCACGATGAGGGTGTCGACCTCGTCGCGCAGGGTCTCGATGCCGTTCTCCGCCTGGTTGGACCGGCGGCGGCCCTCGAAGGTGAACGGGCGGGTGACCACGCCGATGGTCAGGGCACCCAGGGAGCGGGCGATCCGGGCGACCACGGGGGCGCCGCCGGTGCCGGTGCCGCCGCCCTCGCCGGCCGTCACGAAGACCATGTCGGCCCCCTTGAGGACTTCCTCGATCTCCTCGTGGTGGTCCTCCGCCGCCTGGCGCCCGACATCCGGGTTGGCGCCGGCGCCCAGGCCGCGGGTGAGCTCGCGCCCGACGTCGAGCTTGACGTCGGCGTCGCTCATCAGCAGGGCCTGGGCGTCCGTGTTGATCGCGATGAACTCGACGCCGCGCAGGCCCTCGTCGATCATCCGGTTGACGGCGTTGACGCCGCCGCCGCCGATTCCGACGACCTTGATGACGGCCAAGTAGTTCTGAGGGGTGGAGGAGTCCAATGGGTACCTAACTCGAGATGGTTCGGGGCCGGGGTCGCGAGCCGTTGCTCAACCCTTGATCGAAGGTCGAACGTCAGGCCGTCAGCTGCTTCTCCTGGCGGTTCGATGTCGAGGTCAAGCCTAACAACCGAGGGGACCACCTGCACGACAAGCCATACCGCTTTCGACACTTTTCGCCAAAACAGCAGGCCAGGGGAGGTTTCCGCCCGGCTCTCGACCTCCGGTCGAACCTGAAGAGTCTGCGCGGCCCTCAGCGCACGACGGGGCGTGTCGGGCTCGACACGTCGTAGGTCTCGATCCCGCTGTCGGCGCCGCGGGCCTCGACGAGCTCCCGCAGCACCTGTGCCTTCAGCTCGCTGTCCTCGGCCGTGCCCCAGACGACCGTGCGGCCGTCGGCGAAGGCCAGTTCCACGGAGGACAGTGACTCGGCCGAGGCCGTGCGCAGCTGCGCGAGGACGGATTCCGGAAGGGCGGCGAGCACGTCCGCGATGGCCTCGAAGCGTTCGCTCCCGAGCACGTCGCGGCCTCCGGTGACGACGGGGACGCCGGCCTCCTCGGCGGAGGCCACGGCGGTGAGCCGGACGCCCTCCGAGTCGACGACCGCGAACCCGTCCCCGTCCTGGACCGCGGCCACGGGCACCCGCTCGTGCAGCTCGACCACGAGGTGGTGCGGCGGCTCGAGGAGCACCTCGATCGAGCGGACCTGTGGGATCGCCCCCACCCGCTCCCGGACCTCGCTCTTGGAGATCCGGGTCAGCGGGACGCCGCGGTAGCCGTCCAGGGCCTCCTCGACGCTGGCCGGGTCGGTCAGCTCGCCGCCGCGCACGGAGATGTCCCGGACCGCGAGGGCCGGGGAGAGGAACAGGACGCCGGCGAGCACCGCGAGGGCCGCGAGCACGCCGAGGGCCGCCGCGAGCCGGCGCCGGCGGCGCCGGGCGCCCGGCGAGCCGGGGAAGGCGACGACGGCGGCCCCGACCGCCGTGGAACCGGCGCGGACGGGCTCGACGTCGGCGGGCAGCCGGGAGGCGGTGAGGGTCCGGGAGCCGGCGCGCTCCTGCCGGTGCCGTCGCCAGGCGCTGAACCGGCCGCCCGCCGCGGGCACCTCCTCGAGCTCGTCCTCGTCGGACAGGGGGGTGACCTTGCTCCCGTCGTTCACGCGCACCCGCCCGCCCCGCGGCGCGGGGGCCCCGGAGTCCCGCGGCTCCGGCGCGGAGGTCCCCGGCGCGGTGCCCGTCGCCGGCGCGGAGGACGCGTCGGCGGCGCCCTCCGCGCCGGCACCAGCGGGAGGCCCCCCGGGGGCACCGGTGCCCCCGGGGTCCCGGGCGTCCTCACCGAACCGGGGCTGGTGCGGGCGGCCGTGCCGGCTCATCAGCTCTCCCCGAGCCGGTCCACGAGCGCGGGGCCGAGGCGGGTGACGTCGCCGGCGCCCACGGTGAGCACCAGGTCCCCCGCGCGGGCCGCGCGGGCGGCCTGGGCGACCGCCTGCGCGCCGTCGGGGACGTAGCGGACGTGGGCGGGGGCACGATCGGTGATGACCTCGCTGCTGAGCCCGTCGACGGGCTGCTCGCGGGCGGCGAAGATGTCGATGACCAGGCTCTCGTCCGCCAGGGACAGCGCCTCGGCGAACTCAGCGGCGAACTCCCGGGTGCGGGAGAACAGGTGCGGCTGGAAGATCGCGATCACCCGGTGCCCGCCCGCGACCTCGCGTGCGGCGGTGAGGGCCGCGACGACCTCCGTGGGGTGGTGTGCGTAGTCGTCGAAGACCCGGACGCCGCGCGACTCCCCCCGCAGGTCGAAGCGCCGCGCCGAGCCGTGGAACCCCGCCAGCCCGCGCACGGCGTCCGCGGGCGGGACGCCGGCCTCGAGCGCCACGCAGAAGGCGGCCGTGGCGTTGAGGACGTTGTGCCGGCCGGGCACCGCGAGCTCGAGCTGCTCCTCGCGGCGGTCGGCGCCCTCCGCCAGCACCAGGGTGCTGCGGGTGCGCAGCCCGTCGGCCTCGCCCGGGAGCACCCGGACGTCGGCCCCGGCGTCCGTGCCGTAGCTGACGACGCGCCCGCCGGCGGCCCGGTGCCGCTCGGCCAGGGCCCGGGAGCCGGGGTCGTCCTGGCAGGCCACGAGCAGCCCGTCCTCGGGCATGGTCGCGGCGAAGTCGTCGAAGGCCCGGTAGAAGGCCTCGCGGGACGGATAGAAGTCGAGGTGGTCGGGCTCGATGTTGGTGACCACGGCGATCCGGGGCCCGTACTTGAGGAAGGAGCCGTCGGACTCGTCGGCCTCGGCGACGAACCAGCGGCCGTCCCCGAGCGCCGCGTTGGTGCCGAGGTCGGCCACGTGCGCGCCGATCGCCCAGGACGGGTGCAGGCCGGCGGACTGCAGGGCGAGCGCGGCCATGGCGCTGGTGGTCGTCTTGCCGTGGGTGCCGGCGACGGCCACGACGTCGCGGCCGTGCATCGTGGCGGCGAGGCCGTCGGAGCGGTGCAGCACCCGCAGCCCCGCGGCGCGTGCCGCGGCGTACTCGGGGTCCTCGGGCGGGATGGCGGTGGAGACGACCACGGTCCGGGCCCCGGCCACGTGCTCGGCCCGCTGCCCCACGAACACCGTGGCGCCCAGGTCCTCGAGCTGGCGCAGCGCCGGCGAGTCCTGCCGGTCGGATCCGCTGACGGGGACGCCGTGGGCGAGCATGAGCTTGGCGACGGCGGACATCCCGGCCCCGCCCATGCCGATGAAGTGGACCCGGCCCAGCCGGGCGGGGTCGGTCTCGCGCTCAACGCCCACGGGAGGCCTCCTCGAGGACGAGGCGGGCCACGACGGCATCGGCGTCGCGCACGCCGTGGCCGCGGCTCGCGGCCGCCATGGCGGCCAGGCGCTCGGGCGCGGCCAGCAGCGGATGGACGTGCTCGCGGTACCAGGCGGGGGTGAAGGCGTCGTCGGGAACCAGCTGCGCCGCGCCGGCGGCCACGAGGGAGGCTGCGTTGAGGGCCTGCTCGCCGTTGCCCACGGGCAGGGGGACGAAGACGGCCGGCAGCCCGACGGCCGCGACCTCGGAGACGGTCGCGGCGCCGGCCCGGGCCACCAGCAGGTCCGCCGCCGCGTAGACGCGCTCCATGCCGTCGACGTACTCGACCTGCACGTAGCCGGGGGCCTCGAGCAGCGTGCCGTCGTCGCGGGTGAGCTGCTTGCCCCGGCCGGTGACGTGGAGCAGCTGGTGACCGCGGCCGGCGGCCTCCTCCGCCACGCCCGCCACGGTCCGGTTCATGTTCAGGGCCCCGGAGGAGCCGCCGGTCACGACGACGGTGGGCACGTCCGGGTCGAGCCCGAAGGAGCGGCGCGCCTCGGCGCGCAGGCCCGCCCGGTCCAGGCCGGCGATCTCCCGGCGCATGGGCATGCCGACGGTCACGGCGCCGCGCAGGGGCGTGCCGGGGAACGCGGTGGCCACGGTCCGGGCCCAGCGCGCGCCCACCCGGTTGGCGAGGCCGGGGCGGGCGTTGGCCTCGTGGATCACGATGGGCAGGCCGCGCCGGGCGGCCGCGAGGTAGACGGGGGTGCAGACGTACCCGCCGACGCCGAGGACCACGTCGGGGCGCACCCGGTCCAGGATCTCGCCCGCCTGCCGCACGGCGCCGAGCAGCCGCCCGGGCAGCCGGGCGAGGTCCACGGAGATCCGCCGGGGCAGGGGCACCCGGTCGACGAGCTCCAGCTCGAGCCCGGCCTGCGGGACGAGCCGGGTCTCCATGCCGGAGGCGGTGCCCACCGCGGTGAGCCGGGCCTGCGGGGCCTGCTCGCGCAGGGCGGCGGCCACGGCCAGGAGGGGGCTCACGTGCCCGGCGGTGCCGCCGCCGGCGAGCAGGACCGAGGGCACGGTGGGCTCGGTGGTCGGTCGGGACGGTGTCATGCGCGATCCTCGTTCGGGGTGCGGGGGCGGGGGGTGCGGGAAGGGACCGGGATGCGGCGGGGCAGGCGGGTGAAGGACATCACCACGCCGACGGCGGCCAGGCTCATCAGCAGCGAGGACCCACCGTAGCTGATGAACGGCAGGGGGACGCCGATCACCGGGAGCACCCCGGTGACCATGCCGATGTTGATGAACGCCTGGCCCACGAGCCAGGTGACGACGCACGCGGTGGCGATCCGCACGAACCGGCTGCGGGCCCGCAGGATGATCCGTGCCATGGCCAGGGTCATGGCCGCGAACAGGGCGAGGATCAGCACCGTGCCCAGCAGGCCCAGCTCCTCGCCGATGATGGAGAAGATGTAGTCGTTGTGCGCCTCGGGGACGTAGTTGTACTTGAGCCGGGACTGGCCCAGGCCCACGCCCCACCAGCCTCCCGAGGCGAGGGCGTTGAGCCCCTGGTCGGCCTGGTAGCAGGCGTCGGTGGCCCCGCACTCCCCGAACAGCCAGCCGGTGATGCGGTCCACGCGGTGGGGCGCCGCCGCGACCGCGACCGCGCCGAGTGCGGCCGCCCCGGCGGCGGCGACGGCGAACAGCCGCAGCGGGGCCCCGGCGAAGAAGAGCGCGGCGGCGTAGATCAGCGCGAAGACCAGGGCCGTGCCGACGTCGTCGCCGAGCACGACGAGGAGGGCGGGGATCCCGATGCCCAGCGCCGAGGGCCACAGGGCCTGGCGCCAGTCGCGCACGGCGTCCCCCTGCCGGGCCAGGACCATGGCGAGCCACACGGACGCGGCGAGCTTCGCGGCCTCGGAGGGCTGGAAGGACTGCCCGCCGACCACGATCCAGTTCCGGTTGCCGTTGATCTCCTGCCCCAGCGGAGTGAAGACGAGCAGCAGGAGCACCACGGAGAGCACGAGCAGGACGTTGGCGCCGCGCCGGTACCAGGACGTGGGCACGAAGGAGAGCCCGAACATCAGCACGACGCCCAGGCCCGCGTACGTGGCCTGCTTGAGGAAGTACGAGTAGGCGGACTCCTGGGCGGAGATGGACTCCACCGCGGAGGCCGAGAGCACCATCATGATGCCGATGCCGGTGAGCAGCAGCACCGATCCGGCCAGCGCGTAGTAGGAGTGGACGAGCGGTCCGTCCACGAGCGCGCGCCAGAAGCGCCGCAGCCCGCCGCGGGGCCCGTGCACGGGCCCCCGGTTCCCCGTGCGGTCCTGGAGCTGGGTCACGACAGCCGCTCCACGAGCTCGACGACCTCGCGGACGAACGCGTCGCCCCGGTGGGCGTAGGAGCGGAACTGGTCCATCGAGGCGGACGCCGGGGCCATCAGGACGGTGTCGCCGTGCTGCGCCGCCCCGTGGGCCAGGCGGACCGCGCCGGCCATCACGGCGTCCCCGTCGCTCGTCCCGTCCTCGCCCGCCCGCAGGACGGGGACCTCGGGGGCGTGCTCGGCGAGGGCCGCCAGCAGCGCCTCGTTGTCGGTGCCGATGAGCACCACGGTGCGCAGCCGGCCCGCGTGCCGGGCCACGAGCCGGTCGTAGGACACGCCCTTGGACAGCCCGCCGGCGATCCACACGACCGAGCCGAACGCCGACAGGGCGGCGTCCGCGGCGTGCGGGTTGGTGGCCTTGGAGTCGTTGACCCACACGACGCCGTGGGTCGTGGCGACGGCCTGGATCCGGTGGTCGCCGGGCTCCCACGCGTGCAGTCCGTCCCGCACGGCCTCCGGCGGCGCGCCGGCGGCGCGTGCCAGCGCGGCGGCGGCCAGGGCGTTGGCCACGCCGTGGGGGGTCGGGATCGGCCCGGTGTCCACCACCGAGGCCAGCTCGAGGGCGGAGCCGCGGCGGTCCTCCAGGAACGCCCGGTCCACGAGCAGGTCCTCCACCACCCCGAGCATGCTGACGTCGGGGGTGTCCAGGGTGAAGCCCACGGCGCGGCAGCCCTCCACCACGTCGGCCTCCTCGACCATCCGCACGGTCTCGGGCTGCTGGGCGTTGTAGACGCAGGCCACCCGGGTGTTCTCGTAGATCCGGGACTTGTCCGCGACGTAGTTCTCGTAGCCGCCGTGCCAGTCCACGTGGTCCTCGGCGACGTTGAGCACGACCGAGGCCAGCGGGGACACCGAGTGCGCCCAGTGCAGCTGGAAGCTGGAGAGCTCCACGGCGAGCACGTCGTGCTCGACCGGCTCGCGCAGCGCGTCGAGGATCGGCGTGCCCACGTTGCCCACCGCCGCCGCCGTGAACCCCGCGGCCCGCAGCATCGACTCGGTCATCCCCACCGTGGTGGTCTTGCCGTTGGTGCCGGTGATGCACACCCACTCGGCGGTCCTCCGCCCGGCGCGCTCGCGGACCCGCCAGGCGAGCTCGACGTCGCCCCAGATCTGGATCCGCTCGGCGGCCGCGGCGGCCAGCAGCGGGTGGTCGGGCCGCAGGCCCGGGGAGGTGACCACGAGCTCCGGGCGGGCGCCGTCGACGTCGGGCACGGTGCCCTGGTGCTCCGGGCCCAGCAGGACGTCGGCCGCCCCCACGATCCGCAGGGTGTCCGCCTTCCCGCGGGTCTCCGGGGTGTCCGCCCCGTCGACGACGACGACGCGGGCGCCCAGCTCGACCAGGGTGTCCGCCGCGGCGAAGCCCGAGACCCCGATCCCGGCCACGACCACGCGCAGCCCCGCCCAGTCCGCGTCCCAGCTCGTGAGCCCCGCCAGGCGCGGGCGGTCCAGGACGGGGTTGTCGTTGCTCGCGTGGATCATTGGATCATTCCTCCGTGGGAGAGCAGCCAGTCGCCGTAGAAGACGCCGAGCGCGGCCGCGACGAACAGCCCGGCGATGATCCAGAAGCGGACCACGATGGTCACCTCGTTCCAGCCCTTGAGCTCGAAGTGGTGCTGCAGGGGCGCCATCTTGAAGATGCGCTTGCCGCCGGAGAGCTTGAAGTAGCCGACCTGCAGGATCACGGAGATCGTGATCACCACGAACAGCCCGGCGATGAGCACGAGCAGCAGCTCGGTGCGGGTGAGCACGGCGAACGCGGCCAGCGCCCCGCCGAGGCCGAGGGAGCCGGTGTCGCCCATGAAGATCTTGGCGGGGGAGGTGTTCCACCACAGGAAGCCGACGAGGGCTCCCACGAGGGCGGCCGCGGTCATGGCCAGGTCGGCGGCGTCGCGCACCTCGTAGCACACGCCCTGGGCTGCGGACCCGCACAGGTGGGTGTTCTGCCACATCGCGATCAGCATGTAGCCGCTGAACACCAGGATGGACGCTCCCGTGGCGAGCCCGTCCAGGCCGTCCGTGAGGTTCACGGCGTTGGTGGTGGCCGTGGCGATGAGGTTCACCCAGACCACGAAGAGCACCGCGCCGAGCACGGGGCCGGCGAAGGCGAGGTCCAGGACGGTGTCCCGGGTGAAGGAGATCGCCGAGGACGCGGCGGTCGAGCCCTGCTGGTCGGGCACGAGCAGCACCAGCAGCGCGAAGGCGGTGCCGATGAGCCCCTGCAGCACGATCTTGCCCAGGGGGCTCAGGCCCAGGTTCTGCTTCTTGGCGATCTTCTTGTAGTCGTCGACGAACCCGACCAGGCCCATGCCGAGCATCAGCAGCAGCGCGGAGAGCCCGGAGAGGGTCACCCCGCCGTAGGACGGCCACACGAGGCCGGAGACCAGGTGGGTGAGCCCGTAGGCGAGCACCACGGAGCCGAGGATCGCGACCCCGCCCATCGTGGGCGTGCCGCGCTTGGTGTGGTGGCTCGTGGGGCCGTCGTCGCGGATGAACTGGCCGTAGCCGCGGCGGGCGAGGAACTTGATGAAGGCCGGGGTCCCGAACAGCGACAGCACGAGCGCGAGTCCGGCGGCCATGAGGATCTGGATCATGCCTGCTCGTTCCTTCCGGCGGCGCTGCCCGGGGTGACCGGCCGGCCGCTCGGGTCGAGGGAGGCGTTGACGAAGGGTCCGGCGGAGCGCCAGTGGTCGCCCCGCGCGGGGGCGTCGTTGCCGGGGGCGGGCCCCTCGGCGCCGCCGTGGGCGGTGGCCGCCACCCGGTCGCCCAGCACCCGCAGACCGGAGGCGTTGGAGGACTTGAACAGGACGATGTCGCCCGGGGCCAGTTCCTCGCGCAGGATCTGCTCGGCCTCCTCGGCGGTCGCCACCCACGTGGCCTCGTTGCCCCACGAGCCCTCGAGCTGGGCCGCGTCGTAGACCGGTCGGGCGAGATCGCCGACCGCGACGAGCTTGGAGATGTTGAGCCGCACGACCATGCGCCCCAGCGCGTCGTGCTCCTCGACGGTGCTGTCCCCGAGCTCGAGCATGCCCCCGAGCACGGCCCACGTGCGGCGGGGCGCGGACCCGTCGGCCCCCCGCCCCAGCTGGGCCAGGCTCTGCAGCGCGGCGCGCATCGACTGCGGGTTGGCGTTGTAGGCGTCGTTGACCACGGTCACCCCGTCGGCCCGTTCGGTGCGCTCCATCCGCCACCGGCTCCCGGGTCCCTGGGCGTTGAGCGAGGCCGCGATCCGCTCCGGGGCGACTCCTGCCACGAAGGCGGCGGAGGCCGCGGCGAGGAGGTTGGTCACGTGGTGCTCCCCGATGAGCCGGGAGACGATCCGGTGCTCGGAGCCGTCGGGCAGGTGCAGCAGGAACTCGGGGTTGCCGCCGGGCCCGAGCCGCACGTCGGAGGCGTGGACGCGGGCGGCCGGCACGTCCGGCAGGGAGTTGGCCGGGGACTCCCCGAAGTACAGCACGGGCGCGGCGGTGCGCCGGTGCATCTGGCGCACCAGGGCGTCGTCGTCGTTGAGCACGGCCACCCCGTCCGCGCGCAGGCACTCCACGAGCTCCCCCTTGGCGCGCGCGATGTTGGCGACCCCGCCGAACTCGCCGGCGTGGGCGGATCCGACGCACAGCACCACCCCGACGTCGGGGCGGACCATGCGGCACAGGTAGTCGATGTTGCCGATCCTGGTGGCGCCCATCTCGACGACGAGGTAGCGCGTCTCGGAGGTGCACTCGAAGACCGTGAGCGGCACGCCGACCTCGCCGTTGTACGAGCCGCGCGGCGCGACCGTGGGGCCCTCCGCGGCGAAGACGCCCCGGAGGAGGTCCTTGGTGGTGGTCTTGCCCACGGAGCCGGTGACCGCGACGACGGTGACCTCGTGGTCGGCGCGCAGCTGGGCCACGACCCACGCCGCCAGCCGGCCCATCGCCTCGACCACGTCGGGGACGAGCACCCCCGGGTAGGCCGCGCCCGCGGCGTCGGCGACCTCCCGCTCCACGAGCGCGAGCACCGCCCCGGCGGCGAACGCCGCGCCCACGAACCCGTGGCCGTCGGTGACCTCGCCCGGCTTGGCCACGAACAGCGTCCCGGGACGGGCCTCGCGGGAGTCGGTCGTGACGTGCTGGACGACGACCTCCCGCGCGGCGGCGTCGCCGACGGCGCGCCCGCCCGTGATCTGCGCGATCTGTGCAGCGGTCAGTTCGATCATCGGTCCTCCCAACGGCCCTGCTGCGCGTCGGCCAGTGCGGCCCGCAGCTCTTCCCTGTCGTCCAGCGGGTGGTCCACGCCCCGGATCTCCTGGACCGTCTCGTGCCCGCGGCCGGCCACGAGCACGGAGTCGGCAGGACCCGCCATGGCCACCGCGGCCCGGATGGCCACGGCCCGCGGTGCGAGCACGAGGACCTCCTGGGCACGGGCGCCGGCGGCGCGCGCAGCCCGCGCCCCGGCGGCGACCTCCTCACGGATCCCGGCCGGGTCCTCGTCGTGGGGGTCGTCGTCGGTGACGATCACCACGTCGGCGTTCCGGGCCGCGACCTCGCCCATGACGGGGCGCTTGGTCCGGTCCCGCTCCCCCGTGGCGCCGAAGACCACGAGCACGCGACCCTCCTCCGAGGGCGGCTCCACGGCGCCCAGGGCCCGGCGCAGGGCGTCGGGGTTGTGCGCGAAGTCGACGACGGCGGTCGGCTCGGTGCCGATCAGCTGCATCCGGCCGGGCACCTCCGTGGTCAGCGGGTCCTCCTCGTCGAGCACCCGCTGCAGCTGCGCGACGTCGACCCCGGAGGCCACGACCATCACCACGGCCAGGGCGGCGTTGGCCACGTTGAAGTCGCCCGGCAGGGCGGTGGACACGCGCAGGGAGCGCCCGTCCCGGTGCTGCAGGGCGAAGGCGTGCCCGATGCCGCGGCGGCTCAGGGCGGTCAGGGTCCAGTCGGCGCCGTGCCGACCGGGGCCGGCGTCGCGGTCGCCGGGCACGTCGCCGCGCAGGGCGACCGTGTCCACGTGCTCGGCCCCGAGCTGCTCCCGGGCGTGCTCGGCCATCCGCAGGCCCCAGGCGTCGTCCTCGTCCTGGACGACGACCACGGCCCGGCGCGTGCGCTCGGGGGTGAACAGCTGGGCCTTGACGGCGAAGTACTCCTCCATCGACCCGTGCAGGTCCAGGTGGTCCTGGGTGAGGTTGGTGAACCCGGCCACGTCGTAGCGCACCCCGTCCACCCGGTGGAACCGGAGGGCGTGGGACGAGACCTCCATGGACGCAGCGGTGATGCCGCGCTCCCGCATGAGGGCGAGCAGCGCGTGCACGTGCGGGGCCTCGGGCGTGGTGAGCCGCGAGGGGATGGCCTGCTCGCCGGCGAGGATCTCGATGGTGCCGATCAGCCCGGTGCGGTGCCCGAGCGCGCGCAGCACCGAGTTGGTGAAGTAGGTGGTGGTCGTCTTCCCGTTGGTGCCGGTGACCGCGAACAGCACCGGGGCGGTGCCGTCCTGCGGGCGGGAGCCGTAGACCCGGGCCGCGATCGTTCCGACCGACCGGCGGGGGTCCGGGGCCACGACCACGGGCAGCTCCACACCGGCGCGCTCGAGCAGCGCGGCGCCCTCGGCGTCGGTGAGCACCGCGACCGCGCCCGCGCGCGCCGCCTGCACCGCGAACTGCGCACCGTGCGCACGGGCGCCGGGCAGGGCCGCGTAGAGGTCGCCGGGACGCAGCTGCCGGGAGTCCAGGGAGATGCCGGTGACGTCCACGGCCCGGACCGGTGCGGTCCCGCCCGCGAGCCGGGCCGTCTCCGCGAGGCTCAGCGGCCGGGGCCTGGCGGGGCGCATCGTCTGCGCGTCGTGTCCCTGCTGGGCTGTCGCGTCCATCAACGTCCTTCGTGGTCTGGGTGGCGGGTGGGTGGGCCGCCGGAGTGCTGGGGGGAGGCGCCCGGGGGGTGTCCGGGCACAGCGATACGGAAGTCTAGTCGCCCTCGTCGGCCCGCCGGGACGGGCTCGGGGAGGCGGACCCGCTCGCGGTGGCGTTCGGGTCAGGGGTGGCCGCCGCTCCGTCCGTGGCCTCGTCCGTGGCTCCGTCCGTGGCTCCGTCCGTGGCCTCGTCCGTGGCGACGACGTCCGGCGGGGCGTCCTCGGGCGCGGTCTTCTCGGGCTCGTCGGTGCGCAGCGGGATCTCCACGGGCTCGGTCGTCGAGGGCGGGACGCCGTAGTGGCGCAGCACCTGGCCCATGATCTTGCTGAAGGTGCCGGTGGCCCCGATGGTGCGGACGTCGCCCTCGGGCCGCTGCAGGGTCACGGCCACGAGGTACTGGGGGTCCTCGATGGGCGCCACGCCCACGAAGGAGGTCGTGTAGCCGTCGTAGCCGCCCTCCGGGCTGGGAGCCTCGGCGGTGCCGGTCTTGCCGCCCACGCGGTAGCCCTCGACGGCGGCCTCCTTGGCGCCGCCCTCGGTGACCGTGACCTCCATCAGGTCCAGGACCTGCTGCGCCGTCTCCTCCGAGACGATGCGCTCCCCCTCCGGGCGCTCCGTCGGGGTGCGCGTGCCGTCGGCGTCCACGACGGCCTCGACGACGCGCGGCTCCACCTGGACGCCCCCGTTGGCGATCGCCTGGAAGACGGTGGCGGTGCGCAGGGGCGTCTGGGACACGCCCTGGCCGAAGAGCACGGTGTACTGCTGGCGCTTGTCCCACTGGTCGGCCGGGGCGAGGATGCCCGGGGACTCCCCCGGCAGCTCGATCCCCGTGGTCTCGCCCACCCCGAAGCGCTGCAGCCACGCGTGGCGCTGCTCCGGGGAGAGCTTGCTGCCGACCAGCACGGTGCCGGTGTTCATCGAGTCGGCGATGATCCCGGCGAACGTGCGGTCCTGCTCGTCGTGGTCGAAGGAGTCGGTGATCTTCTCGCCGTCGATCTCCAGGAACGGCGGGACCGTGATCTCCGTGCGGGGGGTCACGAGGCCCTCCTCCACGGCGGCCGCGGCGGTGAGGATCTTCTGGGTGGAACCCGGCTCCACGGCCTGGGTCACGGCCCGGGCCCCGAGGTCCTCGGGATCCGCGGACCCGAGGTCGTTGGGGTCGACCGTCGATGAGTCGGCCAGCCCGAGCACCGCGCCGTCCTCGATGCGCATCACCACGGCGGTGCCCCAGTCGGCGCCGAGCTCCTCGGTGCGCTCGGTGACGGCCTGCTGGGCGATGAACTGGACGTCGCTGTCGATGGACAGCTGCACCGAGGAGCCGTCCGTCACGGGACTCTCCTCCGTGGGAGCCACCGGGATGCGCACGCCGTCGGCGCTGATCTCGAAGGTGCGGCTGCCGTCGGTGCCCCGCAGCAGCTCGTCCTGGGTCTGCTCGATCCCGCCCAGGGCCTCGTCGTCGCCGCCCATGAAGCCGACCACGCTGCCGGCCACGGGTCCGTTGGGGTAGATCCGGTCCGAGGACGGCTGCCCGTAGACGTAGGGCAGGTCCAGCTCGCGCACGGTGTTCCACTGCTCCGGGGTGACCCCGCGGGCGACGTACTCGAACTGCTTCTCGCCGTCGAGGGACTTCTTGACCTCGGTGTCCTCGAGCTCGAGGGCGTCGGCGAGCTCGTACACGGCCTGCGTGGGGGTGACGGTCTGGGCGGTGCCGTCCGCCTGGAGTCGCTGGAACTCGCGGACCTTGCTCTGGTCGACCGTCACGTCGTAGCGCTGGAGGGTGCGGGCGAGCACGTTGCCGTCGGTGTCGCGGATCTCCCCGCGCAGCGCGGGGACCACCTCGGTGCGGGAGCGGTCCGTGGCGGCGGCCTCGGCCCGGCCGGCGACGTCGAAGCCCTGCACCCACACGAGGCGCAGCCCCAGCACCACGAGCAGGGCGAGCACCAGGACGATGCCGATGTGGCTGCGGCCGATGCCGAGGGCGCCGGGGGTGTCACCCGTCGACGTCGAGCGTGCGCGTGCCACGTGTCTGCCTCGTTCCTGGTCTCGGCTGGGGTTCTTCCGGGGAGGTGCTGCGTGCGGGGGCGGGTGCCTGCGCCCCGCTCACTCCCCGGGCAGGCGCTGCTGGGGGGCCGGCAGGGACCCCCCGGCGGGGGCCGAGTCCTCGCGGGCCCGCTGCTCGGCGTCCTCGCGCTCCTCCTCCGCCTTCTCCTGCTCGCGCTCCTCCGCGCGCTGGGCGGCGCGGTCCGCGGCCTCCGAACCGGTCTGGTGCGCCCGGTCGACCAGGATCTCGTGGTTCTCCTGCGGCTGCGCGGGCACCGGGTCGCCCTCGACCGACCCGGTCGTGAGGTCCACGGTGCCCGAGCCCTGGGCGGGGACCATGCCGAGGTCCAGGGCCATCACGGCGAGGTGCTGCGGGGCTCCGTAGAACTCGAGGTCCTGCGTGAGGGCCTCGTTCTGCTGGCTGAGCGCCTGCTCCTGGGCGCGCAGCTCGACGAGCCGGTACTGGCCACCGGAGATCTGGATGTTCAGCACCAGGATCGAGGCGAGGGCGACCACGAGGGCGATCAGGCTGAGCACCACGACCGAGACCCGTCCGCGCCGGGCCCGGCCGGGCACCACGGACAGGGGCGCGCGGGTGGAGCCGCCGGTGCCCGGCGAGGGCGGGGCGGGGGTCTCGAACTGGCGGGCGGAGCTGCCCTCCATCGGCGGGCGCTGGCCGCGCCGGGCCGCCCAGGCGCCGATGCCGCTGCGCGGAGGGGCCGGACGGGCCGGTCGTCGCTGGAGTCCGGTGCCGCTCATGCCATGTACCTCTGCGCGTTCTGTGATGGGTGCGGGGGGTTCTGCCGGATCCGCTCGGCCGCCCGCAGGCGCGCGGAGGCGGCCCGCGGGTTCTCGTCGATCTCCCGGGGGGTCGGGGTCTCGGTGCCGCGGGTGAGGATCCGCAGCGTGGGCTTGTGCTCGTCGAGCTCCACGGGGAAGCCCTTGGGCGCCGTGGAGGTGGCCCCGCGGGCGAAGGCCTGCTTCACGATCCGGTCCTCCAGGGAGTGGTAGCTCATCGCCACGACCCGTCCGCCGACGGGCACGGCGTCCAGCGCCGCCGGGATCGCCCGGCGCAGGACGTCGAGCTCCTCGTTGACCTCGATCCGCAGCGCCTGGAAGGTCTGCTTGGCCGGGTGGCCCTTGCGGTGCTGGACCCCCTGGGGGACCACCGCGCGGACGACCTCCACGAGCTCGCCCGTGGTCCGCAGCGGGGCCTGCGCCCGGCGCTCGACGAGGGCCCGGGCGATCCGGGCCGCGAAGCGCTCCTCGCCCCAGTCGCGCAGGATCCGGCGCAGGTCCGCCTCGCTGTAGTCGTTGACGACGTCCTGGGCCGTGACCGGTGCGGTGGAGTCCATGCGCATGTCGAGGGGCGCGTCGTAGGAGTAGGCGAAACCGCGCTCGCGCTCGTCCAGCTGGAGGGACGAGACGCCGAGGTCGAACAGGACGGCGTCCGCGTGGCCGAAGCCGTGCTGGGCCAGGGCTTCCGGGATGCGGTCGTAGGTGGTGTGCACCGGGTGGAAGCGGTCGCCGAACGGGGCCAGGCGCGCACCGGCCAGCGCGTGGGCCTGCGGGTCCCGGTCGACGGCCACGAGCTGGAGCCTGGGGAAGCGGCGCAGCAGCGCCTCGGAGTGACCGCCCATGCCCATCGTCGCGTCCACCGCCACGGCACCGTCCTCGCCGAGCGCGGGGGCCATCAGGTCCAGGCAGCGCTCGAGCAGGACAGGGACGTGGAGCTGCTCGGCTGGGCGTTGCGCCATGGGCCCTCTCTTCGGCGGTCGGTCGGTCGGGGTGGCCGGCGTCGGATCGACGCCGTGGTGCGGCCGCAGGCGTTCCAGGATCAGAACCCCATCCGCTGGCCCTCCCTCGAATCCGGCCTGGCTCAGGGGAAGTTGAGTCAGGACGGTGACGGCTGTGCGGCTGGAGATCTCATCCGGGAAGCGGTTCCGCGCCTCGCGGTGGTGGTCGGCGACCCTGCGCTCAGAAGAGCCCGGGCACCACTTCCTCCTCGGTCTCGGAGAAGACGGCCTCCTTCTCGTTCAGGTACTCGTTCCACGCCTGGGCATCCCAGATCTCCGCCCGGGTGCCCGCGCCGATCACGGCGAGTTCCCGGTCCAGCCCGGCGTACTCCCGCAGCGGCGGCGGAATGGTGACGCGGCCCTGCTTGTCCGGGACCTCGTCGGAGGCGCCCGAGAGAAAGACCCGGATGTAGTCCCGGGCCTGCTTCGAGGACAGCGGTGCCGCCCTCAGCTGCTCGTGGACCCGTTCGAACTCACGGATGCTGAAGACGTACAGGCACCGCTCCTGGCCGCGCGTCAGGACCAGTCCCTCGGCGAGCTCCTCCCGGTATTTCGCCGGCAGGATCAGACGGCCCTTCTCGTCGAGACGGGGTGAGTACGTTCCGAGAAACATGCTCACCGCCCTCTCCAGCCCGAGAGTTCTCCCAGATCCTTCTCTCCGCCCCACTTTACTCCACTTCACTCCCCGGTCAACGAACGCGGGCCCCGCCCGGCACGGCGTGGCGCGGCGGGGTGGGAGGGCCGGACCGGCATCGCCGCAGGTGCGGCGGGGCGTGGCGCCGGTGGGGCCGGTGGGGCCGGCGGGGAGGGAGGTGGAGGGATCCGGTGGTGGGAGGAGCCCCGGCACGAAGAAGCTCCCCGGCGGGACGCCGGGGAGCCGATCGGAGGTGGTGCGGGGTGGTGGGTCGTGGAGGACGGGTCCCCGCGGGGCGGCGGGCTAGGGCTGGCCGCCGGAGTTGCGCTGGTCCCAGCGCTGCTCCAGGTTCTGCAGGAACGGCGAGGAACGGCGAGGCGGTCCTCCCTGGCGTCCCGCGCCGTCGGAACGGGGCTTGCCCGAGCGCAACGTGGCGACATAGACGCCGGCGCCCATGACGACGAAGCCCAGCACCCCCAGCAGGACGGACTTGAGGACGACTCCGCCGAGGAGGACGAGCAGGCCGACGACGGCGATCACGATTCCGAGGACGATGTTCCGGGTGGAGGCGCCCTTGACGGCACGGGAGCCCATGCTCGTCACGAACCTCGGGTCGTCCGCGTGGAGCTGCTTCTCGAGCTGGGCCAAGAGCTGTTGCTCGTGCTCGGACAGTGGCACGGTAGCCCTCCTCTATCCTTCGGGTGCGGAAATCCCCGGCTGTTCCGGCGCCGCCTGATACCAGGATAGACCGTCGACTGCCGATTTGGCACCGCGCGCGCGGCTGTCAACACCCTTGGAATCGCCGTGCTGGTGCCGTGGTCCGGTGGGCAGCAGCCGCGCCGGGCCCAGCCGGTCCGCCCCGAAGCGGGCGTGCACCCGGTCCATGGCCTCCTCGGCCGCCCCCCACTCCTCCTCGCGGCCGTCCAGGCTCAGCTGCAGGGCGTCCGTGGCCTGCTCCAGCGCCTCGGCCCGGACGCCGATGAGCCGCACGGCCTGCGGCCGCTCCCCCAGCTCCTCGAGCAGGCCCACGCCGTGCTGGAGGAGGTCGTGCGCGGAGGTGAACGGCTGGGACAGCGTGCGCGAGCGGGTGATGGTCGTGAAGTCCGCGTAGCGCAGCTTGAGCCCCACCCGGCGGGCGCGCAGTCCGTGGCGCCGCAGCCGCGAGGCGGTCCGGTGGGCGAGCCGGAGCAGGGTCTCGCGCAGCACCCGGTCGTCGGAGACGTCGTGGGGGAAGGTCTCCTCCGCGCCCACGCTCTTCTCCTCCCGCACGGGGACCACCGGGCGGGGGTCCCGGCCGTTGGCCAGCTCGTGCAGGTGGTGGCCCGCCGCGCGGCCGACCACGCGGGTCAGCTCCGGCAGCGGCGCCGCCGCGAGGTCCCCGACCCGGCGCAGGCCGGCGCCGACGAGGGCCTCCGCGGTGCGTCCGCCGACGCCCCACAGGGCGGTGACCGGCAGCTCGGCGAGGAACGCGAGCGTGTCCTCCGGCTGGACGAGCAGCAGCCCGTCAGGCTTGGAGCGGGTGGAGGCGATCTTCGCGACGGTCTTGTTGACCCCGATGCCCACGGAGGCCGTGAGCCCCAGCTCCTGCTGCACCCGGGCGCGCAGCGCACGGGCGATGCCCACCGGCGGGCCGAGGCGGCGGACGGCCCCGGAGACGTCCAGGAAGGCCTCGTCCACGCTGACCTGCTCCACGCGGTCGGTGATCTCCGCGAACATGGCCATGACCCGTCGCGAGTAGGCCTCGTAGGCACCGCGGTGCGGCTCGATCAGGACGGCTCCCGGGCACATGGCGCGGGCCCGGGCCAGGGGCATGCCCGAGCGCACGCCGAAGACCCGCGCCTCGTAGGAGGCGGACAGGACGACGGAACGGTTGCCCGCGCCCGCCACCACGACGGGCCGGCCCCGCAGCTGCGGGGCCGCGAGCAGCTCCACGCCGACGTAGAACATGTCCATGTCGACGTGCATCACGGCGCACGCCCGCCAGCGGGCCAGCCGGTCCTTCGGCGTCTCGGTCACCCCGTCCTCCTCTCGTGTCCGGCACAGCATAGGTCCCGGTCCGGACATCGTGCCCACGGCGCCCGCCCGGGCCGGGCGGGGCGTCGGGAACGGCCCTTCGCTAGGCTGGCCGGAGACCGCGGACGGCCGCCCGGCCCGTCCCCCGCCGCCCGAGATCGAGGTCGACCGCCCATGACGCCACCGTCCCCGCCGCATCCGTCCGACGCACCTCCCCGCTCCGTGCCGCACGGGGCGCCGGAGGACGCCTTCCGGGCCGAGGACGCGCGCTTCGTCGACCGGCTGCACGCCGAGCTGGAGCACTTCTTCGCGGGGCAGCGGGAGGTCCTCGGCGGCATCTCGGCGGAGACCCTGCCGCTGCTGGAGGCCGTCGCCGCGCTCTCCGCCGGGGGGAAGCGGCTGCGCGCGCGGCTGTGCTACTGGGGCTGGCGGGCGGCGGGCGGCGACCCGGAGGACGCCGCGGTGGTCCGGGCCGGGGCAGCGCTGGAGCTCTTCCAGTCCGCCGCCCTGATCCACGACGACGTCATCGACCGGTCGGACACGCGCCGCGGCGCGCCCAGCGTCCACCGGCGCTTCGAGTCCCTGCACGCCGAGCGGGGCTGGTCCCTGGACGGCCCGGCGTTCGGCGTCGCGGCCGCGATCCTGTCCGGGGACCTGTGCCTGTCCTGGAGCGAGCAGCTGTTCGCCGGAGCCGCCGGCCCGGGGGCCCGGCGGGCGCGGGCCGTCTTCGACCTCATGCGCTCGGAGGTGATGGTCGGGCAGTACCTCGACGTGCAGGGCGAGGTCGCCGGGCCGGGCCAGGACCGGGCCGGCGCCGTGCAGCGGGCGCTGGACGTGATCCGGTACAAGTCCGCGAAGTACTCGGTGGAGCACCCGGTGGTGCTCGGGGCCGCCCTCGCGGGCGCCCCGGAGGCCGAGCTCGAGCGGTGCTCGGCGTTCGCGCTGCCGCTGGGCGAGGCGTTCCAGCTGCGCGACGACGTCCTGGGCGTGTTCGGCGATCCGGCCGCCACCGGCAAGCCCGCCGGGGACGACCTGCGCGAGGGCAAGCGCACGGTGCTCGTGGGCTACGTGCGCCGGCTGGGCGACGAGGCGCAGATCGCCCGGCTCGAGGCCGCCCTGGGCCGGCCGGAGCTCACCGAGGATGACGTCGAGGAGCTCCGCGCGCTGATCACGGACTGCGGCGCCCTGCGGGCCACGGAGGAGCTCATCGACGGGCTGAGCGAGGAGGCCTTCGCGGCCCTGGACCGGCTCGGGGCCGGGCCGGTGCCCCTGGCCGCGCTGCGGGGTCTCGCCGCGGCGGCGGTGCGCCGCTCCTCGTGAGCCGTCCCCCGGGGAGGCGCGGCGGTGGGCCGCGGGCCCCGGCGGGCCGACCCGCCGGGCCCCCGGGTCACCAGCCCAGGACCTGGGCCCGTCGGCGGATCTCCGTCTTGCGTCCGTTGCGCAGGGCGTCGACGGGGCGGCCCGGCAGGGACTCGTCCTCGGTGTACAGCCAGGCGATCGCCTCGACATCGGTGTACCCGGCGTCCCGGAGGACGGCCACCGTGCCCTTCAGGGAGTCGAGCACGGCGCCGTCCAGCAGGAACGCGGCCGGGACCCGTCGGATGTTGTCGTGCGGGTTGCGCACGGCGAGCAGCGTCCCGTCGTCGATGAGGCCGTGGACGCGCGTGACCACGAGCCCGAGCTGCTCGGCGACGTCGGGCAGGGGCAGCCAGTCCTGGACGAGCCCGTCCAGGCGGTCGAACTCCTCGGTGGTGTTTCCGGATGTCTTCTTCACGGTCCCAGGGTGCCACGTCCGCCGGTTCCCGTGCCACGCGGGCCCGTCACGGTATGCTCGGACCCGCGGAGACAGCTGAGACCTCCGCCTCTTCCCCGATCAGCGTCAGAGAGCCACTTCATGCCGTATCCCCCCGACAGCGACACGACCGACCCGAACGACGCACCGCTCTGCTCCACCGCTTCCCGCCCCGACGGCCCGGCCCAGCGCCCCCGCACCCGGGACGACCGCTCCCCCCGGTGGGCCCGCCGCGCGAGGACGGGCTCGGCGGTGACCGCCGTCGCCGCCATGGCGGCGCTGGGCGGGGGCACCGTGGCCCACGCCGCACCGGTGCAGAGCTCCCAGGTGGCCCCCTCGCCCCTTGTCCTCGGGCAGAAGGCGGCGGAGCCCGCCGAGCACACCGTGGCTGCCGGCGACTCCCTGTGGGCGGTCGCCCAGCGCCACGGTGTCGCCGTGGACGAGCTCATGCGGTGGAACGACCTGTCCGGAGCCGCGCTGCTGCTGCCGGGACAGACGCTGCGACTGGCCGGACCGGACGCCTCGGGGCCCGAGCCGGCCGAGGAGGCCGCTCCGGAGGACCGCGCCGGGCGCGCGGTCACGGACTACGTCGTGCGCTCCGGCGACTCCTTCTGGAGCATCGCGCAGGCCCACGACGTGTCGGTCCAGCACCTCCTCGACACGAACGACCTCACCGTCGGCTCCCTCCTGCGCCCCGGCCAGAGGCTGTCGGTGGCCGGCGGCGCCCCGGTCCGGCCCGCGGCCGTCGCGGCCGCGGAGCCCGCGGCCGCGCCCGAGCAGGCCGTCGGGGACACGTTCCTCGGCCGCACGTACGAGCGGGACGTGGTGGAGTCCGCCAACCGCCACCACGAGCAGCTCGCCACCCGGCCGGCCCCGTCCCGGGAGCAGATGCGGCAGATCGTCCACGACACCGCGGTGCGGATGGGCGTGGACCCGGCCCTCGCGCTGGCCCACGCCCAGCAGGAGTCCGGGTTCGACCACCGGGCGGTGTCCCCCGCCGACGCCGTGGGCGCCATGCAGGTCATCCCGGACGCCGGTGAGTGGGCGTCGGGACTGGTGGGCCGCGAGCTCGACCTGATCGACCCGCACGACAACGCCACCGCGGGTGTCGCGATCATCCGACAGCTCGGCCGCAGCGCCCCCAGCACCGACGTGGCCATCGCCGCGTACTACCAGGGCCTGCACGGGGTGAAGAAGTACGGGATGTACGACGACACCAAGAAGTACGTCAAGAGCGTCAAGGCCCACCGCCGGTCGTTCGCCGGGTGAACCGCGGCTCAGGGGCCGCACAGCGCCGGGTCCTAGACTGATCCCGTGCAGCACGCGCTCCCCGACCACCTGACCGGCCCCCTCCTGGAGGGCCGGTACGAGCTCGGCCCCCGGATCGCCAGCGGCGGCACGGCCACCGTGTACCGCGCGGTGGACACGCGCCTCGAGCGCACCGTCGCCGTGAAGCTCATGCACCCGCACCTGGCCGAGGACCCGGCCGCCGCCGAGCGGTTCGTGCGCGAGGCACGGGCCGCGGCGCGGCTGTCCCACCCCCACGTCGTCTCCGTGCTCGACCAGGGCCACGCCCCGGACGGGGTGCCCTACCTCGTCATGGAGCACGTGGAGGGCTCCACGCTGCGGGACCTGCTGCGCCGGCGCGGCGCCCTCACCCCGCGCGAGGCGCTGGAGGTGATGGAGGCCGCCGTGGACGGGCTCGCCGCGGCCCACCGGGCGGGGCTGGTGCACCGCGACGTCAAGCCGGAGAACGTGCTGATCGCGGCCGGCGGCCGGGTGACCGTGGCGGACTTCGGCCTCACCCGGGCGGTCGGCCAGCACACCGCGAGCGGGAGCGTGCTCGGCACCGTCGGCTACGCCTCCCCGGAGCTCGTCACCGGACGGCGGCTGGACACCCGGGCGGACGTCTACTCGGCGGGGATCGTGCTCTTCGAGCTGCTGTGCGGGCGCCGCCCCTTCGAGGGGGCCCCGCTCGCCGTGGCCCGCGCCCACGCCGAGGGCGGGGTCCCGGACCTGCGCTCCCTCGAGCCCGGAGTGCCGGCCGCCCTGGCCCGTCTCGTGTCCCGTGCCACGGCCCGGGACCCGGAGCACCGTCCCGCGGACGCCGGGGACCTCCTCGGGCGGCTGCGGTCGGTCCGGGCGCAGCTGCGCCCGGAGGAGCTGGACCGTCCTCCGGTGCACCGTGCGCCGCAGGACGGCGCACCCGTGCCGGCAGGGGCTCCCGCGGACCCCCGGACGGAGGCGCCGGGCCCGTGGACGGCACCGACCGAGGCGATCGGCCGGACCGGAGCCGCCACGGAGGTCCTCCGCCCGTCCGCGGCCGCGACCGAGGTCCTGCGCCGCTCGGGGTCGGCCCTGCCGGCACCGGCGCGGAGCCCGGGCCGCGCGCACCCGGGCGGCTCGTCCGACCCGTGGCGGCCCGAGGTCGAGCTGCGCCCGGCGCGTCCGCTGCGCACGGCCGCGCACCTGGCGCTGGCCGCGCTGGCGGTGGCCGCGGCGGCGTTCCTGGGCTGGCTGATCGCCTCCGGCCCGGGCGGGACCACGAGCGTGCCGGAGGTCCGCGGGACCGGACCGGAGCTGGCCCGCCAGTACCTGGCCGGCGCCGGGCTCGAGAACGTGGCCGTGCACGAGACCCCCGACCCGCTGACCCCGGCGGGCACCGTGATCGGCACCGACCCGGCCGCGGCCGCCGCCGTGCGTCCCGCGGAGCAGGTCGTCCTGTTCGTCTCGACCGGCCCGTAGCGGAGCACCGCACCCCAGCTCGCCGCTCCGGCGCCGGACGACCCCTCCGGGCGGCCGGCGCGTCGAGGAGAGCGTCGGCGCCCCTCCGCCGGGTGCTCCCCGGACGACGGACGGGGCCGGGGTCGGCCCGGACCGTCCTGCAGCGGACGGCCGGTCCGGCCCCGGCCCCGTCGGCCCGGCCCCCGCTCAGCGGCGGGAGAGGTAGCCCGCCACCAGGAAGGCGATCTCGAGGGACTGCATGTGGTTCAGCCGGGGGTCGCACAGCGACTCGTAGCGGTCCTCGAACGAGGACTCGTCCACGGGGTCGGCGCCGCCGAGGCACTCCGCGACGTCGTCGCCGGTCATCTCCACGTGGATGCCGCCGGGGAAGGAACCGATGGCCTCGTGCACCTCGAAGAAGCCGCGCACCTCGTCCACGACGTCGTCGAAGTTGCGGGTCTTGTACCCGGACGGCAGCGACACGGTGTTGCCGTGCATGGGGTCGGTGACCCACACGACCTTCGCCCCGGAGCGCTCGACGGCCTCGACCAGCGGGGGCAGCTTCTCGCGGATGTTCTTCGCCCCCATGCGGGTGATGAAGGTGAGCCGGCCGGGCTCGCGCTGCGGGTCGAGCTTGTCGATGAGCGCGAGGGCGTCGTCGCCGGTGGTCTTCGGGCCGAGCTTGACGCCGATGGGGTTGCGCAGCTTCGAGAGCAGGTCGACGTGGGCGCCGTCGAGCTCCCGGGTCCGCTCCCCGATCCACAGGAAGTGCCCGGACGTCCCGTACGGCAGGTGGGTGCGTGAGTCGATGCGGCTCAGCGCGCGCTCGTAGTCCAGCAGCAGCGCCTCGTGCCCGGCGTAGAACTCGGTGGTCCGCAGGGCGTCGAAGTCCGCGCCGCACGCGTCCATGAACTTCACGGCGCGGTCGATCTCGCGGGCCAGGGACTCGTAGCGGGCGTGGGCGGGATTCGTGGTGAAGCCCATGTTCCACGCGTGCACCAGGCGCAGGTCGGCGAAGCCGCCCGTGGTGAACGCCCGGATGAGGTTCAGGGTGGACGCGGAGGTGTGGTAGCCGCGCACCATGCGCCGGGGGTCGTGGACGCGGGACTCCTCGGTGAAGTCGAAGCCGTTGACCATCTCCCCGCGGAAGGTCGGCAGGGTCACGCCGTCCCGGGTCTCGTCGTTGGAGGAGCGGGGCTTCGAGAACTGGCCCGCCATGCGGCCCATCTTCACGACCGGCATGGACGCGCCGTAGGTGAGCACCACGGCCATCTGCAGCAGGGTCTTCACGCGCGCGCTGATCCGGTCGGCCGTGGCCCCCTCGAAGGTCTCGGCGCAGTCGCCGCCCTGCAGGAAGAAGGCCCTGCCGCTGGCGACCTCGGCCAGGCGCTCGCGCAGCTGGTCCACCTCCCCGGCGAAGACGAGCGGCGGGACGGCGTTGAGCTCCGCGATCGAGGTGGCGAAGTCGGGGTGGTCGTGCCAGGTCGGCTGCTGGTCGGCGGACAGCTCGCGCCAGTCGTCCAGCCCGGGGTAGTCGGCCGCCGAGGGCACGGGCGAGGCCAGGTTGCGGAGGCTGTCGGGAACGGTGAAGTCGAGCATCATGTCTTCCTATGGTCTCGTCCGGGGCGGGCCCGGGCGGGGGATCAGGGTGCGGTGGGTCGCGGCGCGTCGTCGTCCGTGGCGGCGTGACGGTCGCGGTGGGTCAGGGCGTCGGCGGCGTGCCTCGCGGAGTGGGCCGCCGTGCGCGCCCGGTCCCTGGCGCTGTCCACGAACTCCGCCGCGGCCTGCTTGGTCTCCTGGCGGTGCTGCTCCGCGAGGTGCTTCTTGTGCTCGGCCGCGTAGACGTCCACACGGACCTGGCCCGAGAGCGCCTGGATGGCCTGCATGATCTCGTCGGTGACCTCGCGCAGCAGGGCGTGCTCGCCCTGCCGGCCCTGGTAGTGGGAGAAGTCGAGCGGTTCCCCGAAGATCGTGGCCACCCGCGCCGAACGGCGGGGCAGGGGCAGCCGCGCACCGAGCGGCTGCACCTTGTCGGTGCCCACCATGGCGACGGGCACGACGGGCGCACCGGTCTCGAGGGCGAGCCGGGCCACACCGATCTTGCCCTTGTACATCCGTCCGTCCGGGGAGCGGGTGCCCTCCGGATAGATGCCCAGCAGCTCGCCCTCCGCCAGCTTGCGCCCGCCGTTGCTCAGGGACCTGGCGCTGGCGCGGCCGCCCGAGCGGTCCATGGGGATCTGGTTGATGGCACGGAAGAAGGCGGCCATGACGCGGCCCTTGACGCCGGGGCTGTTGAAGTAGTCGGACTTCGCGAGGAAGAACACCTGGCGCGGCACGGCCACGGGCATGAACACGGAGTCGGACACGGACAGGTGGTTGCTCGCGAGGATCGCGGGACCCTCGCCGGGCACGTGCTCCAGGCCGTGGACCTCGGGACGGAAGGCGGCGTTGATCAGCGGTCCGACGACGTAGCGCTTCAAGAACATGTAGACCATGTGGGAGGAGACTCCATTCGTGCTGATCGGGATGTCGCGGGGTCCGTGCCGCTCGGACGGGATCCGGCCTCCGGTATTCTCTCACGTCCGCGCGCCCGCGGGCGCCAGAGGGACAAGTCCGGGCCGCGCCCTGCCATCATGGACGCATGACGCATCCCGTCGAGGACCACCGCCCGCCCGTCCCGGCCGTGGCCGGGCCCGCGGGGCCCGCGGCCGATTCCCCCGGAGCCCCCTTCCGCTATCCGGCCGCGGGCCCGGCCGGCGTGCTCGTGCTGCACGGCTTCACCGGCGTCCCGTTCAGCGTCCGCCCGTGGGGCCGCGCCCTGCACGAGGCGGGCGCCGACGTCGTCGGACCCCTGCTTCCGGGCCACGGCACCCGCTGGGAGGACCTCGCCGCCGTGCGGTGGGAGCAGTGGCGCGACCACGCCGCCCGGCACGTCCGGGAGCTGCGCGCGCGGCACGACGTCGTGGTGGTCTGCGGGCTGTCCATGGGCGGCGCGCTCGCCCTGCACCTGGCCTCGCTCCTGCCGGTGGACGGGGTCGTGGCCCTGAACCCCGCGCTGTCCCTGGTCAGCCGCACGGCGCGCTTCGCCCCCGCGCTGCACCGCGCGGTGCCCTCCGTGCCCTCCGTGGCGGACGACATCAGCCTCCCGGGCGTGACCGAGCACGCCTATCCGCGCACCCCGGTGGCCGGGGTGGCCGAGCTGGGCCGGTTCATGGTCAGGACGCGCAAGCTCCTGCCCGCGGTCACCGCCCCCGTCCTGCTCCTGCGCTCGCGGCACGACCACGTGGTCTCCGACGCCTCGCACGCCCACGTGCTGCGACGCGTGGCCGGGGACGTGGAGATCGTGCGCCTGTCCGAGAGCTTCCACGTGGCCACCCTGGACCGGGAGGCGGACGTCCTGCACGCCCGGTCGGCGCGGTTCGTCGCCGATCTCGTGGCGGGGCGCAACCCGGTCACGGGCCTGCCCCTGCCCCCCGCCGGGCGAGGAGCCGGACGATGAGCGCGCGCCCGGGCTCCCCCGGCGGCGCGGGGCCGGGCCCCGAGGACGAGTGGACCGAGATCGTCTCGGGCCTCGAGGACGTCCGCCGGGCCGGGGACCGGCACCTCACGGGACCCCGGGACTGGTCGCCCGAGGAGGCGGTCTTCGGCGGGCCTCCCGCGTGGGTGGGGGACGCGGAGGACGACGACGAGCCCTACTCCCCCGACCCGGGCCCCGTCACGCAGGGGCTCGGCACCGGGGCCGTGCTGTCCTGGGCCGTGCTGATCGGCGTGCCCCTGCTCCTCCTGGTCCTGGGCCTGATGCCCGGGTCCCTGCCCTGGTGGGCGATCGTGGCCGGGCTCGTGGCCGTGGTCACGGCGATCGGCCACCTGCTGACGTCCCTGCCCGAGAACCGTGACGATCATGACGACGGCGCCCGTCTCTGACCGAATTTGCGTGAGCCAACTCACTAGACTGATCAGTAACGGCACGCCGACCCCGAACCTGAGGAGGAACCCCATGCGCCACGTCGCGACCGACGCCCTCGTGGACCCACCCGTCCACCGCAGCATCACCGACTTCCTGCTGATGCAGGCCGACAAGGACGGCGACCCGCACCTGTACACGGTCCTGGGACCGGGCGGGTCCTCCCGCGAGGTGCGGGCCCGGGAGTTCCGCACGGCGGTGCAGGGGGTGGCCAAGGGCCTCGTGGCGGCCGGCATCGAGCCCGGGGACCGGGTGGGGATCCTCAGCCGCACGCGGTACGAGTGGACGCTCGTGGACTTCGCGATCTGGTACGCCGGCGCGGTCCCGGTCCCGGTCTACGACTCCTCCTCGGCCCAGCAGATCCGGTGGATCCTGGCCGACTCCGACGCGAAGGCGGTCTTCGTCGAGACGGAGGAGCTCGAGGACGCCGTCGCCGAGGCCGCCCACGAGGAGCCGTTCGCCGCGGCGGAGCGGGTCTGGCGCCTGGACGGCACCGGCGCCGACCTGGACGGGCTCACCCGCTCCGGGGAGGGCGTCTCCGACGAGGAGCTCGAGGCGCGGCGCACGTCGCGCGGGCTCGAGGACATCGCCACGATCATCTACACCTCCGGCACCACCGGCCCGCCCAAGGGCTGCGAGCTCACCCACGGCAACTTCGTGCGGCTGTGCGAGAACACGACCCTCGTGGTCTCGGACATCATCCGTCCCGGGGCCCGCACCCTGATGTTCCTCCCGCTGGCCCACGTCTTCGCCCGCTTCGTGGAGGTCATCGCCCTGTACTCGGGCACCGTCCTGGCCCACACCCCGGACGTGAAGAACCTCATGGGCGACCTCGAGGCCTTCCGTCCCACGTTCATCCTGGCCGTGCCGCGCGTGTTCGAGAAGATCTACCAGAGCGCCCGGCTCAAGTCCGAGAAGGGCGGGAAGGCGAAGGCCCTGATCTTCGAGCGCGCGGTGAGCACCGCGGTCGCCTACTCCCGGGCCGAGCAGAGCGGGCGTGTGCTGCCGCTGCTGCGCGCGCGGCACGCCCTCTACGACCGGCTGGTCTACTCGAAGCTGCGGGCGGCGATGGGCGGGGAGGTCACCCACGCCGTCTCCGGCGGAGCGGCCCTCGGGACCCGCCTGGGGCACTTCTTCAACGGCATCGGGGTGTACGTGGTCGAGGGCTACGGCCTCACCGAGACGACCGCCCCGATCGCCGTGAACACCCCGGAGATCGGCAAGATCGGCACCGTGGGACTGCCGCTGCCCGGCAACGAGATCCGGATCGCCGAGGACGGGGAGGTCCAGGTCCGCGGCTCGCACGTGATGCGCGGCTACCACGGGCGCGAGGACCTGACCGCGGCGGCGTTCGAGGACGGCTGGTTCCGCACCGGCGACCTGGGCTCGCTCGACGAGGACGGCGCGCTCACGCTCACCGGCCGGAAGAAGGAGATCATCGTCACCGCCGGCGGCAAGAACGTGGTGCCGAACGTGCTGGAGGACCCCATCCGCGCGTCGGCCGTGGTCTCCCAGGTGATGGTGGTCGGCGACGACCGCCCGTTCGTGGCGGCCCTCGTGACCCTGGACCAGGACGTGCTGCCCGCGCGCCTGGAGCTGATGGGCCTGGACCCCGCGATGCCCGTGGCCGAGGCCGCCCGGCACCCGAGGATCGTGGAGCACGTGCAGGAGATCGTCGACCAGGCCAACAAGGCCGTCTCCCGGGCGGAGAGCATCCGGTCCTTCGAGATCCTCGACGTCGACTGGACGGAGGCCTCCGGTCACCTGACCCCGTCCATGAAGATCAAGCGGGCGAAGATCGCCCAGGACTTCGCGGACCGGATCGAGGAGATCTACTCGCGCCCCGCACCGGAGCCGTCCCCCGCCACCCCGGCGGGGCGGATCAAGGAAAAGCTCTCCCAGGCGCACCTGCCGGGCCGCGGCGAGGGCTGAGCCGCGCGGCGGCCGGTGGGGTCACCGGCCGCCGACCAGCTCCTCCGGGGCCAGCGGCGAGTGCTCCGGGACCTCCAGGCCCAGCAGGGCGTTCTCCACGACCTCGCTCAGCGCGGGGTGGATCCAGTACTGGCCCCGGGCCATCGTGTGGGCGTCCAGACCGAAGGACATGGCCTGCACGAGCGGCTGGATCAGCAGACTGGCCTCCTCCCCGATGAGGTGCGCCCCGAGCAGCCGGCCGGTGCCCTTCTCCGCGATCAGCTTGCACAGTCCCGTGTGGTCCTCCATGGCCCACCCGTAGGCCGTGGCCCCGTAGTCCTGCACCTTCACCGTGATCTCGGTGCCGTGCTCGACCGCCCACTGCTCGGCCTCCTCCTGCGTCATGCCCACGGAGGCGATCTGCGGACTGGTGAACACGGCCGAGGGGACGAACCGGTGGTCGGAGGCCCGGAGGTCGCCCGGGTTCAGCAGGTTGTGCTGGACCGTGCGCGCCTCGGCGTTGGCCACGTGCTTGAGCTGGTAGGGCGAGCTGATGTCCCCCAGCGCCCACACGCCCTCGGCCGGCGCCCCGCCGGAGAGGGCCCGCTGGTACTCGTCGACGGCGAGCAGACCGTCCTCGCGCACGTCGAGCCCGCCCGCCCGGGCGTCGAGGACGTCCGTGTTGGGCCGCCGCCCCGTGGCCACCAGCACGACGTCGGCGGGCAGGCGCAGGACGAGCTCCGGGTCCTGCGGGTCGCGGAAGGTGACCATCGCGGCGCACTCGTCGCCGTCCCACTCCTCGACCTCGGACAGCGCCCAGCCGGTCTCGAGCTTCCACTGCCGGGAGGCCTCCCGCGCGAACCGCTCGGCGATCTCGGGGTCGTGGTAGCGCAGGATGCGCTGGGTGCGGTTGACCTGGGTGACCCGGGAGCCGAGGCTGGAGAACACGTGGGCGAACTCGGCGCCGATGTAGCCGCCACCGACCACCACCACGCGGCGGGGCAGCTCGTCGATGCGCATGACGGTGTCCGAGGTGTGCACCTGGGGAAGGTCGATCCCGGGGACGTCGGGAAGGAGCGGGCGGGAGCCCGAGGCCACCACGATCTGCGGGGCCGTGATCTCCTCGCCCGAGGCGGTGCACAGGACCCGCGGGCCGGTGAAGCGCACGTGCTCCTGGTAGACGGTCACGTGCGGCAGCGTCCGGCGGTACTCGAGGCCCCCGTGGGAGATCGCGTCGATCCGCCCGAAGATCCGGTCGCGCATCTCCCGCCAGCGCACGTCCTGCACCTCCGCGCGGACCCCCAGCCGGTCGGCGTCCGCCGTGTGCCGGGCGAGCGTGGCCGGGTAGGCGTACATCTTCGTGGGGATGCAGCCCACGTTCAAGCAGGTGCCGCCGAAGGCCCCTCCGTCGATGACGGCCACGTCCAGGCCCTCGTAGTCCTCGTTGAGGATCGAGTTGCCGGAGCCGGAGCCGATGATGATGAGGTCGAATGTCCGCATGCCGCCCATCCTATGCGCGGCGTGCGGCCCGGTCCGGCCGGCCGTGTCAGCCGGCCGTGTCGAGGACCAGCAGCAGGTCCCCGCCGGCCACCTGGGTGACGCCCGGGAGCGCGACGCGCTTGACCGTGCCCCCGGCGGGAGCGGTGATCGACGCCTCCATCTTCATGGCCTCGATGGTGGCGACCTGGGCGCCGGCCTCGACGGTGTCGCCCTCGGCCACGGTCACGGTGACCGCGCCCGCGAAGGGGGCGGCCACGTGGCCGGGGGCGGTGGGGTCGGCCTTCTCGGTGGCGGGCACCGCCGAGGCCACCGAGGCGTCGCGCACCTCGACCATGCGCGGCTGCCCGTTGAGGGTGAGCATCACGGTGCGCATGCCCTTCTCGTCCGGCTCCGAGACGGCCTGGAGGGTGACGAGGAGCCGGACGCCCTTGCCCAGGGAGATGACGTGCTCGTGCTCGGTGGTCAGCCCGTAGAGGAAGTCGCGGGTGTGCAGCAGCGCGAGGTCGCCGTACTTGGCCCGGCTGGCCTCGAAGTCCCGGGTGGGACCCGCGAAGAGCAGCCGGTTCAGGGTGGCCCGGCGCGTGGCGGAGTCCGCGTCGAGGCCCTCACGGTCCTCCGCGGCCAGCTCGGTGATCCCGACCTTCACGGTGCGTCCCTCCAGCGCCTTGGACCGGAACGGCTCCGGCCAGCCGGCCGGCGGGGTGCCGAGCTCCCCCGCCAGGAAGCTGATGACCGAGTCGGGCAGGTCGAACTTCTGCGGGTCGGCCTCGAACTCCTTCGGGTCCACGCCCATGCCCACGAGCTGGAGGGCGAGGTCGCCGACGACCTTCGAGGAGGGCGTGACCTTCACCAGGCCGCCGAGGATGGCGTTGGCGGCGGTGTACATGTCCTCGATGGCCTCGAAGCGCTCGCCCAGGCCCAGGGCGATGGCCTGCTGGCGCAGGTTGGACAGCTGCCCGCCGGGGATCTCGTGCCGGTAGACCCGCCCTGTGGGCGCGGTGAGCCCGGACTCGAAGGGCGCGTAGATCTTGCGCACGACCTCCCAGTAGGGCTCCAGGTCGGTGACGGCCTCCAGGGGGATGCCGGTGTCCCGCTCGGTGTTCTCCAGGGCCGCGACCAGCGCCGACGCGGGGACCTGGGAGGTGGTGCCGGCCATGGAGGCGTCGGCGACGTCCACGGCGTCGACCCCGGCGTCGATGGCGGCCATCAGGGTGGCCAGCTGCCCGCCGGCGGTGTCGTGGGTGTGCAGGTGCACCGGCAGCTCGAAGCGCTCGCGCAGCGCGGTGACCAGCCGGGTGGCTGCGGCCGGGCGCAGCAGCCCGGCCATGTCCTTGATCGCCAGGATGTGCGCGCCGGCCTGCACGCACTTCTCGGCCAGGTCGAGGTAGTAGTCCAGGGTGTAGACGTCCTCGGCCGGATCCAGCAGGTTGCCGGTGTAGCACAGCGCGACCTCGGCCACCGTGGTGCCCGTCTTGCGGACGGCCTCGATCGCCGGGCGCATCTGCTCGACGTCGTTGAGGGCGTCGAAGATCCGGAAGATGTCCACTCCCGTCGCGGCCGCCTCGGCGACGAACGCGTCGGTGACCTCCGTGGGGTAGGGGGTGTAGCCCACGGTGTTGCGCCCGCGCAGCAGCATCTGGATCGGGATGTTGGGCATGGCCTCGCGCAGCAGGGCCAGCCGCTCCCAGGGGTCCTCGCCGAGGAAGCGCAGCGCCACGTCGTAGGTGGCCCCGCCCCAGGCCTCCACCGAGAACAGCTGGGGAAGAGTGTGGGCGTAGGCCGGCGCGGCAGCCAGCAGGTCCCGGGTGCGCACCCGGGTGGCGAGCAGGGACTGGTGGGCGTCGCGGAACGTCGTCGACGTCACGGCCACCGCGGACTGCTCGCGCAGGGCGGCCGCGAACCCCTCGGGCCCCAGCTCCAGCAGCCGCTGCCGCCACCCGGCGGGGGGCTCGTGGGTCGAGGGGCCGTCGAACGGGGAGCGCAGCGGCTCGTCCTGCTTGTCCCCCGGGTAGTGGGGCAGCTTGGTGCGCGGGTCGATGCCCTCCACCCGCTCCCCGTTGGGCTTGTTGACGGTGACCTCGGCCAGCCAGGTGAGGGCCTTGGTGGCCCGGTCCCCGGAGGTCCGCGCCTCCAGCAGCTCGGGGCGGCGCTCGATGAAGTCGGTGGCCACGTTGCCGGCCAGGAACTCCGGGTCGGCGAGCACGGCCTGGAGGAACTGGATGTTGGTGGCCACCCCGCGGATGCGGAACTCCGCCAGCGCCCGCTGGGCCCGGTGCACGGCCGTCGGGTAGTCCCGGCCCCGGCAGGAGAGCTTGACGAGCATGGAGTCGAAGTGCGGGGAGATCTCGGCACCGGCGTAGACGGTGCCCCCGTCCAGGCGCACCCCGGCGCCGCCGGCGGAGCGGTAGGCGGAGATCCGGCCCACGTCGGGGCGGAACCCGTTGGCGGGGTCCTCGGTGGTGATCCGGCACTGCAGGGCCGCGCCCCGCACGCGCAGCTCGTCCTGGGCGATCCCGAGGTCGGCGAGGGTCTCCCCCGACGCGATCCGCAGTTGGGACTGCACGAGGTCGACGTCGGTGATCTCCTCGGTGACGGTGTGCTCGACCTGGATGCGCGGGTTCATCTCGATGAACACGTGCTGGCCGGCCCGCTCCCCGGCGGTGTCCACCAGGAACTCCACGGTGCCGGCGTTGACGTAGCCCAGCTCCTTGGCGAACTTCACCGCGTCGGCGTGCAATGCCTGGCGGATGCCCTCGTCGAGGTTGGGCGCCGGGGCGATCTCCACGACCTTCTGGTGCCGGCGCTGCAGCGAGCAGTCGCGCTCGAACAGGTGCACCATCCCGCCGTCGTTGTCGGCGAGGATCTGCACCTCGATGTGCCGGGGGCGCAGCACCGCCTGCTCCAGGAACACGGTGGGGTCCCCGAACGCGGTGTCGGCCTCCCGCATCGCGGCGCCCAGCGCCTCGGGCAGGGCCTCCGCGGTCTCCACCCGGCGCATGCCGCGCCCGCCGCCGCCGGCCACGGCCTTCACGAAGATGGGGAACCCGATCCCCTCGGCCTGCGCCAGCAGCTCCTCGGGGTCCGCCGAGGGCTCCGTGGACGCCAGCGTCGGGATCCCGGCGCGCTTGGCGGCCTTCAGCGCCGCGACCTTGTTCCCGGCGAGCTCGAGGATCTCGGCGCGCGGGCCGACGAAGGTGATGCCCTCCCGCGCCGCGGCCCGGGCGAGCTCCGGGTTCTCGGACAGGAACCCGTAGCCCGGGTAGATCGCGTCCGCCCCGGACTCCTTCGCGACCCGGACGATCTCCTCGACGTCGAGGTAGGCCCGCACCGGGTGGCCCTCCTCACCGATCTGGTAGGCCTCGTCGGCCTTCTGCCGGTGGATCGAGTTGCGGTCCTCGTACGGGAACACCGCCACCGTCTTGGCGCCGAGCTCGTACGCGGCGCGGAAGGCGCGGATCGCGATCTCACCGCGATTGGCCACCAGGATCTTGGAGAACATCTACACCCGTTCCGCGCCCGGCGCGTCTCGCGGACGCCCGGGCGCTCATTTCCTCGAGTCGTGCAGGGCTGCGTGGCACCCATGCCGGTCATGGGCGCCACGGGCTGCGGCCGGGTCGTGCCCGGTGAGCCGTGCCACAAGTGAACCACGCCGCCCGGCACGCAGCCGTGAGCCGCGTCACACGGGGCCACGCGGGTGCCCCTGGCCGCGCCGGGGGCGGACCCGCCTCCCGGCTACGATGGGCGCGGACCGTCTCCTCGCCGCGGCCCCCGATCCCGGGCGCGAGGGGCCGCTTCCCCTGTTTCCCCGCGAGCGAAGGGTGTCCCCTCCGTGCAGATCGTCAGCGTCAGCAGCCTGAAGGGCGGTGTCGGCAAGTCCTCGGTGACCCTCGGGATCGCCTCGGCGGCGCTCCGGGCGGGAGTGCCCACCCTCGTGGTGGACCTCGATCCGCACGCGGACGCCACGACCGGCCTGGGCGTCCAGCCGGAGCGGGGCCACGACGTGGGCGAGGCGCTGCGCCGGCCCCGCCGCGGAGCCCTCGAGCGCGTGGTCGTGGCCTCGGCCTGGGCGGTGCGTGAGGGTCTCGACGCGAAGGCCCTCGACGTGGCCCCGGGCTCCGCCGCCTCGTCCCGCCTGGAGCGCTCCGGGTTCCGGGACAAGGACCTGGGCCGGTTGGAGCGGGTCCTCGCCGGCGTCCCGGGCTACGACCTCGTGCTGGTCGACTGCCCGCCGACCCTGAGCGCCCTGACCCGCACCGCCTGGGCCGCCAGCGACAAGGTGCTCTCGGTCGCGGAGCCCTCCCTGTTCTCCGTCGCGGGCACGAAGCGCACGATGACCGCCATCGCCCAGTTCGAGCAGAGCCGCAGCTGGGCCGTCCCCTCCGCCGGAGTGGTGGTCAACAAGGTCCAGCACGCGTCGGTGGAGCACCGCCACCGGCTGGAGGAGCTGGCAGAGCTCTTCGGGCCGCTGCTGGTGAACCCCGTGATCCCGGACCTGCCCGTGTGGCAGCAGGCGCAGGGCGCGGCCTGGCCCATCCACCGCTGGCCCGGAGCCGAGGCCGAGGACCTGTCGGGCCGGTTCACGGCGATCCTGCGGGGACTGCTGGACCGTTCGCCCTGAGACCGGTGGAGCCCAGCGGCGCTCAGCCCGCGCTCTGCCGCCGGGCCCGGCGGGCCGAGAGCTCGTCGTCGGGGACGGGCGGGCCGGTCTCCTGGCCGATGTGCTCCCCCGGCATCGCCGCGAGGGTGCCCTCGACCTCGCGCCAGACCCGGCCGACCGCGATCCCGAAGACGCCCTGGCCGCCCTGCACCAGGTCGATGACCTCGTGCGGCGAGGTGCAGGCGTAGACGCTCGCGCCGTCGCTCATCATCGTGAGCTGGGCGAGGTCCTCCACCCCCTGCGCGCGCAGCGCCCCGACGGCGGTGCGGATCTGCTGCAGGGAGACGCCCGTGTCCAGCAGCCGCTTGACGATCTTGAGGACGAGGATGTCCCGGAAGCTGTACAGGCGCTGGGTCCCGGAGCCGGCGGCACCGCGGACGGTGGGCTCCACCAGGCCGGTGCGCGCCCAGTAGTCGAGCTGCCGGTAGGTGATGCCGGCGGCCTTGCACGCCGTGGGGCCGCGGTAGCCGACGGACTCGTCCCGGACCACCGGGTCGGCGAAGAGGACGCCCTGGGTGCCCTGCGCGGGAGGACGGTGGGGCCCGGCCGGGCCGCCGGGCTGCTCGGGCTCGCTCACGCCGCCTCCTCGCTCGTGGATCCGGTCCTCGCGGCGCCGGGAATGGATGGACTCGCTCGGACGTCCGGACCCCCCGGGGAACACCTCGAGCACAGCACCGACGTTAGACCTCGCCGGTGACGGGGTCAAAGACATCCGCGCCCCCGGCTCCGTGTCGCCACGACGACCGGCCGGTCCGGTCAGAAGTCCTCGGGGTCGACGTTGTCCAGGAAGTCGCGGAACTGCTCGACCTGCGCCTCCGGCGGCAGCTGCTGCTCGCCCTCGCCCGGGCGGTGCGACGGCTCGCGCAGCTCACCGTCCCCGCTCATCACGAGGCCGGCCTCGTCCAGGACGGTCTCGGTGCACAGGATGGGGCAGTCGGTGCGCGCCGCCAGGGCGATCGCGTCCGAGGCCCGCGAGTCCACGACCGTTCCGTCCGAGAACTCGAGGGCGGCGTGGAAGACGCCCTCCTCCACGGTGTGGATCCGCACCCGGGTGAGCGTGCGCCCGAAGGAGGTGGCCACCGAGAGCAGGAGGTCGTGGGTCAGCGGACGGGGCGGTTCGATGCCCTGCACCGCGAAGACGATCGACGTGGCCTCGTTCGTGCCGATCCAGATCGGCAGGTGCCGTCCGCCCTCCACCTCGCGCAGCACGACGACGGGCTGCGCGGAGGGGACGTCCATGCGCACGCCGGCGATCTCCATCAGGACCTGGTGCACGGCCATGTCAGTTCTCCACCGCGGCGCGCTCCTGGAGCGCGGCGATCTCGGACCTCACGAGGGAGGTGTGGATGGTCAGGCACAGCCCGGAGATCTCCTGGGCGCGCTCGACGGCGCGGGCGCGCGAGGCGGCGTCCCGTCGGGAGGTCAGGGGGGCCACGGCTCGCTCCACCAGACCGAGCTCCCGGTCGGCCGCGGCCTTGAAGGGGCGAAGGTGGCGCGGCTCCAGCCCGTGGGCGGTGAGGGCGAGCGCCGCGCCGGTGATCGCCAGGGCGTGGGTGTCGTAGACCCCGTTCTGCTCCCGGATCAGCCCGTAGCTCACCAGCTCGCGCACGAGCGGGATCCCGGCACCGGTGCGGGCGGCCAGCTCCCGCAGGCTGTACGCGGGGGGTGCGGAGGCGGCCGGGACGGAGGCCGGGTCAGCGGGCTCCGGGGTGCGCCGGTCGCCCCCGTCCCGGGGGTCCCCGTCGGCGTCCAGGCGCTCGCGGATGACCTTGAGCGGGAGGTAGCGGTCGCGCTGGAGCTCCAGGATGCGGCGCAGCCGGTCGATGTCGGCCCGGGAGAACTTGCGGTAGCCCGAGGCCGTCCGTGCCGGGTGCACCAGTCCCTTGTCCTCGAGGAAGCGCAGCTTGGACGCCGTGATGCCGGGGTGATCGGCGCCGAGCTCCCTGAGCACGGCGCTGATGCCCACCCGGGGCTCGTGCTGGACGTCGTCCCGGTGCGGGTCGGGCTCGGCGGGGTCGGCCATGGCTCCCTTCTACTGGTCCGACTGCGTGCGCAGCGAACGGTAGAACGTGAACCGGAACTTCCCGATCTGGACCTCGTCGCCGTTGTCGAGCTCCGCGCGGTCCACCCGGTCCCCGTTGACGTAGGTGCCGTTGAGGGAACCGGAGTCGATGAGCTCGAACGTCTGGCCACGGCGGACGAAGCGGGCGTGCCGCCGCGAGACGGTGACGTCGTCGAGGAAGATCTCGGAGGACGGGTGGCGCCCGGCGGGGACGTCGTCGCGGTCGAGGAGGAAGCGGGAGCCGGTGCCGGCGCTGTCGTGGGCGACGAGGAGGGCGCTGCGCGGCGGCAGGGCCGAGACGGCGGCGTTCTCCTCCGGCGAGAGCTTGTGGGAAGCGGCGTGGGAGAGCACCTCGGCCACGATCTGGATCGACGTGGTCTCCGGCTCCCCGTGGGGTGCGTTCGAGCCGTTCTGGGTTCTGGACATCTCTTCCCTCGACTGGTGACGTGATGGTTGGCGGATCCCGTGGGATCCCGACCCCGCGACCGCGCGTTCCGGGGGTCTCCCGGCGGGCGGCCGGAGCCACCCGGTTGCACTGTTCAGTGTACTGGGTGGGGGCGACAGGACGGGGCGGCCGGGACACGTCCCGGCCGCCGGTCCACCGGGCCCGGTTCAGCCCAGGTGCGCGGCGTAGCCCTCCGCGTCCAGGAGCCCGGAGCGGTAGTCCTCGTCGGCGGGACGGACCTCGAACAGCCAGCCCCCGCCGTAGGGCTCGGTGTTCACGGCCGCGGGCTCGTCCTCGAGACGGTCGTTGACCGCGGTGACCTCGCCGGAGACCGGGGCGAAGATGTCGCTCACCGACTTGGTGGACTCGATCTCGCCCACGGCGGCGCCCGCCTCGACCGTCTCCCCGACCTCGGGCAGCTGCACGAACACGACGTCGCCCAGCTCGCTCTGGGCGTGGTCCGTGATGCCGATGCGCACCACGCCGTCGGCGCCGGGGGTCGTCACCCACTCGTGCTCGGCCGTGTAGGACAGGTCGGCGGGGATGCTGCTCATGGGTCACTCCTGGTCGGGCGTGCGCGGACGGCTCGATTATGGCACAGACCACCCCGCCGCTCCGGGTGCGGCGCCCGCCGGATCAGTCCTGCTCCCACGCGGAGATCTCCTCGTGCATCGCCCGCTTGCGCTCCGTCCCGGCGAACGAGGCGTCCACCGCGTTGCGGGCCAGGGCCGCGGCCTGCTCGTCGCTGAGCCCGAGCGCATCGCGCAGGCCCTGGAAGGCGTCCCCCACGTAGCCGCCGAAGTAGGCGGGGTCGTCCGAGTTGACCGTGACCACGAGCCCCCGCTCGAGCATCTCCAGGACCGGGTGCTCCGCGAGCGTGCCGACCACGCGCAGGCGCACGTTCGACTGCGGGCACACCGTCAGCGGCACCCGCTCGGCGACGAGCCGGTCCACGAGCTGCGGGTCCTGCAGGCACTGGA
>JAPSHS010000177.1 GCA_031179495.1 Kocuria sp. | reverse complement strand
TGCGGCGGACAAAGCGGCGGCGGAGCGGGCGGCTGCCGAGAGGGCGGCTGCCGAGAAGGCGGCGGCGGACAAGACACAGCAACCGGTCGAGACGGGCACCGGGCTGGAACGGGGAGTTGCCCGAGTGGTCGCGGACGCCGTGCGCGACACCGACGGCGACGGCACCGTCGACGTCGACGACCCCGACATCGACAACGACGGCATCGGCAACGAGGAGGACGACGACATCGACGGCGACGGGGTCCCCAACCAGGACGATCCCGACCTCGACGGCGACGGCCTGCGCAACGACGAGGACCCGGACCAGGACGGCGACGGCCTGCCCGACGACGGTGATCCCGAGCCGAAGCGTCCGGCGCGCACGGCGGCCAGGACGCCCGCCGCCGGTGCCACACCGTCCGGGACGACCGGGAACGGCGGCGCCGTCGAGAGGACCGGCCCCGCACAGGCCCCGGTGGACGAGGCCGCCGGGGTTCCCGCGCCCTGAGCGCGGTCCGGCCCCCGGCGCGTGACCCCGGGGCCCTTCCCGGGATGACGCGGGTGTGACACGGACCCGGCGCGGATCCTGCGCGGCCCCACTAGAATCTTGCCTTCGATCTGTCGATCTTCCGCGGGGGCGGTGGCCATGAGCACCACGCACCGGGGCGCCCCGGAGGGCGGGGACGCCCGGGCGCTCCAGGAGCTGCGGGAGCGGCTGGCGGGGCGCCTGGTCGAACCGGGGGATCCCGGGTACGACCGGGCCAGCAGGTCCTGGAGCAGCACCCCCGAGCTCCGTCCCCGAGCGGCCGTGCGGGCCGGCTCGGTGGAGGACATCGATCTCGTCGTGGCCGCCGCGCAGCGTCTGCGGCTTCCGCTGGCGGTGCGCAGCGGTGGGTACGGCATGAGCGGCCCCGGCACGGTCGGGAGCTGCCTGGTGCTGGACCTCGGGCGGCTGCGGCACGTCGTCGTCGATCCGGCGAACCAGCTCGTGAGCGTGGAACCGGGCAGCACGCTCGGCGGCCTCGACCGCGCCACCACGGCGCACGGCCTCGCCGTCCCGGTGGGAACGGTCAGCACGGCAGGGATCGCGGGACTGGCCCTCGGCGGAGGCATGGGCTGGCTGACCCGCAGCAGCGGACTGACCCTCGACACCCTCGACTCGGCGGACGTCGTGACCGCCGCCGGTGACCGCCTGCACGCCAGCCAGGAGGAGAACGCCGAGCTGTTCTGGGGCCTGCGCGGCGGCGGGGGCAACTTCGGGGTGGTGTCCTCCTTCACCTTCAGCGCCCGCCGGATGCCCGCCCTCGTGCTCGCGGGCACCCTCCGCTACCGCCGGCCGCACTGGCGGGACGCCCTGCGCGCCTTCACCCGGTGGTCCCGCGACCTGCCGGACGAGCTGACCTCGATCGTCACGTTCACGCGCACTCCGCCGGGGGAGGCGGCGGGCGACGAGCCGTGGCTGGCCGTGGGGCTCGCCTGGGTGTCGGAGGACCACGCCGCGGGCCGGGCACTGGTCGACGCGCTCCGGGCGGGCGCCCCGCCGGACGCGGAGGACGTGGGGGCGGTGCCGTGGCTCGCGTGGCAGAGCGCGCGGGACGGCGCCTTCCCGAAGGGCTCGCGCGGGCACTGGCAGAACCTGCCCCTCGGCCGGCTGGACGACGAGGTCGTCGACGCCGTCGTCCGCCTCGCCGACGGGATCACCGACCGGGGCGCGGGCATCGACATCCACCATCTCGGGGGCGCCTTCGGGCGGGTCGCCGAGGAGTCCACTGCCTTCCCCAACCGTTCCGCGCCGTACTGGGTGACCGTCCACGCCCTCCGCCAGGACTCCTCCGACGACGAGCGGCTCGCCGCGTTCACCCGGACGGTGCACGCGGAGCTGCAGCCCTTCGCCGAGCACGGCCAGTCCGTCGACCTCATCGACCTGGCGCCCGAGCCGGCCACCGAGCCGGTGGCCGACGCGGCCCGGGCTGCGCGGCGGGCCTATGGGCGGGAGAAGCTCCAGCGGCTCGTCCGCCTCAAGGACCGCTACGACCCGGACAACCTCTTCCGGGTCAACCTCAACGTCCCGCCGAGCCATCCCTGAGCGGGCCCCGGGCCGGTGCCCGTCCCGGCCCGGGGCCCCGTCATCTTGCCCGGCAGCTCGGCGCCGGCCCTTCCCCGGGGCGCGGTCCCGCACTACGGTCGGGTGCATCCGGTCCCGGCGCCGAGAGGTGAAGCGCATGCCGCTGTACGAGTACCGCTGCCCCGCGTGCGGGGAGTTCGAGCTCCTGCTGGGCATGGGCGCGGCCGGGCGCGAGGCCCCCTGTCCCGTCTGCGGGACCGCGGCGCGCCGGCTGCTGAGCGCGCCAGGGCTCTCCCGGGCCGGCACCCCCGAGGCCCGGCTGATCGAGCGCACCGAGGCCACCGCGAGCGAGCCCGGCGTCGTCGCCTCCCCGCCGGCCGGGCCCCGGCGACCGGCCCGGCACAGCACGAACCCCCTGCACCGCAGACTTCCCCGGCCCTGAGAGGCACCGCACCGTCCGCGCACCACCGAACACCAGGAGGCACGTCATGCCGGAGCTCATCTTTCCCCTGGACTCCTCGCGGCCCTTCGAGGACCAGCAGCTCGTCGGGCACAACCGCTGGCATCCCGAGATCCCGCCGGTGGCCACCGTGCGGCCCGGGGACACCTTCCGGGTGCACTGCCGGGAGTGGTTCGACGGCGCGATCGTCAACGACGACTCCGCCGAGGACGTCCTCAACGCTCCGCTGAAGACCGTGCACAAGCTCTCCGGGCCGTTCGCGGTGGAGGGGGCGAAGCCGGGGGACCTGCTCGTCGTGGACATCCTCGACGTCGGGCCCGTCCCGCAGGAGGACTCCGGGCCGCTGGCCGGACAGGGCTGGGGGTACACCGGGATCTTCGCCCGGACCAACGGCGGAGGCTTCCTCACCGACCGGTTCCCGGACGCCTACAAGGCGATCTGGGACTTCCGCGGCCAGACGGCCACCTCCCGACACGTCCCGGAGGTGTCCTTCACGGGCATCGTCCACCCGGGCCTGATGGGCACCGCGCCCTCCGCCCAGCTGCTGGCGCGGTGGAACGAGCGGGAGGGAGCGCTCATCGCGACCGACCCGGACCGCGTCCCGCCCCTCGCGCTCCCGCCGGAGCCCGAGGACGCCCTGCTCGGCGCGGTCCCGGACGCCGACGTCGACCGGGTGGCGGGGGAGGCCGCCCGCACGGCGCCGCCGCGGGAGAACGGCGGCAACCAGGACATCAAGAACCTCACCAAGGGCACCCGCGTGTTCTACCCCGTCTTCGTGGACGGTGCGAACTTCTCGGTGGGCGACCTGCACTTCTCGCAGGGCGACGGCGAGATCACGTTCTGCGGCGCCATCGAGATGGGCGGCTTCATCGACTTCCACGTGGACGTCCTCAAGGGCGGGATGGAGACCTACGGGGTGACGGAGAACGCGATCTTCCTCCCGG
>JAPSHS010000176.1 GCA_031179495.1 Kocuria sp. | reverse complement strand
ACGAGGGCCGGTTCGGCCGGCGCTCAGGTGCTCATCGGGAGCTTGTGCTGCCCGGCGGCGGCGAAGCCGCTCCCGGGCACCGCCGGGAACCGGAGACCCACCGTCGTGAGGAGCCCGGCGATGTGCGGCGAGGGACGGGCACCGAGCTCGTCGGCCAGGGCGGCGGCGTACTCGTGGAACACGGCCAGCGCCGTCGCCTCGTTGTCCATCGCCAGGTGCGCACGGATGAGGATGCCGGTCGCGCTCTCCCGGAGGGGGTCGATGCTCCGCGCCACCTCCGCGAGGTGCCGGGCGTGGAAGTGGTCGTCGCGCGCCAGCGCCGTCTCGGCGAGGCACTCGGTGGCCGTGAGGTAGAGGTCGTGGAGGCGGTGCTGCTCCGTGACCACCCAGTCGTCGTACCATCCCGGCAGCAGATCGGCGTTCGAGGCGCTCGCGAACCACCACGGGTCGGCCACCGCCGTCTCGAAGACGCTGCTCGACAGGGCCCGGCGCAGGCGGTGCAGGTCAACGTCCACCGCGTCCCCCAGCCGCAGGTCGCTTCCCGAGCACACGAGCAGGCCCGGCAGCCGGCGGGAGACCGTGAAGACGGCCGCGCGCAGGCTGCCCAGGGCGTGTGCTTCGGTGCACTCCGGCCACAGCCGCCCGGCGAGGAACCGGCGCGAGCGCGGCCCGAAGACGGCCAGCGCGGCGACGAGTCTCTGCTGCCGGACCCCCATCGGGTGGAGGTCACCGTCCACCCGGAGCTGCCAGCCTCCGAGCAGCGTCAGCTCCGCAGCTCCCTCGACGTCCATGGTCTCTCTCCTCCTGGCCGGTGGGTCGGAACGGAACCGGATGCCCGCCCGTGCACAGCGTAGGCAGCGGGGGCCGTGGCACCGGTCGCCGGTGCTGATCGGGAAACGCATCTTGACGTGCTCGGACGTAATGTGGTTGCTGTCGGCCCGGCCCCGAGGTGTCATGTAAGTGCATGAGGTCGGCGTCGGAAAGGGCCCGTCATGGACCTGAGCCTGGAGCAGCTCGAGGACTTCGTGGTGCTCGCCAGCGAGCGGCACTTCGGCCGGACCGCCGCGCGCCGGAACCTGAGTCCGTCGGCGCTGTCCAAGCGGCTGCAGCGGCTCGAGCAGCAGGTCGGCGTGCGGCTCGTGGAGCGGGACGGCGGCGGGGTCACCGATCTGACCGACGCCGGACGACGGTTCCTGCCGCACGCCCAGGAGACGCTGCGCGACGCGGCCAGGGGCCGGCGCGCCGCCCTGGGTGCGGGTGGGACCGAGCCGCTGTGCCTGGGCATACCGGGGGCTCCGGCCGACCACCTCTCGCCCCGGACGTGGCAGGCGCTCGTCGCGGGCCTGGAGCTGGCGCTGCCCGGACGCTGGCTCTGCGCCCGTGGCGTTCCCTACGGGCAGCTGGGGGACAGCGTGCTGACCGGGCGGGTGGACGTGCTGCTCACGACCGGCGGCGTGGAGCATCCGGGCCTCGTCACCGTGCCGCTGACGACGACGGGACGGATCTGCCTGCTGCCCCCGCAGCACCCGCTGGCGGGTGCTGCCACGCTGACCGTGGGGGACGTCGTGGACCTGCCGATGATCGTGGAGCCGACGGCGTCGCCCGAGTGGATGGCGCCGTGGGTGCTCGGGGACCTGCGTGCGCGACGCGGGACCAGGACCGTCGAGGTCCGGGCCCGGAGCCTGGCGGACGTGCGGGCGGCCGTCCTGGCGGGCACCGCGGTGACCCTGGCCACGGCCACCCTGCCCCCGCCCGTCCGGTCGTCGCTGTGCGCACCCGTGCTCACGGACGCACCGCCGATCCAGCTCGGGGCCGTGCGCCGCCGGGGCGACGACCGCGACGAGGTCCTCGCCCTGCTCGAGGTGCTGGGCATCCTCGCGGCGCTGGCCGGGACCGGCCCCTGAGGCTCGCAGCCGGGGGCCGGGGCGTCCCGCGTGGCCGGCCGGACGAGGAAGGTCAGCCGCCCAGCGCGTCCTGGGTGACGAGCAGCAGCGTCTCCCCGGTCCCGCGCACGCCCGCGCCGGGCGTGCGCTCGAGCGGGGCGCCGCCGCGGACGGCCGCGACCGCCCCGGCCTTGTCCGCGCCCGCGACCAGGAACCAGACGCGGTCCGCCGCGTTGACGAGGGGCAGCGTCATGCTGATCCGGTCCGGCGGGGGCTTGGGGGAGCCGTGCACCCCCAGCACGGTGGCGTCCTCATCGTGCACGTGGGGGAGGCCCGGGAACAGGGAGGCCACGTGGCCGTCGGGGCCCAGGCCCAGCAGGGAGAGGTCGAAGCGGGGAAAGGCCTCCGAGCGCAGCTCCGCGTCGGCGGCGGCCGCGAGCTCGCGCCGGTAGTCGAAGGCGGCGTCCTCCGCCGTGGCGAACTCGTCGGTGCTGCCCATGTAGTGCACCCGGTCCGGGTTCAGGGCCAGCGCGCCGCCGAGGGCCTCGACGGCCTGCACGCAGTTGCGCTCGGGGCTGTCCTCGGCCACGAACCGTTCGTCGGACCACCACACGTTCACCCGCGACCACTCGACCTCGTCCCTCCGGGGGGAGGCGGCGAGCGCGGCGAGCACCGCGGAGCCCATGCTGCCCCCGGTCAGCACGACCGTGGCCTCACCGCGCTCCGCCTGCGCCCCGACGAGCACGGTGAGGGCGCGCTCGGCGCTCTGCGTGGCGAGCGCGCCCTTGTCCGGGTGGGGGACGGTCTCCAGGTCGGCGCTCATGCGCGCTCCTCCCGGGGGCTGGGGACGAGCGGCTCGGCGGCCGGGACCCCGTCGGGCTCCGGCACGGGCAGGGCCATGACCACCTCGGCGGTGTCCTCGGGCGTCGCCGGCGTCTCGGCACGGCCCCCGCCGTGCTCGGCCAGGAACCGGGCCGCGCCGGGGGTCAGCTCCCCGGTGGTGTCGACGATCCGGGCCACCTGCACGTCCCGCAGCCCGCTGGTCAGCACCTCCCCGTACACCTCGTCGGGATCGAGGCGGCGCAGCTCCTCGGCGATGCAGGCGTTGAGGTCCCGCACCGGCATGGCGATCTGCTGGTCCGGCTGTCCGGGCTGGCGCAGCATGGCCACGGAGCGGCCGGGCCGCTCGAGCACGATCTCGCCGTCGTCCCGGACCAGGGTCACCCGCTCCAGGCGACGGGGGCCGGGGTTGTCGACGAAGGTGACCTCGGAGCCGAGCCGGGTGCCCAGCCACGTGCCGAGCAGCACCACGCTGGGGGAGCGGCCGGAGCCCTCGACGACGACCTCGCGCACGCGGGCGGGCTCGGCCTGGTCGAGGACGGCCGCGAGCTGGATGCGCCAGTTGGTGACCCGCGTCCAGGCGAGGTCGGTGTCGCCGGGCACGTACCGGCGCCGGAGCTCGGCGAGCGTCTCGTAGGCGTCGTCGCTGCGCGCGGAGTCCATGATCCTGCGGTGGGCGATGCCGGCGATCGACGAGGTGTGCGCCGAGGGCGGCGGCACGGTGTGCGGCCACCACGCGACGA
>JAPSHS010000175.1 GCA_031179495.1 Kocuria sp. | reverse complement strand
GGTCGGCGTGCGCCACGGCAGGATCGTGGCGGTCGAGCCTCTCGGCGCCGGGCTGGCGGGGCGCGAGGTCCTGGAGCTGGCCGACGACGAGCACCTGCTGCCGGGTCTCGTGGACACCCACGTGCACGTCAACGAACCGGGCCGCACCGAGTGGGAGGGCTTCGCCTCCGCGACCCGGGCCGCCGCCGCCGGCGGGGTGACCACCCTCCTGGACATGCCGCTCAACTCGATCCCCGCCACCGTGAACGGGCCGGCGCTCGAGTACAAGCGCCTCTTCGCCCGGGGCAACGTCTTCGTGGACGTCGGCTTCTGGGGCGGGGCGGTCCCCGGCAACACGCCCCGCCTGCGCGAGCTGCACGACGACGGCGTCTTCGGCTTCAAGTGCTTCCTGCTGCACTCCGGCGTGGACGAGTTCCCGCACCTCGAGGCCGACGAGATGGAGGAGGACCTCGCCGAGATCAAGACGTTCGGCTCCCTCATGATCGTGCACGCCGAGGACTCGCGGGCCATCGACCGTGCTCCGCACCCGGAGGGCGACGTCTACGAGACGTTCCTGAAGTCGCGTCCGCGCGGCGCGGAGAACCTGGCGATCGCCGAGGTCATCGAGCGGACCCGCTGGACGGGAGCACGGTCCCACATCCTGCACCTGTCCTCCTCGGACGCCCTGCCCATGATCGCCACGGCCAAGCGTGACGGCCTGGACATCACGGTGGAGACCTGCCCGCACTACCTCACCCTGCTCGCCGAGGAGGTGCCCAACGGGGCCACCGCGTTCAAGTGCTGCCCGCCGGTGCGCGAGGCCGGCAACCGTGAGCTGCTCTGGGAGGGGCTGCTCGACGGGACCATCGACTTCATCGTCTCGGACCACTCCCCCTCGACCCCGGACCTCAAGGACCTCGACAACGGGGACTTCGGCGTGGCCTGGGGCGGGGTCTCCTCCCTGCAGCTGGGCCTGTCCCTGATCTGGACGGAGGCCCGCCGCCGCGGGATCGGGCTGGAGCGCGTGGTGGAGTGGATGTCCACGAGACCCGCCCAGCGGGCCGGACTGCGCGCCAAGGGCAAGCTCGCCCTGGGCTACGACGCGGACCTGGTGGTCTTCGCGCCCGACGACGCCTTCGTGGTCGACGCCGGCCGGCTGCACCACCGGAACCCCATCACCCCCTACCAGGGCAGGGCGCTGTCCGGGACGGTCCGGAAGACCTTCGTCCGGGGCGCCGCCGTGGACTTCGGGACGCCGCGCGGTCGGCTCCTCCGGCGCGGCGAGAGCTGACGCACGGACCCCGTGCGTCCTCGGCCGTCCGCCTTCCCGGCCGGCGACGTCCGGCGGGACGTGCCCGCCCCCGCGCTCGGGCGACGGACCCCGCCGGCGCCCCGGTCCGGACGGGCGCTCGAAGGCGTTGTCCTACGTCCCCGTCCTGCTCCGGACCGGCCGGAGCCAACCGGCCAGCACGGGCACGCCCGGCAGGGCCGAGACGAGGGCGAGCAGCCCGTAGCCGAGGGAGATGGCGAACCCGGTCTGCGCCGGGACCCCGTGCGCCACCGCCGCGAGCGTGGTGATGCCCTCCCGTGGCCCCCAGCCGCCGACGCCGAGGGGCACGGACATGCCCGCCAGGCCCAGGACCGTGGTGCCCCACAGGCCGGCAAGGCCCTCGTGCGGAGCGGTCCGTACCGCCGCCAGCAGGAACAGGCACTGGTAGCAGGCCCAGGCCAGCACGGACAGCGCCCACACCGCGGCGCGGTCCCGGCCCGGGGAGCCGCTCGTGGCACGCCACGCCACGGCCGCCGCCGCGAGCGCCCCGGCGCCGAAGGCCGCGGCGGCCCAGGGTCCGACCGCCAGGGCCGGGACGGTGCCCGCCGCCAGGAGCACGGAGGTCCCGGCCAGCCGCTCCCCCACCACGGAGCCCCCGGCCCCGGGCCAGGTGTCGCCGCGCCGGCGGCGGCGCAGCACCCGCACCGCGTCCCCGGACACGCCTCCGGGCAGGAGCAGGTTGACGAGCCCTGCGGCCCAGCACTCGTCCAGGGCCTCCCGGAGTCCGATCCTCGCGCCGCGGCCGCGGGCCACGAGCCGCCACCGCTGGGCCTGGGCCGCCGTGGCCACGAGCCCGGCGGCCAGGGCCAGCACCACGGTGAGCGGGCTGAGGACGCCCACGGCGCTGCGCGCGGCCTCCGCGCCGAGGACCCGGAAGAGCGCGGCGAGCAGGACCAGCCCGGCCAGCACCTGCACGGCCGGCAGCAGAACACGGCGGAGGGGACGACGCCCGCGGCGGGCGGGCGTGGTCTCGGCGGGCATGGGCGCAGTCTAGCCAGCGCCGCCGGCGGCGCGGATTGACGCCGCGGGCCGCCCCGCACAGGATGAGAGGCCCCGACCCGGAAGGCGACCGCATGCCGCTGGCCCGACCCACCGCGTCCCCTCCTTCCGCCCGCCGGGACGGTGTCCTGGCGTTCGCGGCACTGGGCGCGGGCCTCACCGTGCTGGGCGCGGCCACGGAACCGACACCGGCCGTGCTGGTGCTCTCCGTCCTGCTCGGCGGCGCCGTGCTGGGCGCGGTGGTGCGCAGCACGGTCCGCCGCCGCACCGAGCCCTACGGGCCCGCCGACCGGGTCACGGTGGCGCGCTCGGTGCTGGTCGCGCTGTGCGCGGCGCTGCTGCCCGCGGGTCTGGCCCCCGTGCTCGCGACTCCGGTGGACGGGCCCGCCCGGACGTGGTGCTGGGCCGTGGCCGCCCTGGCCCTGCCCGCCTGGGTGCTCGACGGGATCGACGGCCGGGTGGCCCGACGCACCGGCACCGCGACACGCGCCGGGGCGCGGTTCGACCAGGAGGTCGACGCCGCCCTGCTGCTCGTCCTCTCCCTGGCCGTCGCCGCCCGGCTCGGGCTGCCGGGGTCGTGGTGGGTGCTGGTGATCGGGGCGCTGCGCTACCTGTTCCTGCTGAGCCTCCGGGTGCGCCCCGCCTGGCGCCGCCCGTTGTCCTTCTCGTCCTTCCGCCGCGTGGTGGCGGGGATCCAGGGCGGGGTCCTGCTCGGCGCCCTGGTCCCCCCGACCCCCCTGCCGCTGGCCGTCACCGCCACGGCCGCGGCCCTGGCCCTGCTCCTCGTGTCCTTCGGGCGGGACGTCGTGCGGCTGGAACGGTCGGCGCGCGGGCTCAGCTGACGGGCGGGAGGGCCAGCACGTCCGCGTGCCCCACCGTGGCCCGCAGCCTCCTCCGGGCGCAGTCGACCAGGCGGGTCCGCAGCCAGGCGTGCGCCTCGGCGGTGAGGTCCGGGCGGTGCTCCACGGCCGCGTCGGCCCGGTCCGCCAGGAAGCGCTCCAGCAGGGGCCGTGCCCACTCCTGGTCGGACATCCACCACGGGGTGGGCGTCACGTCCACGACCATCCCCTGCTCCCGCAGCGCCTCGGCGGCCAGCCGCACGGCGGCCGTCCCGGCGAGCTCGCCGCGGTGCTGGTGGTCCTCGAAGGCCCCCAGCACC
>JAPSHS010000174.1 GCA_031179495.1 Kocuria sp. | reverse complement strand
AGGCGGGCCAGGACACCGTGGCCGGGGTTGGGCCGGGCCCGCTCCAGGTGCCGCCAGCCGTACTGGTTGCGCGCCCAGTAGTGGCTGCGCATCGCGGCGCTGCCCATGAACTCCTGGAAGGTCATGGGGGTGCGCGGGGCCGCCCCGGGGCCCCGGTAGTCGGGGATCCCGGAGTCGGTGCTGATGCCGGCGCCGGTGAGCACCGCGGTCCGGCGCCCGGCCAGCAGCGCGACGGCCTCGTCCAGGCCCGCGCCGAGGTCCGCGGCGTCGGGGTCGGGGAACTGGTCGGCGCTCACGGGGACGCCGTAACCGGCGCGGACGATGGGCATCGCTGGTTGCTCGGCCGGGACCGGAGGGCTCAGGCCGGCAGCTTGGCCAGAGCGGCGCGGTAGGCCTCGAGCTCCCGCGCCGTGCCGGGCTCGGACCGGAAGACGTCGACGACGACGCCCTGCGCGTCCAGCACGAACGTGGCGCGCTCCGCCTGCCCCGACACCGGGTCGAAGACCCCGTAGCGCTCGGCCACGGCGCCGTGCGGCCAGAAGTCGGAGAGCAGGTCGAACTCGAAGGACTCCTCGCGGGCGAAGGCCCGCAGCGTGTACTTCGAGTCCACGGAGACGGCCAGCAGCTTCACCCCGGCGTCGTCGAACACGGCGAGGTTGTCCTGGAGCCGGCACAGCTCGCCGGTGCAGGTCCCGGAGAACGCGAAGGGGTAGAACACGATGGTCACGGGGTGGCCGCGCAGCCCGCTCAGGGCGACCGGCTCCCCGAACTGGTTCGGGAGCGTGAAGTCCGGGGCGGTGGCGCCGATCTCGGGCATGGGTGGTCTCCTGTGCTGCGGACGCCGGGGCGCCCGCTCAGACGTTGCGCTTGGGCATCAGGCGGGTCGCGGCCCAGTCCTCGCTGACCCGCGCGGACGTGGTCACGTGCAGGCCCGCGGTGGAGGCGGCCTCCTGGACCTCGGAGGGCGGCACGTAGCCGTCGCGCCCGGCCTTCGGGGTCAGCACCCACACCACCCCGCCCTCGTCGAGGGTGGGCTGGACGTCCACCAGGGTGTCGACGAGGTCGCCGTCGCCCTCGCGGAACCACAGCAGCACGGCGTCGACGACCTCCTGGTCGTCCTCGTCGAGCAGGTCCGATCCGATCAGGTCCTCGATGCCCTCCCTCAGGTCGAGGTCGACGTCCTCGTCGTATCCGAACTCCTGGATGTAGTCGCCATCCTTGAAACCGAGCTGGACTACCGCGTCACCCGCGGTGGTCTTGGCCTCGCTCACTGTTCTTGCTCCTTCTGGGATCGGGCCGACGAGCGACCTCGCACTGCGTACCGGTGCGGGGCTCCGCCTGCCCGTCGGCGGACCGCGGGGGCACGGTGGCGGGCCGGATACCGGCTTCACCTCCCAGACAACACCGGATCAGGGCGTCTTTCAAGCTCCCGCACGGTGGCGGCCTCCCGATTCGCGCGGTGGTCCCTCCGTGTGACGGTCCGCCCCGGGTGTGGAAGCATGGTCCCAACAGACACCCCGTACGCCTGGACACCCCGTCGGCGCGATCCGCAGGACGGGCCGGTCCCCGGACGGCCTCCCCTGCGGGTGGCGTCCGGGGACCGGAAACGGTCGGCGGGTATTTTGAGACTGTCGGACGCCCCCCGACGCGCGCGCGTCCGGACGCGACCGGCAACTCGACGAAGAGAGGTTGAACGTGCCTTCATCCAGCAACCACCACATCCTCAGTGGCTTGACCAACAACCTGCAGGACTCCGACACCGAGGAGACCCGGGAGTGGATCGAGTCCTTCGAGGGCCTGATCGAGACGCACGGCACGGAGCGCGCGCAGTACATCATGCGAGCCCTGCTCCAGCACGCCGGCGCCAAGAGCGTGGGCGTGCCGATGGTGACCACCACGGACTACGTGAACTCGATCCCCGTGGACCAGGAGCCGGACTTCCCCGGCGACGAGGAGATCGAGCGGCGCTACCGTGCGTTCCTCCGCTGGAACGCGGCCGTGATGGTCCACCGGGCCCAGCGTCCCGAGATCGGCGTGGGCGGGCACATCTCCTCGTACGCCGGCGTGGCGACCCTCTACGAGGTGGGCCTCAACCACTTCTTCCGCGGCCCCGACCACCCCGGCGGCGGGGACCAGGTGTTCTGGCAGGGCCACTCGGCTCCCGGCAACTACGCCCGCGCCTACCTCGAGGGCCGGCTCACCGAGGAGCAGCTGGACGCGTTCCGGCAGGAGAAGACGAAGGCCCCGCACGGCCTGTCCTCCTACCCGCACCCGCGCTCCATGCCGGACTTCTGGCAGTTCCCGACCGTGTCGATGGGCATCGGGCCGCTGAACGCGATCTACCAGGCCCAGTTCAACCGCTACCTGCACAACCGCGGGATCAAGGACACCTCCGACCAGCACGTCTGGGCGTTCCTGGGCGACGGCGAGATGGACGAGGTGGAGAGCCGCGGCGCGCTGCAGCTGGCCGCCAACGACCAGCTCGACAACCTCACCTTCGTGGTCAACTGCAACCTGCAGCGCCTGGACGGGCCGGTGCGCGGCAACGGCAAGATCGTCCAGGAGCTCGAGGCCTTCTTCCGCGGCGCCGGCTGGAACGTCGTCAAGGTCCTGTGGGGCCGGGAGTGGGACCAGCTGCTCGCCAAGGACCGCGACGGCGAGCTCGTGCGGATCATGAACGAGACCCTCGACGGCGACTTCCAGACCTACAAGGCGGAGTCCGGCGGCTTCATCCGCGACCACTTCTTCGGCAAGTCCCCGGCCACCAAGGAACTCGTGGCGGACATGAGCGACGACGAGATCTGGGAGCTCAAGCGCGGCGCGCACGACTACCACAAGGTCTACGCCGCCTACAAGGCCGCCCTGGAGCACAAGGGCCAGCCGACCGTCGTCCTGGCGCAGGGCGTCAAGGGCTACGGCCTGGGCAGCCACTTCGAGGCGCGCAACGCGACCCACCAGATGAAGAAGCTCACCCTGGAGGACCTCAAGGCCTTCCGCGACCACCTGCGCATCCCTGTCTCGGACGAGCAGATCGAGGACGACCTCTACAACGCCCCGTACTACCACCCGGGCAAGGACTCCCCGGAGATCAAGTACCTGCTGGAGCGGCGCAAGGAGCTGGGCGGGTTCGTCCCGGACCGCCCGCACCAGCAGAAGGAGATCGCGCTGCCCACCGACGCCGCGTACAAGTCGGCGAAGAAGGGCTCGGGCAAGCAGATGGCCGCCACCACGATGGCGTTCGTCCGCATCCTGAAGGACCTGCTGCGGGAGAAGGACTTCGGTCACCGGATCGTGCCGATCATCCCCGACGAGGCGCGCACCTTCGGGATGGACTCGTTCTTCCCCACGGCGAAGATCTACAACCCGAACGGGCAGAACTACCTCTCCGTGGACCGCGAGCTGATGCTGGCCTACAAGGAGTCCGAGCAGGGCGTCATCCTGCACCCGGGCATCAACGAGGCGGGTGCCAG
>JAPSHS010000173.1 GCA_031179495.1 Kocuria sp. | reverse complement strand
AGACCCCGATCCCCCACATGTTCGCAGCCGAGCTCTACGCCGCCGAGCAGCTGCTCGCCGAAGCCATCCACGACGAGCACGTGAGCGTCGACGCCGTGGTCGTCCTCGACGCCCTGAGCGAGCACGTCACCGCCGAGGAGGCTCCCGAGCTCGACGCCCTCGCCCGGGACGCCCAGCTCACCCGGGAGGAGCTGGACGCCGCCCTGAGCGACCTGGACTCCCTGGGCTATCTCCAGGAGCTGGCCGAGCACGCGCCGCTGCTGTCGGATCTGCGCGCCACCGTGTTCGGAACGGCCGCCTGACCGGGGCGGGCCTCCACCCGGAGGCCCGCCCCGGCGGGACCGGGTCAGTCCTGCTGGCCGGAGTCCTCGTTCTTGGCGTCCCCGTGCTCGTGCGGGATCGGGGTCATCTCGGTGGTCATGTCGGCGTCGTCGATGCTGGCGGCGTCCTCGATCGGGTCGGGGCTGGAAGTCGGCTGCTCGCTCACGGGGTGCTCCTTCGTCGGGAGGGCTGGACGTGCCCAGCCTACGACGCCGCCGCGCCCACCCGGCGGGAGAGCTCCCCGGCGCCCAGCAGCCGCAGCGCCTCGAGGGCGGCGGCCCGTCCCGCGCGGGTGGCCCCGAGGGTCGAGGCGGAGGCGCCGTAGCCGACGAGCAGCACCCGCGGGTCCGTGAGCACCCGCACCCCGTCCATCCTGATGCCGCCGCCGGGTTCGCGCAGCCCCAGCGGGGCGAGGTGGTCCAGGGCGGGCCGGAAGCCGGTGGCCCACAGGACGGCGTCGGCGCGGATCTCCCGCCCGTCCGCGAGCCGGACGCCCTCGGCCGTGAGCGCCTCCAGCGGCCCGGCCGAGACGAGGATCCCGGCCTCGATCCCGGCCCGGTACTCGGGTGTGAGCGGCAGCCCGGTCGCCGAGACCACGCTGGCCGTGGGCAGCCCGGCCCGGGTCCGCTCGTCGACCCGGCGCTCGACGTCCCGGCCCCACCGGGCGTCGAACGGCCGCTGCGTGAACTCCGGCGGCCGGCGGGTGACCCAGGTGGTCGTGGCGCCCGCCGCGGCGAGCTGCAGCAGGAACTGCACCGCGGAGGTGCCCCCGCCCACGACGACGACGTGCCGGCCGCGGAACTCCTCGGCGGAGCGGAAGTCGTGGGTGTGCAGCTGCCGTCCCCGGAAGCCCTCCCGGCCGGGGTAGTACGGCCAGTACGGGCGGTCCCACGTGCCGGTGCCGTTGATCACCAGCCCCGTCCGCCAGGTCCCGGAGTCCGCGACCACCTCGAGCGGCCCGTCGTCGGAGACGGACTCCACGCGGCGCACGGCCACGGGCCGGTGCACGGGCAGTCCGAAGCGGCGCTCGTACTCGCCGTAGTAGCGGGCCACCACGGAGGAGGCGGGCTCGGCCGGGTCGGGCACTCCGAGGGCCATCCCGGGCAGGTCGTGGATCCCGTGGGCCCCGCCGAAGGTCAGCGAGGGCCAGCGGTGGCGCCACGCTCCCCCGGGCCCGGGGTTGGCGTCGAGGACCACGACGTCCTCCTCCGGCTCCAGTCCCCGGCGCAGCAGGTGGTGGGCGGCGGACAGGCCCGCCTGCCCGGCCCCGATCACGACGACCTTCGGCACAGCGCTCCCCGTTCGTTGATGTATCACTATCTGCGGAACGGGAACGGGCGCCGGACTATTCCGGGCGGCGGCGGGCAGGGCTCGGGCCCGCGGCTCTCCGGGCCCGGCCGCCACGGCCAGGTCCTGCCCGGACGTCCTGACGCCCTCGAAGGCGTTCGGCTCCTCGACGTGGCCGGGGCTCAGAGCAGCGAGCGCACGTGCCGGATCGCCCGCCGGGCCTCCGGGGTCCACCACGCGCCCACGTAGACGTGGAAGGCGCCGGGCTCGTAGATGAGCCTCCCGGGGTTGCCGGCGCGCTGCAGCGCCCGGGCGAAGCCGAGGGCGTCGGCGGCGAGGATGTCCCGCCCGCCCTGCACCAGGTGCACCGGCGGCAGGCCGTCCGCGCTCCCGTAGAGCGGGCTGACCAGGGGGTCCGTCAGGGAGCGCCGCCCGGCCCAGGCCTGGCACAGCGGGACGACCACGTCCGTGCTCAGCATCGGGTCGTGCGGGTCGATCTCGCGCACGGCCGGGTGGGTCGCGGTGACGTCCAGGGCCGGGGAGAAGCCGACGACGTGGTCGGGGACCCGCTGCCCGGTGTCGCGCAGGAGCATGGCCAGCCCGATCGCCAGGCACCCGCCGGCGGAGTCCCCCGCCACGACGATGCGCTCCGCGGAGGGGCGGGCCACCAGGTCGGCCCAGGCCGCGGCGAGGAACTCGTAGCCCTCGTCGGCGTCGCCCTCCGGGGCCAGCCGGTAGAGCGGCACCGTGACCGTGGTGCCCGTGTCCTTCACGACCTCGCGGATGATCCACCAGTGCGCCGGCAGCAGGGGGTTCACGAACGCCCCGCCGTGCAGGTAGATCAGGTGGGACCCGTCCGCACCGGCCCGCGGGGTCAGGCGGAGCACGGGGCGCCCGGCGACCTCCTCGCGCGCGACCTCGTGCGAGCGCCGCAGGTCCTTCGGCACCGCGGCGGGCTCCGGATAGGCCCGGCCCCGCAGCCGGTCGAGCTCCTGGAACGGGCTCAGGCGGGCGCGCACCGCCACGGCGCGGGCGGTCAGGTCCATCCGCAGGCTCATCGATCGTCCCCTCCGGGCCCGTCGGCCCACGTCCCCGGGGCGGCACGGCCCCGTCGGCGGGGCCGCCCTCGGTGTCCGGGGGCCCGTCGCGGTCAGTCTAGGCAGGCCCGCACGGACCGGGGCGCCGGCACTGCGCGGCGCCCCGGTCCGGCGTCGTCACCCCGCGGCGGCGGCCGCGGCGGCGGCGAGCGCCGTGCCGCCGCCGGTGATGAGGGACGCGGCGCGCTCGGCGATCATCGCCGTGGGCGCGTTGGTGTTGCCGCTGGGCACCCGCGGCATGACCGAGGCGTCGACGACCCGCAGGCCGTCGATCCCGTGGACGCGCAGGTCCTCCGGGGAGACCACCGCGTCCGGGCCCGTGCCCATCCGGCAGGTGCCGACCTGGTGGTGGTAGGTGGTCACGAAGCGGTGGACGTAGGCGACCTCCTCGTCCTCGGTGCGCACGTGGGCGCCGGGATAGAGCTCGACGGCGCCCCAGTCCTGCGCGAGGGGGCGCGTGCGGACCATCTCCCGGGCCTGGCGGAAGGAGGCGAGGAGGGCCTCGCGGTCGCGCGGGTCGTCGAAGATGTTCGGGTCGAGCTCCACGGGGTCGGAGATCCCCGGCCCGGTGAGGCGCACGGTGCCCCGGGAGTGGGGGCGGACGAGCCCGGCGTGCAGGGTGAACGCGTTCATCGGCCCCTCCATGCCCTCGTCGTACATCGGGACCGAGAAGTGGATCGGCTGGGTGTCGGGCACGTCCAGGTCCGGCCGGGAGCGCCAGAACAGGTGCGTCTGGGTCACCGACCAGTCGGACTCGGGGTGCTCGATCGTCCGGG
>JAPSHS010000172.1 GCA_031179495.1 Kocuria sp. | reverse complement strand
CGGCCTCGAGGAGGATCACCTCGTGGCCGGCGTCCAGGAGGCGGCGGGTCAGGATGCTGCCGGCGGTGCCGGCGCCCACGACGACGTAGGTCTTGGCGGTCTCGTTGCTCATGACCCCAGTGTGATCTCCGGCACAGCCGCGGCACTTGTCCTCCCGCGCACAGTTCTTGACTCACCGCGCGCAGGTTCGCGCTGGGGGTCAAGGGCTGTGCGCCCACGGACAAGCCGACCGGGTGTGCGCCGGGTCACCATGGGAGCAGCACCGATCCGCCCTCGCGAAGGAGCCACCGTGACCACCACCGATTCCGCGACCGTCCCCGCCCTCGGCTACGACGAGCTGCTCGCCGCCATCACCGACCCGGACGGCCGGGAGATCCTCGATCCGGCCACCGGGGAGCTGGTCGGCCGCGTGCACGAGTCCACGGTGGAGGAGCTGGACCGGGCCCTGGCCCGCGCCCGCGAGAAGCAGCCCGAGTGGGCCGCCCTTCCGCACGCGGAGCGCTCGGCCCTGCTGCTGCGGGCCGCCGACGCCGTGGAGGCCGGCGCCGCCGCGCTCGCCGAGCTGCTCTCGCGCGAGCAGGGCAAGCCCGTGCACGCCGGGCCGAACGCCCTGTTCGAGGTCGGCGGCGCGGTCGCCTGGCTGCGCGCCACGGCGGCGCTGGCCCTGGAGCCCGAGACGCTCTTCGACGACGAGTCCGGCTCGGCGGTGCTCTCCTACGACCCCATCGGCGTCGTCGGGGCCATCAGCCCCTGGAACTGGCCGATGATGATCTCGGTCTGGCAGATCGCCCCGGCCCTGCGGATGGGCAACACCGTGGTCGCCAAGCCCTCCGAGTACACGCCGCTGTCCGTCCTGGCGCTCGGGCACGTGCTCGGCCAGGTGCTCCCCGAGGGCGTGCTCACCGTGGTGGCGGGCGGCCGGGAGGTCGGCGAGGCGCTCTCGAAGCACCCGGGCGTGGACAAGCTGATGTTCACCGGCTCGACCGCCACCGGCAAGGCCATCATGCGCTCGGCCGCGGACTCCCTGACCCGCCTGACCCTGGAGCTCGGCGGCAACGACGCCGGCATCGTGCTGCCGGACGCGGACCCCCGGGCCATTGCCGAGGGCCTGTTCTGGGGCGCGTTCATCAACACCGGCCAGACCTGCGCGGCGCTCAAGCGCCTCTACGTCCACGAGGACGTCTACGACGCCGTGTGCGAGGCCCTGACCGAGGTCGCCGCCGCCATGCCGATGGGTGAGGGGCGGGACGAGAGGAACGTCCTCGGCCCCCTCCAGAACAGGGCGCAGTTCGAGATCGTCGCGGACCTCGTGGAGAAGGCCCGGGCCGGCGGCGGCCGGGTGCTGCTCGGCGGCGATCCGGCCGAGCAGCAGCCGGGGTACTTCTACCCGGCGACGCTCGTGGCCGACCTCGACGACGACAACCCGCTCGTGGTCGAGGAGCAGTTCGGCCCGGCCCTGCCGATCGTGAGGTACTCCTCGGTCGACGAGGCCGTGCGGATGGCCAACCGGCTCGACGTCGGGCTCGGGGCCTCCGTGTGGGGCTCGGACGCCGAGCAGGCGCGCGAGGTCGCCGCCCGGCTCCAGGCCGGCACCGTGTGGATCAACAAGCACGGCGCCGTCGACCCCCGGATGCCCTTCGGCGGGATCAAGAGCTCCGGGTTCGGCGTGGAGTTCGGCGTGGAGGGCCTCAAGGCGCTCGGCGTGCCGAAGGTCATCGCCTGCTGACCGGCCTCCGCGCGGGAGCGGCGGCGGGCGTTCCCGCGGCAGGACCGCCGCTCCCGTGGGCCCGCGTTCCTGCCGCCCGCGGGCGGCCCGGCAGCCTGTGGACGGCCCGGGACGGGGATCAGGCCAGGCGCACCGTGGTGAGGCAGGTCGGGTCGTCCGCGAAGGTGCTGAACTGCTGGGTCGCCGTGCCGGCGTCGGAGCTGATCTCGAGGGTGCCGGTGATGTCCTTGGGCAGCCACAGGCCCACGAACCCGTTCTCGTAGCTGGTCATGGTCCCGCTGAGGATCTCCGCGCCCGCGTCGTCGCTGACCCGCACGTCGAACTCCTCCCCCACGAGCTCGCCCTGGCAGCCGGAGGGGCTGTGGTGGAAGCACTCGTGGGTGGTGCTGGTCCACGGGGCGACCGCGAGGTAGAAGCGGTCCTCCGGCATGGGCAGGACGGTCTCGGCCCCGCCGTCCGTCAGCACCACCTCGTCGTAGGTCACGGAGCTCGTCAGTCCCGCCGCACGGTCCTCGTGGGTGCGGTCGAGCCGCTCCACGACCTCCTCGGTGCCCACGCCCTCCAGTCCGTGCTCGCGGAGCAGGACGTCGCCCCCGGAGGTCCCGCCCGCGCACCCGGAGGCGAGCAGCAGGACGACGGCGGAGGCGGACAGCACCTGGGAGTTCATGGCGTCCACCCTACCGACGCCCTGTGACAGCCCGGTCCCGGGCCGCGGGAACCGGGCGGTCACGTCCAGCCGGCGTCCGGGCGGAGCGACTAGACTGCGGGCTCCAGTGGTTGCAGGATTCGGGAGGATCCGCCATGAAGAGCACCGAGGGCAGCGCCGGCTCCGGCGTCGCGCTGCTGGTCACCGGGATCACCGTCGTGTCGTCCGCCCTGACCCAGCTGCGGGTCCTCGCCGTCGTCGGGCTGGTCCTCGCCGCCCTGCTCCTGATCCGTCTGCTCGTGGTCCGCCTGCTCCTGGTCACGGGCGGTCACGCCGTCCGCCGGGGCGCGGCCGGACGCGCGGCGCGGGCGCGCCGGCCCGCGGACGAGGCCCGGCGGGCCGGCGCGGAGGACATGCGCGCGGCCTGGATGCACTGGCAGCTCGGGATCCTGCCGCCCCAGCAGCGCAGCGCGGACGCGGCGTTCGTCGCCGCCCGGCTGGCCGAGGTCCCGCGGGCCGACTGGGACGTGGCCCGTCTCCGGCTGCACGGCCGCTCGCTGTGGTCCGTCCGGGACGCGGCCGGACGGACGCCCCTCCACCAGGAGGTCGAGGTCCGGCTGGACCGGGTGGCCGCCCTGCTCTCCGACCTGACCGACGAGGAGTTCGACACCCACCTCGGACAGGCCGACGACCGGTGGCTCTGCCACGCGGACCCCGACGTCCGGGCCGCCTACCTGGCGGGCGGGTGCGCGGCCGTGGAGTCGATCATGGACAGCATCTCCGCCGCCCGGGCACGGACCCGCGCGGACTCCGCCGCCCGGGCCGCCGCCGACACCCTGGCGCGGGAGCGCAACGCCGCGCTCCGGGCCCTGCGGGAGACGCACCGGCCCACGCGGACCCGGGACGCCCACGCCGCGTGGGAGGAGCAGGCCCGGCGGATCGGCCGGTGATCCGCCGGGTCCCCCCTCACGCCGGGAGGTGCTCCTGCGGGGCGCCCTGGAACTCCCGGACCTCCACCGGGAGGGTGGTCGCCCGGGCCAGCTTCCGGCCCCACTCGATGGCGGCGTCGTAGTCCGCGGCGGCGACGATGCAGATCCCTCCCGCGTGCTCGTCC
>JAPSHS010000171.1 GCA_031179495.1 Kocuria sp. | reverse complement strand
CCGGGCTGATGGCGGGCCAGCTCGCGTCGCTCATCGCGAGCGGCGCCCGGATCCCCGTGGTCATGACGGACCTCGACGACGAGCGGCTCGCCGCCGGCGTGGCCCGGACCCGCGAGCGCTTCGCCGCACAGGCGGCCAAGGGCCGGATCTCCGCGGAGCAGGCCGAGCAGCTCGGCGCCCTGGTCACCGGGGCGGGCGGGCCGCAGGACCTCGCCGACGCCGACTTCGTGATCGAAGCCGTCTTCGAGGATCTCGAGGTCAAGAAGAAGGTCTTCGCCCAGTGGGAGGACGTCGTCCGGCCCGACGCGGTCCTCGCGACGAACACCAGCTCCCTGTCCGTGACCGCCATGGCGGAGGACCTGCGCCACCCCGAGCGCGTCGTGGGCTTCCACGTGTTCAACCCCGTGGAGGTCACCCCGCTGCTCGAGATCGTCGCCGGGGAGCGGACCGGCGACGTCGCGCTCGCCACCGCCTTCGATCTCGCCGCGACGCTGCGGCGGACGGCCGTGCGGGTGCAGGACGCCCCGGGCTTCGTGGTCAACCGGGTGCTGACCCGGATGTTCGACGAGGTCGTCCGGGCGGTCGACGCGGGCACGGACGCGTCCGTCGCGGACCACGCCCCCGATCCGCTGGGGCTGCCGATGACCCCGCTGCGGCTGCTCGACTTCGTGGGGCCGGCGGTGCTCCACCACGTCGGCGGCACCATGCACCGGGCCTACCCCGGGCGCTTCGCGAGGTCCCCGTGGATGGACGCGGTGGTCGGGGCCGGGCTCACCCACGTCCTGCCGACCGAGCGGTCCCCGGAGACGGGCGCGGACGGCTACCTCGCCGCCGAGGCCGCCCGGCTGCTCGAGCGGACCCGCGCCGAGCACCCCGGGCTCGCCGCGCACGCCCCGGCCTCCGCCGAGGAGCTGCTCGTCCGGATCCAGGACGCCCTGGCCGAGGAGATCGGCACGATGCTGCAGGAGGGCGTCGTCGCCGGGCCCGAGGACGTGGACCTGTGCATGGTCCTCGGCGCCAACTACCCCTTCCACCTGGGCGGGATCACCCCGTACCTCGACCGTGTGGGCGCCGCAGAGCGCGTCCTCGGCCACCGCTTCCACCGCGGCTGATCCGGCACCACCACTCCACTCCACCGCCGAACGAAGGATCCTTCGATGACCGCCACTCCTGAGACCGGCGCGGACCTGTTCCCCGCCGGCACCGTGGAACCCGACTACGTCCTCGACCAGGCCCTGGACACGGACGTCGCCGGCGCCTTCGAGTCCGTCTCCGTCGCCGACCGGGAGTACTGGACGCGCGCCCGGGCCTTCGTCCAGGAGGACCTGCTGCCGGTGATCGCCGGGCACTGGGACAGCTCCGAGTACTCCCTCGACCTCGTCCACCGGCTCGGGGAGCTCGACCTGCTGCGCGACGGCGTGGCGGTCGACGGCTACGGCGCCATGTCCAAGACCGCCGCCGGACTGGTCAGCATGGAGCTCTCCCGCGGGGACGGCTCCATCGCCACCGTCTCCGGCGTCCAGGGCGGGCTCGCGATGCGCTCGATCGCGATGTGCGGCTCCGAGGAGCAGCGGCGGCGCTGGCTGCCGCGGATGGCCACCGGCGAGCTGCTCGGCGCGTTCGCCCTCACCGAGCCCACCCACGGCTCGGACTCGGTGAGCCTCGAGACCCGGGCCACGCCGGTGGACGGCGGCTGGGTGCTCAACGGCGAGAAGAAGTGGATCGGCAACGGCTCCATGGGCGGGATCACCGTGGTGTGGGCACGCTCCGACGAGGACGGGCAGGTCCGCGGGTTCGTCGTCCCGCAGGAGAGCGACGGGTACACCGGCACCACCATCCGCGGCAAGCTCGCCCTGCGCGCCATCCACCAGGCGCACCTGCGCTTCGAGAACGTCTTCGTCCCCGAGGAGAACGTGCTGCCGGAGGCCCGGTCCTTCAGGAGCACTGCCTCCGTGCTCTTCGCCACGCGGATCAGTGTGGCCTGGGGCGCCGTCGGGCACGCCCAGGCCTGCTACGAGACCGCCGTGCAGTACGCCGGTCAGCGCCGCCAGTTCGGCCGGCCGCTCGCGGCCTCCCAGATCGTGCAGGAGCGGCTGGCCCGGATGCTGAGCGAGCTCACCCAGATCCAGCTGCTCGTGGCCCGGATGACCGAGCGGGAGGAGGCCGGGACGCTCACGGGCGAGCAGGCCTCCCTGGCGAAGTACACCTCCACGCGGGCCGCCCGCTCGATCGCGGCGAACGCCCGCGACCTCCTGGGCGGCAACGGCATCCTGATCGAGAACCGCGTGGCCCGGCACTTCGCGGACATCGAGGCCCTGCACACCTACGAGGGCACCGAGACCATGCAGGCCCTGATCATCGGGCGCAGCATCACGGGACTCTCGGCGTTCGCCTGATCCCGGGCCACGGTGCGGTCCGGACACGACGACGCCCCGGCCGGCCGGCCGAGGCGTCGTCGTGTCCGGACAGGACTCAGGAGAGCGGGTCGCCGCCGCCGTGGAACGAGTCGTTGCTCGAGTCGATCTCGTCCTCGAACTCCGGGTTCTCGGGGACGTCGAGGTCGGCGAGGGCCTCGCCCATCCGCGGCTCCCCGGGCGGGACCTGCTCGTCGCCCGCCTCGTAGCGGGCCTCGGCCGTCTCGTCGCGCAGCTCCTGCTCGGACGGCACCACGGGATGGGCCGGATCCGCCCGTTCGTCCTGCACGTCGACCTCGGCGCCCTCGATGAGCGGGTCCTCGCGCCAGTTGTCGGGGTCGACCTCGGCAGCCCCCTCGTAGGTGTCGGGAGTCTCCGGCAGTTCTTCCGGTGAGGTGCTCATCTGCTGTCCTTTCGGTTGACGGTCACAGGTGTGTCATCAGCCTACGCACGAACTCGTCCGTGCCCAGGGGTCACGGCGTGCGTTCGCGCACCGCGTGCACGCCCCTGCGCACAGCACCCGCAGCCCCCGGGGCGGAGAGGTGTTCCCGTCACCGGGCCCGGCCCCGTCCACGAGCCCCTCGCGTGTTTTGACGCTCCACGGAGGGCTGTGTAATGTATTCCGAGTTGCCGCGGGGGACGCGAGAGATCGCCCCGCACGGCAGCGCCGAATCCGGCAGATCGACCCCTCGAAACCTCCTGGCGAGCACCGTTGAACGGTGCCGGGCCAGTTGCGCGGAGAGCACGGGGCCGCTACGCTGGTGGAGCTGTTCCGGGCAGTGACGAGACATCGTCCCGACCGGCAGCGGCCGAATCCGGCAGATCCGATCCCCTCCTCCAGAACACCTCAGACCGCCGTTGCGCGGTGGCCGAGTGGTCCGGGAGAAGAGCGGGAGAGGGTAGGCTGAGGAGGTCGCCGCGGGCAGGACGAGGAATCGGGGAGCCCGGGCAGGACGAAGAATTTCACGGTTTCTGGGGCCTTGGTGGGTTCTGGTTGCTGGTCTGTTGTTTGAGAACTCAATAGTGTGCCATGTTTGTTGATACCAAATGTTTTGTTTGGTTGATGGATCGTGCGTGTCCCG
>JAPSHS010000170.1 GCA_031179495.1 Kocuria sp. | reverse complement strand
CCCACGCCGTCGAGCGGCAGGCCCAGGGTGGACAGGGTCAGGGTGAGCATCACGGTGGCGCCGGTGGTGCCGGCGGTCGCGGCGGAGCCCAGCACGGACACCAGGGCGATCAGCACGTAGTGGGTGACGTCGAGGTCGATCCCGTAGAACTGGGCGACGAACAGGGCGGCGATCGCCGGGTAGACCGCGGCGCAGCCGTCCATCTTCGTGGTGGCGCCCAGCGGCACGGCGAAGGAGGCGTAGGCCCGGGGCACCCCGAGGTTGCGCTCGGTGACGCGCTGGGTCAGGGGCATGGTGCCCACCGAGGAGCGGGAGACGAAGCCCAGCTGCACGGCCGGCCACACGCCGGAGAAGTACTGCTTCACGGAGAGCCCGTGCGCCTTGACCAGCACGGGGTAGACCACGAACGCCACGATCAGCAGGCCGGCGTAGACGGTGGCGACGAAGGCCAGCAGCCCGCCCATCGAGGTCCAGCCGTACTCGAACACGGCCCGGCCGATCAGGCCCAGGGTGCCCAGCGGGGCCAGGCGGATGATCCACCAGACGACCTTCTGCACCACGGCCAGCGCGGCGCGGACCACGGCGAGGAAGGGCTCGGCGGGCGCGCCCACCTTCAGGGCGGCGATGCCGACGGCGGCCGAGACCACGAGGACCTGCAGCACGTTGAAGCCGAGGGCCGTCTTGACGGTCTCCGGGTCCACCACGGAGGAGGAGACCTGCAGGCCCAGGAAGTTGGCGGGCACCAGGCCCGTGAGGAACGCCAGCCAGGAGCCCTGGGTCCCCGAGTACTGCTCGGCGGGGGCGGTGGCGCCCGTGCCGGCGCCCGGCTCGACGACGAGGCCCAGGACGAGTCCGACCGTCACCGCGATCAGGGCGGTGATGCCGAACCACAGCAGGGTCTTCCAGGCCAGGCGGGCGGCGTTGGAGACCTCCCGCAGATTGGCGATCGAGGAGATCACCGCGGTCACGATGAGGGGGACCACGGCGGCCTTGAGCAGGTTCACGTAGCTCGTGCCGATGGTGTCCAGGGCGGTCATGAGCCAGTTGGGGTCCGTGTCGGGGTCGCCGCCGAGGGTGTCGGCGAGGGTGCCCAGCACCACGCCCAGGAGGAGGGCGGCCACGATCTGCGGCCCGAAGGAGGTCGTCCACCGGGGCAGGCGTCGATTGCTTTCTGCGGAAATCATGTCTCTACGGTACGGCGGCGAACCATACAACGTCGAGAGCCGATGACGCGCATGTTACGTGGGGTTCATCACAGGTTCAGGGCGTATTCCAAGGTGTCCAGGCCCACCGAGCCGAGCCGGAGGGTCCGCGAGTGGAAGTCCTTGAGCCGGAAGCCGGGACCGGCGGCGGCGCGGGCGCTGTCCCGCGCCTGCTCCCACAGCTGCTGGCCGACCTTGTAGGACGGAGCCTGGCCGGGCCAGCCCATGTAGCGCAGCCACTCGAAGCGCAGCATGGGGTCCTGCATCACGATGTTGGAGCGCAAAAATCCCCAGCCGTCCTCGGGCGTCCACACCGCACCGGGGCGGGCCCCGCCGAGGGCGTCGCCGAGCTCCCGGGGGATCCGGTACCCGCAGTGGAAGCCGACGTCGAAGACCACCCGGGCCGCCCGCAGCCGCTGGGCGTCGAGCATCCCCATCCGGGCCCCGGGGTCCTGGAGGTGGCCCAGCTCGTCCATGAGACGTTCGGCGTACAGGGCCCACCCCTCACCGTGCCCGGAGACCCAGACGCCCATGCGCCGCCACCGGTTGAGCTCCCCGGAGTTGGCGAGCGCGGTCGAGAACTGCAGGTGGTGTCCCGGGACGCCCTCGTGGTAGACGGTCGTGGTCTCCTCCCACGTGGTGAACGTCCTCGTGCCCTCGGGGACCGACCACCACATGCGCCCGGGCCGGGAGAAGTCCGCGCTGGGCATCGAGTACCAGATGCCGCCGTCGTGGGTGGGCGCGATCCGGCACTCCAGCCGGCGCATCGGCTCCGTCAGCTCGAAGTGGGTGCCCGCGAGCGCGTCCACGGCGGCGTCGGAGAGCTCCTGCATCCAGGCCTGCAGGGCGTCGGTGCCGTGCAGCTGCCGGGCCGGGTCGGCGTCGAGGGCCGCCATGGCCTGGGCCACCGTGGCCCCCGGGGCGATCCGTCCGGCCAGGACCTCCTGCTCCGCCACGACCGCCCGCAGCTGCTCCACGCCCCACGCGTACACCGCGGCCGGGTCCAGGGTTGCGCCCAGGAACTCCTGCAGGCGCAGCGTGTACACGTCCGGGCCCACCGCGTCCGAGCGCGGGGCGTCCGCGGCGAGCTCCTCGGCCAGCACCCGGGCGAGGTCGAGATAGGCGCGCCGGGCCGCCTCGGACGCCTCCCCGACCTCCCGGCGCAGCTCCTCGGGGACGCGCGGGCCGCGGGCCAGCCGGGCGAAGAAGCCGTGCTCCGCCGCGTAGCCGCCGCACTGCCGGGCGGCGCTGCGCAGCTGCACCACGGAAGCGCAGCGGCCCCGGGCCCGGGCGTACCGCAGGCCCCGCACGTAGGAGTCCACGGCCCCCGGCACGTTGCGCAGCCGCCCGGCGATCTGCGCCCAGTCCTCGGGGGTGTGCCGGGGCAGGTCGTCGAACACGTCCCGGATCTCCTGGACCGGGGAGGAGATGTTGTTGACCTCCCAGCCCCGCAGCCCCTCCTCGTGCAGGCGCAGGTCCAGGCCCAGCCGCTCGCGCAGCGCGTGCGCGGTGACCCGGTCCACGTCGTCCACGGGGGCCACTCCGGTGAGCTCGGCCAGCGACGCGCGCACGGCCTCGGTGCGGGCCTCCAGGCCCTCGGGGCCGAAGTCGCGGTACCCGGTCCCGCTCCCGGGGAAGCCGTGCACGGTCGCCTGGGCCGGGTCCAGCTCCATGGCCCGCCGGAACCAGCGCTCGGCCACGGCGTCCACGGCCGTGGGCTCGCGGTGGCCGGTGCCCAGGGGCGGCAGGGGGGCCGGTCCGGAGCCGGCGGCGGTCGTGGCGTCGGGCCGTGGTGTGCTCATGCACGCCACAGTAGCGCCGCCGGGACCGGGCGCCCCGGGGCCCGCGGCGGTGCCGGGCTCAGCGGTCCGGGCTCACTCCTCCGGCTTGGACCGCCGCCACGCGCCGCGGCCGGGGCGCAGGCGCAGGCCCAGCCGCATCCGGCGGAACTGGTCCCGGCGGCCCGGACCGCCCTTGCCCGAGGCGCCGTCCTCCTCCGCGCGGGCCAGCAGGACCGCCGTGACGGCGGCGACCTCCTCCGGGGTCGGGCTGCCGGCCACGAAGCGCAGCGCCGGGGCGCCCTCGACGGGCTCGGGCGCGCTCACAGCGGGATGTTCCCGTGCTTCTTGGCGGGCATCGTGGCGCGCTTGTCGCGCAGCGCCCGCAGGGCCTTGAGCACCTGGACCCTGGTCTCGGAGGGGGAGATCACCGCGTCCACGTAGCCGAGCTCGGCGGCCTGGTACGGGTTGAGCAGGCTCTCCTCGTACTTCTGCACGAGCTCGGCGCGCAGGGCCTCGACGTCCTCGC
>JAPSHS010000039.1 GCA_031179495.1 Kocuria sp. | reverse complement strand
GACTGGCGGCTGTGACCCGGGCCCCGGCGGCCCTCCGTTAGGGTGGGCGGCATGAGCCAGAGCCCCGTGACCCCGACCGCACGGCCCCGCAGGCCGCAGCTGAACCTGACGGTGCGCGAGCGCCGGCAGCTGTCCCCGTCGATGGTCCGCGTGGTCATGGGCATCGACGAGCCCGAGCGCTACGCGGACGTCGTCCCGCCCGAGAAGTACGTGAAACTGGTGTTCCCCCACCCGGCCGGCGAGCACCCCTCCCCGGCGCCCGGGCAGAACCCGGACTACTGGGAGCTCAAGGAGTCCCTCCCGGCGGAGCGGCAGCCCGTCACCCGGCACTTCACGATCCGCCGGTACGTGCCCGAGAGGGACGAGCTGTGGATGGACTTCGTGCTGCACGGCGACGAGGGCTTCGCGGGGCCCTGGGCGGCCCGCGCCGAGCCCGGGGACCGGATCATCGCCCTGGGTCCGGGTGGCAAGTGGGCACCGTCCGCGGAGGCGGCGTGGACCCTGGTCGCCGCCGACGACGCCGCGATCCCCGCAGCGCTCGCGGTGGTGGAGGCCCTGCCGGCCTCGGCGCGCGGCGAGGTGGTCCTCGAGGTGGGATCGCCCCGCGACGTCCTGGCCGTGACGGCGCCGGCCGGCATGACGGTGCGCTGGGTGTTCCGCCGGGACACGGCGCCCGGTGGCACGCGCGCGCTCGTCCGGGCCGTGCAGGAGGCCGCCTGGCCCGCGGGCCCGGAGGGCGTGCAGGTCTTCGCCCACGGGGAGCGGGGAGCCATGAAGGCCCTGCGCGAGGAGCTCCTCGGGCGCCGGGGCCTGGCACGCGAGCAGGTCTCGCTGTCCGGCTACTGGGCGCAGGGCCGCACCGAGGACGTGTTCCAGGCCGAGAAGAGGCTGCCCGTCGGGCAGATCCTCTGACCGGCCCGGGCGGCCGGGCCCGGTACGGCCTCAGCGGCGCCGGTTGCGGCGGCTGCTCGTGCCGTTGAGGTGGCCCACGAACGGGCGCATGAGGTACTTCCCGAGCACCACCCCGGAGGCCAGGGCCAGGATGGTGGCCATGGCGTTGGCCAGGAGCACGACGCCCGCGGCGTAGCTCTCCGTCTCCACGGTGAGCATGTACATGCCCCGGAAGATGGACAGCCCGGGGAGCAGGAACGTCATGGCCGGGATCGCCACGATCAGCTGGGGCACGCGGTGGTAGGCCGCGAGCAGGGTCGCCACGGAGGCACTGACCACGGCGGCGAGCGCGGTGTCCATGCGCCCGCCCAGTCCGACGGCGATCCCGGCGTGGTAGACCACCAGCCCGGCGAACGCGGAGACCACGGTCGAGAGCACGTGCTGGGGCTTGGCGTGCACCGACAGGGCGATCAGGGCCGTGCCCACCAGCATGAAGACCGTGTTGACCACCGGGGAGGCGGGGACGAACGTGCCCTGGGCGACGTCGACGCGGGGCATCCCGAGGTAGCCGGCGAGCGACACGCCGCCGGCGATGCCCGCGACCAGGCCGAGGAAGGCCATGGCCGTGGACAGCAGCCGGCCGGCCGCCGTGACGGGGAAGCCGTTGATGGCGTCCTGCATCGTGGAGACCATCCGGTTGGTGGGCAGGAGCAGGATGATCCCGCCCGCGATCACCAGCGCCGGGGAGAGGTCCAGCCCCGCCCACGACAGCAGCAGGGCGAAGACGGTGACGATCCCGGACTGGGTCGCCAGGACGAAGAACTCGGGGATCCGCCAGGTCCGGAGACGGCCGACGGCCGACTGCACCACGATCCAGGTCACCCCGGCGACCGCCGCGCCCGTGGGGCTGCCGCCCATGCCGACGGTCAGGGCCATCACGGCCACGACGAGGGCGGCCGAGACCATCCACCGCGGGTACGGCTTGGGCTTGGCGTTGATCGCGTCGAGCCGCCGCTCGGCCTCGGCGCGGGGCATCTCCCCGTCCGCGATCTCCGTGACCAGCTGGTGCGTCTCCCCCAGCCCGGCGTAGTTGTCGGTCCAGGAGCGCACCACCCGCATCACCGTGTGGCTGGAGGTGTCCGGGTCGTTGAAGACGTCCTCGCGGGTGCGGGTGTCCCCGCCGCCGTGGGTGTCCTCCACGTAGTTGATCGTCACGGCCTGGTTGGTGATGTCGACCTCGACGTTCTCGACCCCGTAGGTGGCGCACACCGCGATGATGGCGCTCTCCACGTCCAGGGCGTCCGCGCCGTAGTGGAACATGGTCTCCGCGAGCCGCAGCGCGAAGTTGAGGGTGCGACGGGCCTCCCGGCCCGTGGACTCCCCGAACCGGCGCAGATTGGCGAACGGCGAGGCGTTGAGCCGTTCCACCACGCGCATGGGGGCCGTCGGGGCGGCCTCCCCCTGGAGCATGGAGCGCAGCCGGGAGCGTCCGCCGGGCCGGGCCCCCTGCGCCCGGGTGGAGGGATAGGTGCCGCGCTGCATCCGGTCGGCGCTCTTGCCGGGAGCCGGGACGGGCCCGATCGTCGTCGTCTCCGGACGGGAGACGGGGCCCGTGTCGGTGCGGCGGCGCCGGCGGGCCGGCACCGCCAGCGGTGCCGTCTGCGCGGCGGAGAGCAGCTCGCGCCGCTTCTCCGGCTCGGGGGTGTCCCCGTACGTCCGGATCAGGGACGTGCTGAGCACCGGCAGCGCCTGCGGGGCGTCGGGCACGACGTCCGGGTCGGTGCTGCCCGCCCGGCGCCGGGCCAGCAGCGCCTGCGCCTCCGTGGGTCGCACGGGCGGGGCCCCGGCGCCGTGGCGGGCGACCGGGCGGGCGGCCCCCGTGAGGGTCGTGTCCCCGCCGGGCCCGAACGGCTCGACGACGTAGGCCTCGGGCTCCTCGCCCCCGTCGGACGAGGGATAGGCGGCGAAAGGCCGCAGAGGGGTGCGCTGGTCGAGCACCAAGCGGCGGTCCTCCTTCCAGGGGGGCGGGAACGGGGGTCCGGCGGACGGTCGCGGGTGGATCAGTAGAAGGGCTGGCCCGTGCGGCGGACCCACAGCTGGCGCTGGACCTTCTCGGCCACGTTGGTCCACACGGCGTACTTCGCCGGGCTCAGCACCTGGTCGTGGACGCCCACGAAGTCGACCACGGACTTGGTGAAGCTCGTCTTGAACAGGCCCAGCCCGTAGTAGGGGTGCTCCTTGTTCTTGAGCTGGTCGCTCGGCGGGGTGCCGCAGAAGTCGTACTCGACGATCCCGTGCTCGCGCATCAGGTCCGTGATCGCCGTCCACTGGAGCAGGTGGGAGTCGCCGTACTGGCGGCGGCGGGGCTTGGAGCCCCCGTCCTTGTACGTCCCCTTCGTGCCGTAGGCGATGACGTAGGCGCCCACGGAGGGCTCCCCGTCCTCGTAGGTGAAGTACATCCTGCCCTGCCCGGCCCGCTCGAAGGCGGTCCAGAACTTCGCGTAGTACTCGTAGGAGCGCAGGTTCACGTTCGCCTCGCCCTGGCCCACGGTGTCCATGAGCGCGTACATCCTGCGCATGTTCTGCTCGGTGAGCTCCACGCGCTCGACCGTGCACCCCTCCCGCAGGGCCCTCCGGACCGCGTTGCGACCCCGGGAGTGCAGCGACTTCAGCACGGCCTCCTCGTCCCGGTCGGTGGCGAGGATCGCGGTCGAGTCGTTGGGCTGGATGTTGAAGGACTTCTTCAGCCCCGCGCGGGCGAGCACGCCGCGCGCGTAGTCGGAGTCCGGGACGTCCGGCTCGATCTTGATCGCGAACACGTCGAGCCGTTCCTCGGCCACGAACCGTGCGCTGGCCGCGGCGATCCCCGGCACGTCGTCGACGGACGCGACGTCGGGGCCCTTGATCATGTACCACAGGCGGCCGAGGACCGGCACGGTCTTCTCCAGGACCAGGTTGTAGGAGGCCTTCCCGCCGTCGGCGGGCTCGTGCACGAGGTGCAGGGGGCGCCAGCCGTGGTCCGCCTTGACGTCCGCGAAGGACGCGGACTGCAGCAGGTTGCCGCCGTGGGGGTTCGCCGTGACATGGGCGTCCCAGTCGGCGATCTCCTGGGCGGTGGCGAAGCGTGCGGTGAACTCTCGCAAGGCTCTCTCAATCGTCGGGGTCGTCGGGGGTGTGCGGCCGGACCGGCCGCGGGACCGGCGGGGACCGGCCCGGGTCAGTCTAACCGTGCAGGCCTGAGCCCGGTCCGAGCCGTGCCGCGCACGAGGCCCCGCGCGCCGTGCGGCGGGGGCGCGCGGGGCTACCGGGATCGGCCGCCACCCGCGGACCGCCGGGAGGCGGGGTGCCGGTCCGGCCCGGGGCGGACCGGGCCCTCCACGCCGTGCCGGGCCCCCAGGCCCCAGCGGAGCGTGTCGGCGACGTCGGCCACCAGGCCGCCGCGGCGCTCGGCGACGGCCCGCCGCAGGTCGCCGGCGAGCCAGGCGCAGCGCACCCCGGTCCGTGCGTCCGGCAGCCGCGGCACCGGCCGGCCCAGCGCCAGCCGGGCCCACGCGTCGGCCAGTCCCGGTCGGACGGCCTCCGCCAGCGCCACGGCCCCGGAGAACCGGCCGTCGAGGCCGACGAGATGGGGCGTCCCGTCCTCCCCCCGGACGAACTGCAGCTCCACGAGCCCCCACCAGCCCAGCCCGCGCAGCAGCGCCTCGGCGCGGGCCGCCAGCGCCTCGTCGACCGGCGCCGTGCGGGCGCGCACCGGGACGCCGCCGGGCGTGGGCGAGAGCCGCGAGGTGGCCAGCTGCACGCGACCGTGCAGCCGCCCGTCGTGGTGGACCCCGATCAGCGCGCCGGGCCGGCCGCCGACGGGCCGGCGGAGCACCGGCTCCGCACCGGCGGCACGGATCCGGTGGACCCGGGCGGCGGCGGAGGCGGCGTCGGGGAAGAGCTCGGGCGCGAGGGGGCGGGGGGGCGTCAGACCGGTCACCCCGCGCGTACGGCACCCGACCACGACCGGCCCCTCCCACGCGGCCAGCGACGCGTCCGTGCCCGGCAGCGTCCGCGGGACGTCGAGCCCGGCGCGGGACGCGCGCTCGGCCAGGCCCACCTCGTCCAGCGCGGCGGCCAGCACGTCGGGGGCGGGGTGGGCCACCTCCGCGGGAATGTGCCGGCGGTAGGCGGAGACCGCGGCCGCCCAGTCCGCGCCGGCGCCGAGGACGATGTCGTAGGACCCCTCGGCGACCGCCCGGCGGACGCCGTCGATGAAGTCGCCGCCGTCGCCGCGGGGGCACGGCACCTCGTGCCGCACCGCGGCCACCCGGGCAGCGCCCAGCAGGCCCGGTCCGGACGGGGCGCCGACGCCCACAGTCCAGCCGGCCCGCCCGAGGGCCCGCGCCCCGGCCTGTGCCCCCCGGTCCCCGGTCGGGCCGAGGATCAGCGCCCGCCCCGGGGCCGGGTCGGGGGCACCGGGGTCGAGCGGTGCTGGTGCGGGAGCCATCGGTCCTCCGTCGCGGTCTGCGGGCATGTCCTCCACGGTAGCCGGTGCACGGGGAGGCCCACGGCGTGGGCGGACACCACGGCGCCCGCCCACCGCGAGGGTGGACGGGCGCCGTGGGTGCTGTCGGCGGAGCGGGTGCCTACTCGGCGTCGTGGTCCGTCTCGAGGATGCCCACGAGGTGCTCGAGCGCGGCCTCGGCACCCTCGCCCTCGGCGCGGAGGACGACCTTGTCCCCCTGGCCGGCGCCGAGCGACATCAGCGACAGCACGCTCGAGGCGTCCATCGCCTCGTCCTCGGGCTCGCCCTCGGCGGCGATGGTGATCTCGAGGTCGTACTCCCCTGCCGCCTCGGCGAAGATCGCGGCGGGACGGGCGTGCAGGCCGACGGACGATGCGATGGTCGCGGTGCGTTCTGCCATGGTGGTTCTCCTTCGGGTTGCGGGGCCCCGGATGGCGGTCCCCGGTGGTGGGTGTGGTGCGGAACGGTACGGGAGGCGGGTCAGAGCCCCAGCTCCGCGAGCACGGGCAGTTCGGCCCGCACGGCCGCGGCGGCCTCCTCCGCGCTGGGCTGCTCGACGGCGAGCGCGGCGAGGGACTGTGCCGTGCCGAGGTCGACGCTGCGCAGGACGGCGGCGACCGCGGACAGTCCCCGGGGGCTCATGGACAGGGTGTGCACCCCGAGGCCCACGAGCACCACGGCGAGCGCGGGATCGGCCGCGGCCTCCCCGCACACGCCCACGTTGCGCGCCCCGGCGCCCTCGGCCTCGGCCCGGCGGGCGCCCTCCACGGTGCTCCGCACCATGCGCAGCACGGCGGGCTGCCACGGGTTGTTGAGCTCCGCGAGGGAGCCCAGCATCCGGTCGGCCGCCATCGTGTACTGGGTGAGGTCGTTGGTGCCCAGGGACACGAAGTCCACGTGCCGCAGGATCTGGTCGGCGGTCACCGCGGCGGACGGCGTCTCGACCATGACCCCGGGCACGCGCAGCCCGGCGGCGGCCGTCATCCGCGCGAAGTCCCGGGCCTCGGACGTGGTGGCGATCATCGGGGCCATGACCCAGACCTGTGCGTCGGTGGCCTCCTCCGCCCGCGCGATCGCCTCGAGCTGCCGGGCGAGCACGCCCGGCACCGTGCGGTCCGTGCGGTAGCCGCGCACGCCCAGGGCCGGGTTGGGCTCGGCGGTGTCGGTGAGGAAGGGCAGGGGCTTGTCGGCCCCGGCGTCGAGGGTGCGCACGACGACCTTCTTGCCGGCGAAGGACTCCAGGATCGCGGTGTACTGCTCGACCTGCTCCTCGACGGAGGGCTCCTTGTCCCGGCCGAGGAAGCAGAACTCGGTGCGCAGCAGGCCCACGCCCTGGGCGCCGGCCGCGGCCGCCGCCCGGGCGTCCTCGGGGGTGCCCACGTTGGCGAGCAGCGGCACCTCGGTGCCGTCCGAGAGCACGCCCCGCCCGTCGAAGGCGCTGCGGGCGCCGGAGCTGCGCACCCACGCGTCCACGAGCTCCTGCTCGTCGGCGCCGGGCTCGGTGCGGATCTCCCCGGTGGCCCCGTCCACGAAGACCGCGGTGCCGTCCGCGATGTCCGCGACGCCCCGGGCTGCCACGATCGCGGGCAGCCCGAGGTTGCGGGCGAGGATGGCCGTGTGGGACTGCGGCCCGCCGCCGGAGGTGACGAGCGCGAGCACCTTGGCCGGGTCCAGGGTGGCGGTGTCCGCGGGGGCGAGGTCCTCGGCGGTCAGCACGAAGGGCGTGTCCTGCTGCGGGATCCCCGGCATGGGCAGGCCCTGCAGCTGGGAGACGAGCCGGGCACGGACGTCCTCGATGTCCGCGGCCCGCTCGGCCATGTACCCGCCGAGGGAGCGCATCTGCTCCGCGTAGTCGGTCGCGGCCTCCCAGAGCGCCCGTTCGGGGGCGAGCTGCTTGGCCGTGATGAGCTTCGCGGCGTTCTTCAGCAGCGCCTTGTCCCCCGCCATGAGGGCGGTGGACTTGAGCACGTCCGCGGCGTCCTTCTCGGTGGCCGCCTCGGCCCGTCGCTTCAGCTCCGCCTTGACGGCGGCCGCGGCCTCCTGCAGGCGTGCCACCGCCGCCTCGGGCTCCTCGTCCCCGAGGGGCATGCCCTTGGCCGGTTCGGAGACGGGCTCCGGCATGCTCACGAGCTCTCCGATGACGCGGCCCGCGCACACCCCCACGCCTGTCAGTGTCTGCATGGTGCTCCTCTTCCTGGAATACGTGCTGGTCGATCAGGGCCCGGCAGCGGGCCCGTGCGGGTCGCTCAGGCCGTGGTCGGCACAGCGGCGGCGTCCTCGCTGGAGCGGGTGGCGTCGGCCACCCGTCCGTGCGCTCCACCCACGTGCTTGAGGGCGACGACGACGGCTGCTGTGACCACCGTACCGACAACCACCGAGAGCAGGAACATCAGCGGGTTGCCGATGAGGGGCAGGATCCAGACGCCGCCGTGCGGCGCCGGGGACAGCGCGCCGGAGCTGAGGGAGATCGCACCGGCTACGGCCCCGCCCACCATGGTGGAGGGCAGCACGCGCAGCGGGTCGGCCGCCGCGAACGGGATCGCGCCCTCGGAGATGAACGAGGCGCCCAGCAGCCAGGCGGCCTTGCCGTTCTGCTGCTCGGCCACCGTGAAGTAGCGCTTGGCGACGAGCGAGGCCAGGGCCAGGCCCAGCGGCGGCACCATGCCCGCGGCGATGACGGCGGCCATGATCTCCTGCGGGGCGGTGTTCGCGGCGGTCGCGGCGCCCAGTCCGGCGGTGGCGAAGAGGTAGGCGACCTTGTTGATCGGCCCGCCCAGGTCGAAGCCCATCATGAATCCGAGGATTGCACCGAGGGCCAGCGCGCTGGCCCCGGTCATGCCGGCGAGGACCCCGGTCAGCCACGCCATGAAGAGGGCGATCGGCCCGCCCAGGACCACCAGCAGCAGGCCGCAGGAGAACAGGGTGGCCAGCACCGGGATGATGACCACGGGCATCAGCGAGCCGAGCCAGCGCGGCAGCTTCGGCTGGGAGAGCCAGTACGCGGCGAGGCCGGCCAGCAGACCGCCGACGATGCCGCCGAGGAAGCCGGCGTCCATGAAGTTGGCGACCAGGCCGGCGGCGAAGCCGGGGGCGATGCCGGGGCGGTCGGCCAGCCCGTAGGCGATGTAGCCGGCCAGCGCGGGGACGAGCAGCCCGATGGCGAGGGAGCCCATCTTGAACAGCACGGCGCCGAGGTACGCGGTGAGGGTGGCGTCCCCGAGGTTCCACAGGGTGGAGGCGCCCAGGATGTCGTCGGCGACGTTGGCGATGTCGGCACCGGCGATCATGAAGCCCAGGGCGATGAGCAGACCGCCCGCGGCCACGAACGGGATCATGTAGCTGACACCGGTCATCACGGCCTTGCGGATGCGGGTGCCCCAGCCCTCGCGGCCGCCCTCGGAGGCGGCCTCGTCGGAGGCGCCGCCGGCGGCGCCCTGCACCCGCTTGGCGTTCGGGTTTGCGGCGTTGGCGAGGGCCTCCTCGATCATGACCTTCGGCTCGTCGATGCCGCGCTTGACCGGCGAGGCGACGTAGGGCTTGCCCGCGAAGCGGGACCGGTCCCGGACGTCGACGTCGGTCGCGAAGATCACGGCGTCGGCCGCGGCGATGGTGGCCGGGTCGAGCTTGGTGAAGCCCGCGGAGCCCTGGGTCTCGACCTGGAGGTCGACCCCCATCTCCTCGGCCGCGTAGGTCAGCCCGTCCGCGGCCATGTAGGTGTGGGCGATGCCGGTGGGGCAGGCCGTGACGGCCACGATCCTGCGTCCCGCGTGCCCTCCGGCGCCCTCGGCCGGGGCGGGTGCGGCCGGCTGCGCGTCGCCGGAGCGGGACTGCACGGACGCCGGCACCGCGGCGGCCGCCGTGGACCCGGCGGCGCCGGCCGCGGGGGCCTCGCCGCCCTCGGGCGCCGGGCTCAGCCCCAGGGCGTCGTCGACGATGCGCACGACCTCCTGCTCGGAGCGCGCGGCGCGCAGGGCCGCCACGAAGTCCTTCTTCATGAGCGATCGGGCGAGCTTGGCCAGCAGCTTCAGGTGCGTCTGGTCAGCGCCCTCCGGCGCCGCGATGAAGAAGAGGATGTCGGCGGGACCGTCCTTCGCCCCGAAGTCGACGCCCTCCGCCAGGCGCGCCATGACCAGCGTCGGCTCGGTGACGGCCGCGGACCGGCAGTGCGGGATGGCGATGCCGCCGGGGATGCCGGTGGCGGTCTTGTTCTCGCGGGCGATGGCGTCGGCCAGCAGCCCGTCCAGCTGCTCGGCGCGCCCGGTGCGCTGCACCAGGGCGGCCAGCTGGCCGATGACGGTTTCCTTGTCCCCGCCCAGGTCTCGGTCGAGCGAGACCAGGTCGGGTGTGATGAGCTCGGACACGGTGTCCTCCTTGAGCGGCCGGGTCGGTGCCCGGGTGGTTCGGATGAGGTGGAGGTGAGAGGTGGTCAGTCGGCGACGGCGCGTGCGGGGAGCTCCCGCACGCTGACCGCTCCGGGGGTGGTCTCGGAGAGGGCCGGGACGCGGGTCCCCGGCAGGGCGGCGGCGGCGGAGCCGGAGGCCACCGCCTGCCGCAGGCACTCCGCCGGCGCGTCGCCGCGCTCCTGGGCGATGAGGTAGCCCGAGAGCGAGCTGTCGCCGGCGCCCACGGTGGAGCGCACGGCCACGGGCTCGTGGACGGCGTGCCAGGAGCCCTCCGCCACGGTGAGCACCGCCCCACCGGCCCCGAGGGTGGTCAGCACAGCCCCCAGGCCGCGCTCCACGAGCGCGGCGGCGGTCGCGGCGGCGAGCTCCGGATCGGCCTCGAGCCGCTCGCCGTCGTGCGCCCCCACCAGCTCGGCGAGCTCCTCGCCGTTGGGCTTGACGAGGTCGGGCAGGGCGCCGTCGTCGGCGGTGGCCCCCTGGAGGGCGGCCCCGGAGGTGTCCACGGCGAACCGGGGCGCGCGCTCCCCCAGGGCCGACCGGACGCGGCGGACGATCTGCGCGTAGACGTCCCCGGGGGCGCCGGGCGGCAGGGAGCCGGCCAGGACGGCCCAGGAGGCGTCCGCCCCGTGCCGCACCAGGAGCTCCACCACGGCGTCGACGTGCTCCGGGAGCAGCGGGGCGCCGGGGGCGTTGATCTTGGTGGTGGTGCCGTCCGGCTCGGTGATCGTGATGTTGGAGCGGATGGGGGCGCCCACGGGGACGGTCTCGCAGGGGACCTCCGCCGCGGCGAGCTCCGCCAGCAGCGGGTCCCCGGGATCCCCGGGCAGCACCGCCAGGGTCGGGACGCCGCTCACGCGCAGGGCCCGGGAGATGTTCACGCCCTTGCCGCCGGCGTCCTGACGGGCGCCCTCGGCGCGCTGGACCGCGCCCCGGCGCAGCGGGGACGGGAGCTCGACGGTGCGGTCGAGGGAGGGGTTGAGGGTGACGGTGAGGATCACGCGACGATCACCTCGACGTCGGCCTCCTCGAGGGCGGCGGACAGCTCGGGACCGGGCGCCCGGTCGGTGATGAGGGTGTCGATGTCCTCGAGGGACGCGAAGCGCATGAGGGTCTCCTGATCGTGCTTGGCGGAGTCGCAGAGCACCACGACGCGCCGGGAGGTCTGGATGATGGCGGTCTTGACGACCGCTTCGATGGGGTCCGGGGTGCTCAGCCCGAACGCGGAGTGGATCCCGTTGCAGCCCACGAACGCGAGGTCCGGCCGCAGCCGGCCGTAGTGCTCGGCGGCCCGCCCCCCGGCGGCGGCCCAGGTCAGCTTGCGGACCCGCCCGCCGACGAGCTCCAGGCCGATGCCGGTGGCGTCGGCCAGCTTGGCCGCGATGTGCAGGGCGTGGGTGATGATGAGCTGCTCCTGTCCGTCCGGCAGGCTGGAGTCGGTCCTGACGATGAGGTCGGCGAGCGCCTCGACCGTGCTGCCGGCGTCGAGCACGACCGCCCCCGCCCCGCTGTTGCGCAGGAGGGTGAACGCCGCCTCGGCGATGCGCCGCTTCTCGGGGGTGTTGAGGTGCTGGCGCGAGTGGATGGCCTTCTCGTCCGAGGTGGACTGGTCCACGGAGACGGCGCCCCCGTGCACCCGGCGGACCCGGCCGGCGGCCTCCAGGGCGGCGAGGTCGCGGCGGACCGTCTCCATGGTGACGTCGAAGCGGCGAGCCAGCTCGGCGCCGTTGACCCGGCGGGTGGTGCCCACGAGTTCGGCGATCTCGGCCTGGCGTTCCTCTGCGAACATGGCTTCCACCTCACGGACGACGGCGTTGTACTGCTCCTGTGTTCCCTTGAGTTTATGTGACTTCGTGTGGTTTTACCAGAGGTAGTCGTGACCCAGTTCACGGAGCGTCTTCGTCGCCCGTGCGAGGCCCGCGCACCGCTCCGCGGGAACCGGACCTCGGGCGTCGTCGGGCGCCGTTCCTCCAGCGCCCGGGGCGCCGCTATCATCCTGGTGACGGAGGACGGCCGGAACGTCGAGCAGGGCCCCACGGGGAGCTGCTCGCGGCCCGGGGCGCGCACACCGCGCCGTGCACGGACCGGCTCTCCGCCCCGGCGCACCCGACCTGCAGGAGAGCACCACCCATGACGCCCCGTGAGCTCTACCGCCGCGCCGCCCTCGCGGAGGCCGTGACGTGGACCCTGCTGATCCTCGGCATGGTCCTGAAGTACACGGGGGTCTCCGAGGCCTTCGTCCCGGTCTTCGGGATGCTGCACGGCGTCGTGTTCCTCGCCTACTGCGTGGTGACGTGCTTCGTGTGGGTGGACCGGCGGTGGTCGGCCGGCTTCGGGGCGCTCGGCCTGGCCAGCGCCTTCCTCCCCTGGGCCACGATCCCCTTCGAGCGCCGCGCGCAGCGCTCCGGGCGGCTCGCCGACGGCTGGCGGCTGGCGCCCGGCGGCGAGCGCCCGGCCACCGTGCTGGAGCGGGTGCAGGCCTGGTCCCTGCGCAGCCCGGTCCTGGCCGTGCTCGCCGGCGCGGCCGCGGTCGCGGTCGTCGCCTCGGTCCTGCTCCACCTGGGCCCTCCGGTCCCCCGCGGCTGAGCCGGGGCGCGGTCGGCACCGGACCCCGTGCGCCCGGTATAGCGTGGTCCCGGGACGGCACCGCCGACCGACGGCGGGCCACGAGGAGGAACCACGTGACCAATTTCGCCAATGTCGAGCGCCGGCACCTCGCCGCGCTCCTGCGCCGCCTGGGCCCCGACGCCCCCACCCTGTGCGAGGGCTGGACGACCCGCGACCTCGCCGTGCACCTCGTCCTGCGCGACGGACGGCCCGACGTCCTCGCCGGCAGGGCCCTGTCCCGGGTGCCCGGGCTGGGCGAGCGCGCCCGGCGCACCCAGGAGGTCGTGGCCCGCCAGCCGTGGGAGGAGCTCGTGCGGAAGGTGGAGCACCCACCGCTGTACTCTCCGGCGCGGCTCGGGCCGCTGGACAAGCGGGTGAACACCGTGGAGTTCTTCGTCCACCACGAGGACGCCCGCCGTGCCCAGCCCGAGTGGCACGAGCGCCCGCTGCTGCACGACGAGGAGCAGGCCCTCTGGCAGGCCCTGAGCCTCACGGCCAAGGTCATGCTCAAGGACGAGGAGGACACCGTCGTGCTCATCGCCCCGTCCTACGGCGCCGTGCGCGGCGGCCGGGGCCGGACGGGCACCGTGCGCGTGCTGCGCGCCGTGCCCAGCGAGCTGCTGCTGTGGGCCTTCGGCCGGCGCGAGCAGGCCCGGGTGGAGGAGACGGTCGAGTAGACCGGTCCACCCCCGCCCACGGCGGAGGGGCCGCGCACCGCGCGGCCCCTCCGCCGTCCGCCGCTCCGCCGGCGTCCCCGGATCAGCGGAACAGGTCCGCGCGGACGCCCATGATGATCCGGTCACCGGGCCGCGCGGTGCGCATGTACCGGGCGACCTCGTGCTCGTGCAGGGCGATGCACCCGGCGGTGGGCTTCTTGTTCGCGTGCAGGAAGATCGCGAAGCCGTTGCCCTGGACGATGGGCGAGTCGGGCGGGCGGTTGTAGTTGATCACCACGCCCAGCCGGTAGTCGCCGGACTGCGAGAAGTACCACATGTTCTCGTCCGGCCAGGTGTATCCGGTGGACTCGAAGTACTTGTTGTACAGGCTGCCCGGGCGCCCGCCCCACCGGGAGTCGGGGTTGAGCTGGCGGTAGGGCAGGGCGGTGCCGGGGTTGTAGACCCCGAAGGACTCGGTGACCGAGTACGAGCCCTGCGGCGAGAACAGGTGCTGCGTGTGCCCGGAGGGGACGCCGGGGCGCTTGAACCCGCTCGCCCCCACGTAGGCCGACGTGCGCCACTCCTCGACGTAGCTGCCGCCGATCCGCACGCAGTTGACGAACGTGGCCTCGGACCGCCCGTAGCCCTCCGCGATGGTCAGGGACACGCGCCCCGCGTTGCGGGTCGGCTGCACCGACCGGCCCGTGTTGAGGTGGTGGCACTCACCGCGGAACAGGTGGACCCTGGAGCCCCCGGAGCGGCTCCAGGTGACGAGGCCGCGCTGGAACTTCTGGTGCACGGTCCCGGTCCCGGTCTCGTCCGTGACGGGATAGCCCAGGGTTCCCCGCTCCCGTCCCGTGCCGATCCACCGCTGCCCGATGGCACCGTCGGTCTTCACCGCACTCGCCCCGGTGCCGGGACTCCAGTAGACCGTGTGGGACTTGGAGAACGACTGCCGGCACCCGCCCCCGGCCAGACCGCAGATCTCGTCGGTCACCGGATAGCCGTAGGCCCCG
>JAPSHS010000038.1 GCA_031179495.1 Kocuria sp. | reverse complement strand
AGAACGTGGGCGTCGCCCAGAAGTGCACCCTGTGCTACGACCGCATGGTGGACGACCAGACGCCCGCGTGCGCGCAGACGTGCCCGACGACGTCCATCAAGTACGGCGAGCACGACGACATGGTCGACCAGGCCCGGCACCGGGTCGCGGAGCTCCACGCCCAGGGGCGGACCGAGGCGAGGCTCTACGGCGCCAACGAGCTGGACGGCGTCGGCGGCACCGGGTCGGTGTTCCTGCTGCTCGACGAGCCCGAGGTCTACGGGCTCCCCCCGGACCCGCGGGTGCCGACCGCGGACCTGCCCCGGATGTACCAGCGGGCCGGCCTGGCGGCAGCGGGCATGCTCGCCGCCGCCGCCCTGGCCTTCGCAGGAGGCCGTTCGTGAGCCTGTCCGAGTTCGACGGCTACCGTCCGCCCGAGCCGCCGCGCCGCCGGCGCCGGGACGGCCCGCGCCGCCGGGGCGGCGGGCAGGGCGGCGGGGGCGACGGCTCCCGGGAGATGCCGATGGTCCCGGAGCCGGAGTTCGGCTCGTACTACGGCCGCCCGGTGGTCAAGCCGGCGCCCTGGGGCCACGAGGTCGCCGCGTACCTGTTCCTCGGCGGTGTGGCCGGCGGCTCGGCGCTGCTGGCGCTCGGTGGTCAGCTCACCGGCCGGGCCGAGCTGCGCCGCAACGCCCGGCTGGGCTCGGTGACCGCGCTCGGCCTCGGCGGCGCGGCCCTGGTCGCGGACCTCGGCCGCCCCGAGCGCTTCCTGCACATGCTGCGCACCTTCAAGCCGACCTCGCCGATGAGCATGGGGACGTGGATCCTCAGCGCGTTCGGGGCCGGCATGGGAACCGCGGTCGCGTCCGAGGTCGACCGGATGACCGGTTCCCGCCTGCCGCTGGGCCCGCTGCGCCCGGTGCTGCGCGCCGTCGAGGGGCCGGCCGGGGTCGAGGCCGCGGTCTTCGCCGGCCCGCTCGCCGCCTACACCGCGGCCCTGCTCTCCGACACGGCGACCCCCACGTGGAACGCCGCCCGCGAGGACCTGGCGTTCGTCTTCGTGAGCTCGGCGAGCCTCGCCTCGGGCGGTCTGGCGATGGTCACGACCTCGGTCGGCGAGGCCGGCCCCGCTCGGCGGCTCGCCGTGCTCGGGGTGGTGGGGGAGCTGATCGCCACGAAGCTGATGGAGCGCCGGATGGACCCGGTGGCGGCCGAGCCGCTGCACCACGGCCAGGCCGGGACCATGCTGACGTGGAGCGAGCGACTGGCGGTCGCCGGAGGCCTCGGCACCCTGCTGGGCGGACGGCACCGGGCCGTCGCCGCGGTCTCGGGACTGGCCCTGCTGGCCTCCTCGGCGCTGACCCGGTTCGGGGTGATGGAGGCAGGCCTCCACTCGGCCCAGGACCCCCGGTACACGATCGAGCCGCAGAAGGCGCGGCTGGCCGCGCGTCGCGCCGCCGGGATCACCGACGACGCGATCACCACTGTCGGCTGAGCCTCCGGCGCCGTCCCGGGACGGGTCTCAGCGCACCGTGATGCCGGACCCGGCCACGGTGTGACCGATCACGGGATACCCGGGCACCTCGCCGACCACCAGCAGGCCGCCTGAGGTCTGCGCGTCGGCCAGCAGCAGCAGGTCGTCCTCGGGAACACCGGCCCCCGCCTGCAGGTGCGGGCGCACCCAGTCGAGGTTGCGGCGGGTCCCGCCGGAGACGTAGCCGTCCCGCAGTGCCTGGTCCGCTCCCTCGACGAGGGGCACGGCGCTCCGGTCGAGCACCGCGCCGACCCCGGAGGCACGGCACATCTTGTGCAGGTGCCCGAGCAGGCCGAAGCCGGTGACGTCCGTGGCCGCCCGGGCCCCCGCCGCCAGCGCCGCCTCGGCCGCGTCCCGGTTGAGCATGGTCATGGTGGCGACGGCCTCGGGGAACACCTCACCGGTCGCCTTGTGCCGGTTGTTGAGCAGGCCCACGCCGATCGGCTTGGTGAGGGTGAGCGGCAGCCCCGCTGCGGCGGCGTCGTTGCGCAGCAGCCGGTCCGGGTCGGCCACGCCGGTCACGGCCATGCCGTACTTCGGCTCGGGGTCGTCGATGGAGTGGCCCCCGATCACCGGGCACCCCGCCTCGGACGCGACCGCCAGGCCGCCGCGGAGCACCTCGGTCAGCAGCTCCATCGGCAGCGCGTCCCGGGGCCACCCGACCAGGTTGATCGCCATCACCGGGCGCCCGCCCATGGCGTACACGTCCGACAGCGCGTTCGCGGCCGCGATCCGGCCCCAGTCGTAGGCGTCGTCGACGACCGGGGTGAAGAAGTCGGCGGTGGAGAGCACCGCGAGGTCCTCGCGCACCAGCACGGCCGCGGCGTCGTCGCCGTCGTCCAGGCCCACCAGCACGCCGGCCCCGGACTGCCCGGTGAGTCCGCGGACCGCGTCCTCGAGCTCCCCGGGCGGGATCTTGCAGGCACACCCACCGCCGTGGGCGAAGCCGGTCAGCCGCACCGCGCCGGTCGCGGACAGGGGCGGGTTCGACGTCCGAGTCTGTTCCATGTCGCCAGCCTACTGGTGGCGACGGTGCTAGATTGGACGGCGGTGGCGTCCGGGTCCTGGTGGGCCCCCCGGTCTTCAAAACCGGTGAGGCCGAGCATCTCGGCCTGGCGGGTTCGATTCCCGTCCGCCTCCGCCAACCTCCGTGCTACCCCACCGCACCCCGTGCCGCCCGACGAGGAGGACTGTGGCCCTGGACGACCCGCGCCGGCTGATCCCGCGCACCGACCAGCTCCTGGCCCTGCCGCCCGTCCGCCGGGCCCGCGACCGGCTGAGCGAGGACGTCGTCCGCGCGCTGGTGCGCGAGACCCAGGGCAGGGCGCGGCGCGGGGAGATCGCCCCCGAGGAGGTCGAGCCGGCGGTGCTCGCCGCGCTCGAGACCCGCTCCGCCTCGACCCTGACCCCGGTGCTCAACGCCACGGGCGTGGTCGTGCACACCAATCTCGGCCGCGCCCCGCTGTCCGCGGCCGCCCTGGACGCGCTGGTGGCTGCCGGCGGGTACGTCGACGTGGAGCTCGACCTGGGAACCGGCACCCGCTCCCGCCGCGGCGCCGCGACCCGGGCGGCACTGCTCGCCGCCTGCCCTCCCGCCCAGGACGCCCTGGTCGTCAACAACGGCGCGGCCGCCCTGGTGCTGGCCACCACGGCCCTGGCAGCCGGCCGCGAGGTGGTGATCAGCCGCGGCGAGCTCGTCGAGATCGGGGCCGGCTTCCGGCTGCCGGAGCTGATCGAGTCGACCGGCGCCCGGCTGCGCGAGGTGGGCACGACCAACCGGACCCACCTGCGCGACTACGCCGAGGCGATCGGCCCGGAGACCGGGTGCCTCCTCAAGGTGCACCCGAGCAACTTCCGGCTGGAGGGGTTCACGTCGGGCGTCGAGGTCGGCGAGCTGCGCCCGCTGGCCCGGGCCCACGGCGTGCCCCTGGTGGCCGACCTCGGCAGCGGGCTGCTGACCCCCGACCCGCACCTGCCGTCCGAGCCCGACGCCGCCACCGCCCTCGCGGGCGGCGCCGACATCGTCATCGCCAGCGGCGACAAGCTGCTCGGCGGCCCGCAGGCCGGGCTGGTGCTCGGCAGCTCGGACGTCGTCGCCCGGATGGCCGCCCACCCCCTCGCCCGGGCGGTCCGCGCCGACAAGCTCGCGCTCGCCGCGCTGGAGGCCACGCTCGTCGGCGGGCCGGCCCCGGTCGTGAGCGCGCTGCACGCGGACCCGGACCGGCTCCGCGACCGGGCCGAGCGCCTCGGCGCGGCCGTCGGCGCCCCGGTGGTCGCCCACGACGGCCGCGTCGGGGGCGGCGGCGCGCCCGGCCTGCCCCTGCCGGGCTGGGCGGTCCGGCTGCCCGAGGCCGCGGCCCCGCTGCTGCGCACCGGCCGCCCCGCCGTGCTCCCCCGGGTCCACGACCGCGCGTGCCTGCTCGACCTGCGCTGCGTGCCCGAGTCCGACGACGAGCGCCTGCGCGCGGCGGTGCAGGCGGCCCTGACCGCCCTCTCCGGGGCGGACGACGACACCGGCAGGCCCCGGTGAGCGTGCACGTCGTCGCCACGGCCGGGCACGTCGACCACGGCAAGAGCACCCTCGTGCGAGCCCTCACCGGCATGGAGCCCGACCGGTGGGAGGAGGAGCGCCGCCGCGGACTGACCATCGACCTCGGCTACGCCTGGACCACGCTGCCGTCCGGGCGCGACGTGGCCTTCGTGGACGTCCCCGGCCACGAGCGCTTCCTCGGCAACATGCTGGCCGGTCTCGGCCCGGCACCCGTCGTCTGCTTCGTCGTCGCGGTCGACGAGGGGTGGCAGGCCCAGTCCGGCGACCACCGCGACGCCGTGGCCGCCCTCGGCATCGAGCACGGCGTGGTGGTGCTCACCCGCGCCGACCGGGCCCCCGGGCGCACCGGCGAGGTGCTCGCCCAGGTCCGCGCGGAACTGGCCGGAACCGGTCTGCACGACGCGCCCGCGGTCACCGTCTCGGCCCTCGAGGGCACGGGTCTCGACGAGCTGCGCGCCGTCCTCGACGACGTCCTGGCACGGGCGCCCGCCCCCGCGGAGGGGCGGCTGCGGCTGTGGGTGGACCGGTCCTTCACGATCACCGGGTCCGGCACGGTGGTGACCGGCACGCTGGCCGCGGGGACGCTCCGGCAGGGCGACCGGCTGCACCTGCTCGGCCACGGCGGAGCGGTGCCGGTCGTGGTCCGCGGCATGCACAGCCGGAACACGCCGCACACCGCGCTGGAGCCGTGCACCCGCGTGGCGCTCAACCTGCGAGGGGTCTCCGCCTCCGAGGTGCACCGCGGCGACGCCCTGGTGACCCCCGGCACGTGGCCGCTCACCGGCGTCCTCGACATCCGCCGCAGCACCGGCCCCGCGTTCCCCGACACGGCCGAGCACCTGGTGCTCCACGCCGGCACCGCGGCGGTGCCCGCCCGGCTGAGCCCGTTCGACGACGACCACGCCCGGCTGACCCTCGACCGGCCCCTGCCCCTGGTCCTCGGGGACCGCCTGGTGCTCCGCGACCCCGGCAGCCGGTCGGTGCTCGGCGGGGCCCGGGTCCTCGACGCCGATCCACCCGCACTGGGTCGGCGCGGCGACCGGGCGCGCCGGGCCGCCCGGCTGGCCGGCATGGACGTCCGCGGAGACGTCCTCGTGGAGGTGGCCCGCCGCGGCGCGGTGCAGGCGCAGCACCTGCACCGCCTCGGCCTGCTGCCCGCCACGGCCGCCGCCCCGCCCGGCGACGTGCGGGTGCTCGGCGACTGGTGGGTGCACGCTCCCGTGCTCGAGTCCTGGACGCAGCGGCTGCGCACCGCGGTGGACGACCTGCACGCCCGCGACCCCCTGGCCACGGGGCTCTCGCGGGGCGCCGCCCGCGACCTGCTCGCGCTGCCGGACGCCGCCCTGGTCGACCCCGTGGTCCGCGGCGCCGGCCTGGAGCTGGACGGCGGGCACATCCGCTCCCCGCACCACCGCGGCGGCCTCGGCGCCCACGAGGCCGCGGTGCTCGAGCTCGAGCGACGGCTCGGGGCAGAGCCCTTCCGGAGCCCGGAGGCCGACGACCTGACGGCGCTGCGGCTCGGTGCCCGTGAGCTCGCTGCCGCCGAGCGGACCGGCCGGCTGCTCCGGCTGGGGGACGGCGTCGTGCTGCTCCCCACCGCCCCCGCCCTGGCGATGCGCGAGCTCGCCCGGCTGCCGCAGCCCTTCACCACGAGCCAGGCGCGCCAGGCGCTCAGCACCTCCCGGCGCGTCGCGATCCCGCTGCTCGAGCACCTCGACGCCCGCGGCTGGACCCGGCGGCTGGACGCCGGCCACCGGACCGTGGTGCGCTGAACCGCCAGCCGCGGCCCTGCGGTCGTCCCGGCCTTCCGCACCCCCGAGGTGACCTGTAGCCGGGCAGGACCGGCACACCGGGACCGCACCCGGCGTGCCGAGCTGTCCGAAGACACCGTCACGAGGATCACCGACCGCGTCGTCGAGGATCAGGCCACGCATGCACGGACGAAGCCGCGCAACCACTGCTGGGCGGGGTCGTTCTCGCGCTGGGGGGTCCAGGCCATGGACACGGTGAACGAGGGAAAGGGGAGGGGCGGCTCCGAGAGGGTGAGCCCGGCCGTCCCGGCGAAGGCCTTCCCGGCGTGCCGGGGCAGGGTGACGACCACTTCGGCGCTCTTCAGCGGGGCCAGGGCCCCGGCGAAGTGGGTGGTGGAACCGATGATGCGCCGACGCAGCCCCCGGGCCTCGAGCAGGTCATCGACGATCCCGCGCCGCCCGTCGTAGGAGATCAGCAGGTGGGGGAGGCGCAGGTAGTCCTCCAGCGACAGCGGGTCGCCCAAGCCGAGGCGAGCCCCGTCGTAGAGGCAGGCGTAGCCGGAGGAGAACAGCTCCTCCCGGGGGAAGTTCTCGCCCAGGCCGGGGAGGGCGCCGACGGCCAGGTCGATCGAACCCTCCGTCAGCAGGGACTCCACCGTGTAGCGGTTGGACTGGCGCACCAGCACGGACACCCCCAGCCGCTCCGCCTGCAGCCGCCGCAGAATCTGCGGCAGCACGTGGGCCTCGACGTCATCGGACATGGCGAGCACGAACGTGCGGGTGCTGTCGGCCGGGTCGAAGACGGGTTCCTCGACCAGTACTGCCGAGAGCTCCCGCAGGGCCCAGCGGATGCGGGGGGCGATCTCCTTCGCCTTGGGCGTGGGAAGCATGCCGTCGCGCGTGCGCACGAACAGTTCGTCGCCGAAGAGCCGGCGCAGCCGGGCCAGGGCGGCGCTGGTGGCGGCCTGGCTGACCCCCAGAACGTGGGCGGTGCGGGTGACGTGGCGTTCCCGCATGAGCACGTCGAAGGTCACCAGCAGATTGAGGTCCACTCCCCGGAAATCACGTTCGTCGATGGTCATCCTTGCTGATATTAGTTTCCCTTGTGGCGGCAGGGAGCGGACGATGTCCGATGTGACGGCTGTCGACGTGGCATCCGGACGAACCGGCTCCCGCTCCGGGGTCGGAGGACGTACGGCTCGACGGTGGACCCCGAAGGTGCCTCCGGCGCTCGGGCACCCCGCGGGAGCGCCTCGAGAGTCATCAGAAACCGGGGTCGGCCTGTGACAATCGATTTCATTTATATTAGTTATTGCCTGTATTGGTTTTTCTTCTCGTGAGAGGACGAGGAAGATCTCTGTCATGACACCCGTCAGCGTCGCCGTCGTGCAGGCCGGGTCCGCCCTGTTCGACACCGCGGCCACCCCGGCCGAGGAGACGAGACGTCCCGGGCCACCGTCCACGCCGACAGCACCCTCACGACGGCGGACGGGCTGACGCGCAGCGGACATTGCCTGGGACGCTCCCTCCGCCACTGCTGCGTCCCCGGGGGCAGGCTCCCGCCGGAGCATTCTTCTCGCCCGACGAACATCTGACCTGTTTCTCCGAGCACTCACCCTGAGGAAGTCCATGAGCAAGCGACCCCGCCCCAACGACAACGAGCCGGTCCCGCCCAAGCGGAGCCTGTTCCGGCGCTTCGACGACCTGTCGATGCGGTTCTACGGACCGGCGGCCCGGAGCCGCCGGGACCTGCGGGGTCAGGACCAGCCCAGCGAGCAGACCCGGCAGTGGTACGAGAACCTGCAGCAGGAGTACGTCACGGAGAAGGACGCCTCCGGCCGCACCTACCTGCGGCCCCGCCGCCCCGAGGACGGTCCTGCTGCCTCCCCGGACAACCCCCGGTGATCTCGTCGACCGCCCTCCCCGTGGCACCGCTGACCGATCTCGAGGTGCGTGCGCTGCGGGAGGACCTCCCCTGCTGATGGGCGGCCCGGGGGTCTGTCCGGACTCGGGGGCGACCCCGCAGGAGCCGCCGGCGGTGCTGGGGGGGCGAGCGCGCCTTCTGCCTGCACCGCCGCGCCCGCTGGCCGGTCGAGAACACTGGTCGAGCGGTCATCGGCGCGGCACGCGGGGCGAAGACCGGGAAAAGACGAAGGCCGGCCGTCCGGATCTCTCCGGACGGCCGGCCTTCGGCGACACCGATGGGGTTTCGCGAACAGAACCAGCAAGTTCTGCGGCACACCCTGCGGTGCGCGAGGGGGGAGTTGAACCCCCACGCCCTTTCGGGCACACGGACCTGAACCGTGCGCGTCTGCCTATTCCGCCACTCGCGCTCGTCGACCCCGGCGGTGGACCGCCGTGAGCAACGACGACAATGTTACCCACACTCGGTACGGAAAGGCGAATCGGCGCTGCGCGGTCCCATCAGTAGGCTTGCCGCATCCCGGACCGGGACCGACGACGTCATACAGGGGGCACGGATGGAACCCGACAGCGAGAACCTCGAGGAGAAGCGCAGGGAGCTGGGCCGGACGGACGAGCCGCTCGAGGACGAACTGGTCGAAGAGTTCGAGAACACCGTCACCGAGGGTGCGGAACGCCTGAGCCGCACGTGGCGGGCCCTGACCATCACGGGACTCTTCGGCGGCATCGACGTGGGCGTGGGCATCCTCGCCTTCCTGGCGGTCAAGGAGGCCACCGGGTCGGACCTGCTGGCCGGCGCGGCGTTCGGCTTCGGGCTGCTCGCCCTCCAGCTCGCCCACTCGGAGCTGTTCACGGAGAACTTCCTGGTGCCCATCTACGCCGTCGTCTCCCGGCACAGCACCTGGTTGCAGCTGGCGCGGTTCTGGGTGGTGACCCTGCTGGCCAACCTCCTGGGCGGTTGGCTGTTCACCTGGTTCGTGGTGGCGGGGTTCCCGCAGTTCAACGACGTCCTGGAGGAGTCGGCGACCAAGTACATGGAGGGCGGGCTGACGGTGGAGTCGGCCGTCCTGGCGCTGCTGGCCGGCAGCACCATCACGCTCGGGACGCGGATGAGCCAGGGATCGAGCAACGAGGTGGTGCACGCCGTCATCGCCGTCTTCGACGGCCTGCTCGTGGTCGGGCTGGGCATGCTGCACGGAGCGCTGAACTCGGCCATCATCTTCGGCGCGATGCACGCGGGCGCGGCCATCTCCTACACGGACTGGCTCGTGTGGATGCTGTGGGTCATCCCGCTGAACATGGCGGGCGGGCTCGTCGTCATCACCCTGCCGCGGCTGGTCCGCACGCTCGAGCTGATCAGGAAGGAGCGCGCGGAGCAGCAGCGCAGGCACGCCGACGACGGGCGGGCGATCTGAGGGGTCAGGCGACCGCCAGCCCGGTGGTCGAGGCGAACGCGCCCCACAGGCCCGTCAGCGCGAAGACGGTGATCGGGGCCAGCACCACGATCTCCGTGACCGAGCCCGCGTTGCCGAGCAGCGGAACCGTCAGGAAGGACCTGTTCCGGTACAGGGCGCGCGGCAGGGGCAGGGGCGTCCGCAGGGGATAGAGCAGGTGGATCCCGCGCGTGGTCACCAGGTCCCCGGCCAGGTGGGCGACCACGCCCGTGCCCACCGCCGCGGCGAACCACCACTCGTGGGCCGGCGGGTGCAGGCCCACCACGATGCCGAGCCCGATCCCCACGGCCCAGTTGAGCTTCGCCACCCGCTCCGGCAGGAAGGCGAGCACCTGCACGGCGAAGGCGATGAGCAGCACGGACATGACCGCCGCCAGCGGCCAGACCCGGCCGAGGTCCCCGGCCGGGACGCCGATCCGCTGCGCGGCCGCCGCGAGGCCGGTGAACGCCGCCACCCCCAGCACCGAGTGGGTGCCGCGCCGGTGCCCGCCCGAGAGCCGGCAGATCCCGCGGGACAGCCACGTGGACAGGGGCGGCAGGGACCGCGCCACGGTCCCGCCCGGGTGGTCCAGGTCCGGCAGCAGGGCGGCGCCCGCGGTGACGAGGGCGCCGGTGAGGACCCCGGCGTCGCCGACGTCGAGAAGCCCCCATCCGATCGGAATGCTGAGGTCCTGCAGGTGCAGCTGGTAGTCGGCGGTCAGTGCCACCCACGCGGCCGCCCCGCAGGCCGCATGGCTCGGTCCCATCATGGAAAAGACGTCCTCCTCGGATCTCGGTGCGGTGGGGCCGGGCCGACCCCACCAGCGGAAACACTAGAGCCCGGAACGGACAGCGCGGCGCAGCGACCTCGTGGCGGGCGTCCCCCGGTGACACGGCACGCACCCCGTCCGTAGGCTGACGACCAGGACCCCGCCCGAGGAAGGACAGCGCCGTGCTCCGATCCACCCGCTCCGGTACGGGAGCGCCCACCGTCCTGCTGCTCCCCGGACTGCTCTGCACCCAGCAGCTGTGGGACCGGGCGCGTCCTCTGCTCGAGGTCTTCCACGACGTCCTCACGGTGGACCTGCCGGGGGTCGGCGGCGCGGAGCTCCCGGAGGGCGCCGCCGACCTCGGGGCGTACGCGGACCTGGTGTGCGAGGTGCTCGACGCCGAGGGGATCGAGCGCTGCGTGTGGGTGGGGCACTCGCTCGGCGGCTACGTGCTGGCGGCGGCCCTGGAGCGCCACGCCGAGCGGATCAGCCACGCGGTCCTGGCCTACAGCACCACCGAGCCCGACGACGAGGCAGCTCGCGCGGGCCGGGACAAGGGCGTCTCCGCCGTGCGGGAGGAGGGCGTCGCGGCCTACGCGCGCCGGCAGATGCCCAGGACGTTCCGGGAGGACGCCCGCGCCGAGGACGTCGAGGCCGCGGTCCGGCAGGCACAGGACTGGCCGGAGGAGGCCGTGGTCCGGGCGCTGGAGGCCATGCGGGACCGGCCCGACCGCACGCCCCTGCTGCTCGAGCACTCCGAGCTGCCGGTGCTGCTCGTCCAGGGGGACGACGACCCCGCGATCGACGCCCTCGACCCGCAGGAGCGCCACGTCACCAGGATCGTCACGGACACCGCGCACATGGGGGTGCTCACCGACCCGCACACCTTCGCGGGCATCGTCCACGGCTGGCTGGCCGACGAGCTCGAGCGGTCCTCCTGACCGGCGTGCTCCCGGTTCAGGGCACCGGCACCCGGCGCCAGCCGGCGGAGTCCACCTCGACGACGACGGGGACACCGCCCCCCACGCCGCGCCGCCGCAGCGCCGAGACGACGTCCGCGGCCGGGGCCGCGACCACGAACGTCTCGCCGCGGAACAGGTCGGCCGTGTCCTCGACCAGCCGGAGCAGCTCTCCGGGCCCGGACCCCGTGAACCGCTCGGCCACGCGCAGCCGCTCCAGCCAGGGCGGGTCCGGGGCCCCGGCGCCGAGCAGGACGGCCGTCGCGGGACACTGCAGGTCGGTCATGGCACGAGTCTTCCCCCGGCGCGGCGGCAGCGGAAGACTGGGGGCATGACCGACCCCGTGGACCCCATCACCGTCGCCGCAGCCCGGGCGCGCATGGCCGCGGACGCGCACCGCGGTGCGGAGACCGAGCCCTGGATCGCCGGGATCGCCGCGTCCGGCGGAGCGCACCGCCCGGGGGCGCCGAGGACCTCCGCCGCGGACGTCCTCTCCGGGCGCGACGACGCCCACACCGTCTCGACCGAGGGCGACCGCCGCTCCGTCGAGTGGATCCGGGATCTCGCCGACCGCGGCGGCTGAGCACCCCGGCCGCGGAACGGGCTCAGTCCAGCGACTGCGGCCGCCACGGCAGCTGCTGGTCGCAGCCCGGGGTGAGCCAGGCCTTGACGAAGCCGCCGGACCGGTAGGCGAACTCCCGCAGCAGCCCCCTCGGCACGGACGGGTGGTCGAAGGCGAGCACGTCCAGCTCGCCGGCGCAGCAGCGCGCCAGGAGCATGCGGGAGCGGGCGACGTGCTGGCGGTAGGTGAGCACGCTGACGTGGTCCCACCCCCGCTGCTCGCCGAGCTCCCGCAGCCGCACGGCCTCGCCCTGGGTGGTGGGCGGGTCCGGCCGGTCATTCCGCCGCTCCTTGCTCGTCCTGCTCGTCGGGAGGACCCGTGGTCCGCACCCGGGCCCGTGCACCGGCCGGTGGGGGTCGGCCCCCGCGCGGCGCGGGCCTACGATGGGGGACGCCCGCGGGGCGGCGGCCGATGCCCGTCCTGCCGCCGGGGACCGGGCCCGACGACCGAGGAGGACGGACCGCATGACGGTGGAGGAAGAGACCGGGGTGCTGTGCCGGGTGCCCATGCGCTGGGGCGACATGGACCCGTACGGACACGTGAACAACGTCGAGGTCGTGCGGCTGCTCGAGGAGGCGCGGATCGCGGCGCTCGGGGTGCCCGTGGGCACCGGGGACCAGGTGGACCCCCCGCTGATCCCCTTCTTCTCCGCGCTGCCCGAGGGCACCCAGGCGCTGATCACCGAGAACCGGATCAAGTACCTGCGGGCCCTCGAGTACCGCAACACCCCGGTGGAGGTCCGCGTGTGGGTCGTCGCGGCCCGCGGCGGGGCGCTCACGCTCGGCTTCGAGATCACGGACGTGGTGACCCGCCGGGCGTGCGTGCGGGCCGAGACCCGGCTGGCGTTCTTCGTGCCCGCCACCGGGACGGTCCTGCGCATCACCCCGGAGCAGCAGGAGGTGCTCGCGCCCTACGCCGGTCCGCCGCTCTTCCGCTGACGGGTCCGGCAGGCCGCCGATCCCTTCCTCCGGTCCCCGGCCGCGGCGCGGCCGGGCGGGGTCAGGGCACCGGGGCGCCGCGCGCCGCGGTGAGCAGGGCGTACCAGTCCTCGTGGCCGAGCCGGGGCGCCAGGGCCACCGACTCGGCGCACGCGGCGATCCGCCGCGGGTCGGTGGTGCCCAGCACCGGGCGGATGCCGCCCGGGTGGCGCATCAGCCACGCGAGCACCACGGCCTCCCCGGACACCCCGTGCGCGTCGGCGACCCGCTGGACCGTCTCCGCCGTGGCGGCGGCGTGCTGGTCCTCCGGCGGGATCGGCGCACCGGTGTACAGCCCCCGGGCCAGGGCGCCCCACGCCTGCACCTCGATGCCGTTGGCCGTGCAGTACTCCAGGACCCCCTCGGGGAAGGAGTGCTGGGCGCCCTCGGGGTGGTTGGCGAGGATCTGCTGCTCCACGAAGCCGCGGTGCCGCAGGCTCAGCTCCAGCTGCAGGGCCGTGACGGGCGTGGCCAGCAGCTGCTGGTAGTGGGCGACCTGGAGCGTCGACATGTTGGACAGGCCCACGGAGCGGATGAGCCCCTCCTTGCGCAGCTCGTCCAGGGCGTCCGCGACCTCGTGCGGGTCGGCGAGCGGATCCGGGCGGTGCAGCATGAGCCGCTCCACCGAGTCCACGCGGAGCCGGCGCAGGGAGCCCTCCAGCCCGGCCCGGATCGTGTCCCGGTCCAGCCGGTAGTGGACCGGGGCGCCGGAGGCGGCGGTGTTGCCGGGCAGTCGGACGCCGCACTTGGTCTGGAGGCGGATCCGGCCCGCCAGCCGCGGGTCCTCCGCGAGAAGTTCCCCGAAGACCGCCTCGGACTTCCCGTTGGCGTAGATGTCGGCGTGGTCGAAGTCGGTGATGCCGGCGTCGAGGGCGGTGCGCACCGCCGTGCGGGCGCGGTCGACGGTCCCGGCGTCCGGCGGGGTGTCGTCCCACGAGCCGCCGATGGTCATGCAGCCGTAGATCAGGGGCGAGCTCACGGGCGGTCCTCGCTCTCGGGGACGCCGGCGTCCCGGGCGGGATCCGCGCTCTCCACGCGCTGCTGCTCGGCGGCCCAGCGCAGCCGGGCCGCCGCCGCGTAGGCCGACCCGGACTCCTTCATCCGGCCCGCGTGCTCGTACAGCCGCCCGAGGGCGGTGAAGCACTCCGCCTGGTCCGTGGTGGTGGCCTCGGTCTCCTGGTAGAAGTCCAGGGCCCGGTTGTACGCGGTGATCGCCTGGGTGCGGCGCTCGCCGAGCTCGTAGACCCGGCCGAGGTTGACGTGGCACTGCGCCTGGTCGTGGGCGTCGTGGGGGGTGTCGAGGTACTGACCCAGGGCGTCCAGCAGGTGCTCCTCGGCGTCGTGGCCGCGCTCCAGCTCCAGCAGCAGGCTGCCCAGGATCAGGTGGGTGCGGGCCTTGTGCTTGCCGCTGCCGGGGATGCGGTGGAAGAGCCGCAGGGCTTCCTCGTAGGCGGTGAGGGCCCGGTCCGGCCGGTTCATCCCCAGGTACAGGTGGCCCAGGTTGTAGTGGCAGGCGGCCTGCTCCTGCAGGGAGTCGCCCGCCTCCTCGAAGAGCACGATGGCCTGCTGGTAGGCGGTCTCGGCCTCGTCGAGCCGCCCGCGGTCCTC
>JAPSHS010000037.1 GCA_031179495.1 Kocuria sp. | reverse complement strand
TCGAAGAGGAACACGGGGTTGATGGAGCTCATCTCCGCGTAGACCGGGATCGGCTCCGGCCGGGCGGCGGCCGTGGCCATCAGCGCCGTGCCGGCGCCGCGGGAGCCGGTGAAGCCGACGGCCTTGATGGCGGGGTCCTTGACCAGTGCCTGGCCGATGCTCGCACCGGGGCCGTAGACCAGCGAGAACACCCCGGGGTGCATGCCGCACTCGCGGACGGCCTCGGTGAGGGCCCGGCCGACGATCTCGCCGGTGCCCGGGTGGGCGTTGTGCGCCTTGAAGACCACCGGGCAGCCGGCGGCCAGCGCGGAGGCGGTGTCCCCGCCCGCGGTGGAGAACGCGAAGGGGAAGTTGCTGGCCCCGAAGACGGCCACCGGGCCCAGGGGGACCTTGCGCTGGCGCAGGTCCGGGCGGGGCAGCGGGGCGCGCTCGGGCAGGGCGGGCTCGATCCGCACACCGCGGTGGTCGCCCTGTCGCACGACGCGGGCGAACAGTCGCAGCTGCCCGGTGGTGCGGGCCAGTTCCCCCTGCAGGCGCGGCTTCGGCAGCCCGGTCTCGGTGGAGGCCCGGTCGACGAGCTCGGTGCCGACGGCCTCGATGTTCGCGGCGATCCTCTCGAGGAAGCCCGCGTGGGTCTCGGGGTCGAGGCTGCTGAAGGAGGCGAAGGCCTCTTCGGCGGCCGCGGTGGCCTCGGAGAGCTGGGCCTCGTCGAGCAGGGAGTAGGCGGGCTCGAGCTCGGCGTTGGTCGCCGGGTCGATGCCGCGGGTGGTGCCGCCGTTGCCGGCGACCTCGCGGCCGGCCACGATCGAGTGGCCGGAGAGGACGGTGGTCTGGGTGCTCACGGACATGGGTTTCCTTCGCTGTCTGTGGATGCGGTCTCTGCTGGTCGGTGGCGCGTCAGGCCCGCTGCAGGGCGTCCGCCGGGGCTCCGGCGGGGAGGGCCTCGATGAGGGCCTTGAGGTCGGCGAGGTCCTGCTCGGTGAGGTCCTGCAGCGGGGGGCGCACGCCGCCGGCGTCGCGCCCCACGGCCCGCAGCCCGCCCTTGATGATCGAGACCCCGTAGCCCTTCGCCCGGTCCCGGATCTCCAGGTAGGGCAGCACGAAGCTGTTGAGCTTCTCGGTCACGGCCGCCCGGTCCTGGGCCCGGACGTCGCGGTAGAACTCCAGGGCGAACTCGGGGACGAAGTTGTACATTGCCGAAGAGTAAGTGCTCATGCCCAGCTGCAGCAGGGGCAGGGCGAAGGTCTCCGCGGTGGGCAGCCCACCGAGGTAGAACAGCCGGTCCCCGTTGCGGGCGTAGACCTTGGTGAGGTGCTCGATGTCGCCGATGCCGTCCTTGAAGCCGATGAAGTTCTCGTGGCGCTCGGCGAGACGGGCGACGGTCTCGGCGGAGTAGACGGCGTTGGCCCGGTTGTAGGCGATGACCCCGAGGTCGGTGGCCGCGCAGACCGCCGAGGCGTGGGCGAGCAGACCGTCCTGGTCGCACTCGGTGAGGTACGGGGGCAGCAGCAACAGGCCCTCCGCGCCGGCGGCGGCCGCGTCGTGGGCGTTGCGCACGGCCTGAGCGGTGTTGCCGGCCGCGGGGGCGAGCACGGGGACGGTCCCCCCGACCTCATCGACCGCGGCGCGCACCACGGTGGCGGTCTCCTCGGGGGTGAGGGAGAAGCCCTCACCGGTCCCGCCCGCGGCGAACAGGCCGGCCACGGGGTGGCTCGCCTGCCACGCCAGGTGCTCGCGGTAGGTGGTCTCGTCGAAGAGCAGATCCTGGTCGAACGCGGTGACGGGGAAGGACAGCAGGCCGTCCTTGAGCTTGTCCGCCAGTTCCTGGGGCGTGTGTGTGGCCACGGTCGTCGTCCTTCGTGTGGGTCGCGGTCAGGCGGTGCGCCTGTGAATCACGTCTCACCCTAGGAAGGCCGCATGATGCCTGTCCAAGGCCTTTTGTGTATGGAGTCATGTCCTGAAGGCATCGCTCGGAGCGCCTGTCAGTGCATCCGGGGGCGGAGGTGGTCGAGCAGGTGGAGCAGCGCGGGGTTCTTGGAGCTGCGGTCCCAGATGGCGTGCAGCTCGACGGCGTCCGAGGAGCTCCCGGCCAGCCTGAGGTAGGCGACGCCCTCGATCCCGAGAAGGCGGGCGGACTCCGGCACGAAGGCGACGCCCCGCCGGGCGGACACGAGCGCCACCATGGTCAGGACCTGGCTGACGGTGTGCACCACGTTGCGGTGCTCCACCTCCACGAGACGCACCACGTGGTCGTAGAAGTACCGGGCCTTGGTGGGGGAGTGCATGATCAGCGGGATCTCCCGGAGGTCCGAGGACGTGACGGACCGCTTCAGGGCGGTCAGGGGGTGGTCGGCCGGGACGGCGACGCAGAGGTCCTCGGCGAGCAGGAGCTGGGACTCGAAGACCTCCGTGTCGAAGGGAGGGCGTGCCAGTCCGAGATCGAGGTCACCGTCCTGCAGGGCCTGCACCTGCTCCCCGGTCACGAGCTCCTGGAGGTCGACGTCGACGTCGGGGAGGGCCTGTTCGATCTCCCCGAGCAGGTGGCCGAGGAGGCTGAACCCGGACGCGGCGGTGAAGCCGATCCGCAGCACGCCGGCCCGCCCGGCCGCGATCCGGCGGGCCAGGACCGGGGCGCGGTCGGCGGCGACCACGAGGCGGCGGGCTTCGCCCAGGAACGCCCGTCCGGCGGCGGTCAGCGCCACCCGGCGGTTGTCCCGCTCCAGCAGCTCCACCCCGAGCGTCTTCTCCAGCTTCTGGATCTGCCGGCTCAGCGGCGGCTGGGTCATGTTGAGCCGCACCGCGGCGCGGCCGAAGTGCAGCTCCTCCGCGACGGCGATGAAGCTGCGGGCCTGGTCCAGTGTGAACATCATGCCTTCCGGGTATTACTCAATGCAGGAATTGGCTTGGACATGCATCATATTCTCTTCCTAGGCTCAGGCATCAAGCCCGATGTGATGGCACTCACAGAGGGCGATCCGCCTTCGAGCCCTACCGGACGGTCCCCGTCCCCCTCGCTTCCAGGAGAACCCATGCACAAGACTCCGTTCCGCCAGGCCCTGCTCGGCGCGACCGCGGTGACCGCGGCCCTCGCCCTCACCGCCTGCGGCGGCAACGTCGGCGGCAACGCCCAGGCCTCGGGGGAGGACTTCCCCACGGAGCCCGTCACCCTGACCGTCGGCCAGGCCGCGGGCGGCTCGACCGACCTCATCGCCCGGGCCGTGGCCGAGGGCGCCTCGGAGGACCTCGGCGTCCCGATGCCGGTGGTGAACAAGCCGGGAGCCAACGGCGCCCTGGCGACCCAGGAGGTCGCCGGCGCGGCTGCCGACGGGCACGACCTCGTGCTGCTCAACGCCTCCCTGATCACCATCACCCCGCTCGCCGTGGGCGAGGAGGAGGCGGTCTCCCTGGACGACGTCGAGGTGCTCAAGGGGCTCTCCCAGGACGACTACGTCATGGTCGCCAGCAAGGAGTCCGGCCTGAAGACCGTCGAGGACGTCAAGAACGCCTCGGGCACGTTCAGCTACGGCACCACGGGCGTGGGGACCGGCTCCCAGCTCGCCCAGACCATCCTGTTCGAGCAGGCCGAGATCACCGGCACGGAGGTCCCCTTCGACTCCGGCTCGCCGGCCCTCACCGCGGTGCTGGGCAACCAGGTGCAGGTCGCCACCATCCAGCTGGGCGAGGCCAAGCCGCAGATCGACGCCGGCGAGGTCGTGCCCATCGTGGTCTTCTCGGAGGAGCGCAACGAGTTCCTTCCCGACGTGCCGACCGCCGTCGAGTCCGGCTACGACGTCCCCGTGGCCCAGTACCGGGCCGTCGCCGCGCCGAACGGCACGCCGCAGGAGGTCAAGGACCGCCTCGTCGAGGCCTTCGACGCAGCCCTCGCCTCCGAGGCGTACCAGCAGTTCAACGAGCAGAACCTGCTGACCCCGCGCGAGATCTCCGGTGAAGAGGTCGAGGCCGAGTGGACCGAGCTCGCCGAGCGCTACCAGCAGCTCGTCGAGGAGTACGACATCTCCCTCGCCGAGTAGTACCCCGCAACCACCACGACGACCAGCGGCACCAGGAGCATTCCCATGAAGCAGTCCCGCACGGACGAGCAGACCTCGGTCGGCGACGTCCTCCTCGACGACGCCGCGGCGGCCGACGAGCTCACGCCGGAGCAGCTCGCGGCCCAGTGGGAGGCCGAGGAGCCGCCGCCGGCCGGCCCGCTCGCCAGCATGGGGTCGACGCTGGTCGTGACGGCGCTGGCCGGGGCGGCGGCGGTGCTGTCCCTGGGCATGGGCCTGGGGACCCCGCAACAGCCCGACCCCGGGATGTGGCCGTTCGTGGTCAGCGTCGTCGCCGTGGTCCTCTGCCTCGCCCAGCTGTTCCTGGGCCGGCGCGGCGGGGACGGTGAGCAGTTCTCCCGCCAGTCGCTGCTCACCGTCTACGGCTTCCTCACGTTCGTGGGGATGGTGCTGCTGATGCCCGTGATCGGCTTCGAGATCCCGTCCCTGGTCCTGTGCTTCGTCTGGATGAAGTTCCTCGGGGGTGAGACGTGGCGCTCGGCCACGCTCTACTCGGTCCTCGTGGTCGTCGCCTTCTACGCGATCTTCATCCTGGGCCTCGGCACCAGCATTCCCCACCTGTTCTGACGGCCCTCGACCCCTGACGGCCCTCGACCAAAAGGCTTCCGCATGGACTTCCTGCAACCGGCCCTGGACGGCTTCTCCGTCGTCCTGGAGCCCACCAACCTCCTGTACTGCCTCCTGGGCGTGACCATCGGCATGCTGATCGGCGTGCTTCCCGGGCTGGGGCCTGCCGCGACCATCGCGATCCTGCTGCCCCTGACCTACGGCGTCGAGCCGGTGACCGCGATCATCATGCTGGCCGGCATCTTCTACGGCGCCCAGTACGGGGGGACCATCACCTCCGTGCTGCTCCGGCTGCCCGGTGAGGCCAGTTCGGTGGTCACGGTCTTCGACGGCTACATGATGGCCAAGCAGGGCAGGGCCGGCACCGCGCTGGGCATCGCCGCCATCGGCTCGTTCGTCGGCGGCACGGTCGCGATCATCGGCCTGACCTTCCTGGCTCCGCTCGTCGCCGGTTTCGCCCTCGACTTCGGCCCGCCCGAGTACACCGCGCTCGCCCTGCTCGGCATCCTGCTCGTGGCGACCATCAGCAACGGCAACAAGTCCAAGGCCCTGATCGCTGCGTGCTTCGGCCTGCTGCTGGCCACGGTGGGGCGTGACATCTTCACCGGCGGGGAGCGCTTCACCTTCGGCAACGTGAACCTGGCCGACGGCATCGACTTCGTGCCCGTCGCGATGGGCCTCTTCGGACTCGGCGAGATCCTGCACAACCTGGAGGAGCGCCACCGCGCCGCCAAGGCGCCGGCGAAGGTCTCGAACGTGTGGCCCTCCGGGGCGGACCTCAGACAGGCCTCCGGATCCATCGGCCGCGGCTCGGTCCTGGGATTCTTCCTGGGCATCCTGCCCGGCGGCGGCGCCACGATCTCCTCGATGGCCGCCTACGCCATGGAGAAGAAGCGGGCCAAGCGGCCCGAGCGGTTCGGGCGGGGCGCGGTCGAGGGCGTCGCCGGGCCCGAGACCGCCAACAACGCCGCGGCCACGAGCTCCTTCATCCCCCTGCTCACCCTGGGCATCCCGGCCAACGCCACGATGGCCCTCATGTTCGGCGCCCTGCTCATCCAGGGGGTCACCCCCGGGCCGCAGCTCGTCCAGCAGGAGCCCGAGCTGTTCTGGGGCGTGGTCAACTCCATGTACATCGGCAACATCCTGCTGCTGATCATGTCGATCCCCCTGATCGGCGTCTTCGTCCGCATCCTCCGCGTGCGGGCGGCGATCCTGGGGCCGATCACCGCGCTGATCACCCTGCTCGGCGCCTACACGATCAACAACTCGATGTTCGACGTCACGCTCGTCGTCCTCTTCGGCGCCATCGGCTACCTCATGAAGAAGTACGGGTTCGAGCCCGGTCCCCTGGTGCTGGCCTTCGTCCTCGGCTCCCTGCTCGAGTCCAACCTGCGCCGGTCGCTGCTGGTCTTCGAGGGGGACGTCACCGGGTTCTTCGCCCGCCCCATCTCCGCGACCCTGCTGCTGCTCTTCCTCCTGGTCGCCGCACTGCCCCTCATCCAATCCGCCCTCCGTCGTCGCAGGACTCGCGGGACGTCCCCCGAGGGGATGCCCGCCGAGGACTCCGACCGCACCTCTGTCAAGGAGAACGCATGAGCATCCTCGTCGGCTACGTCCCCACCCCCGTCGGAGAGGCCGCCGTCCGGGCGGCCATCGAGGAGGCCCGCCTCCGCGACGAGACGCTGCTGATCGTCAACTCGGTCCGGGAGGGCGCCCTGGCCGACAAGACCGTGGCCTCCGACGACGACCTCCGGCGCGTCACCGACGCGGCGACCGCCGCCGGAGTGGCCCACACCGTCCTGCAGCCGTCCCACCGGGCCGACCTGGCCGAGGAGATCCTCGACCTCGCGCGCGAGCACGACGTCTCCCGGATCGTCATCGGTCTGCGCCAGCGCTCCCAGGTGGGCAAGTTCATCATGGGCTCCCACGCCCAGCGGATCCTCCTGCAGGCGGACCGTCCGGTCCTGGCCGTGAAGACCCCCGAGGCGCACCTCTGAGGCCTCGTCCTCCCGCCCGCGCACGAGGCACCGCCGCCCCACCGGCAGCGGTGCCTCGTGCGCGTTCCCGGTCAGGCGCTCTCGCGCCGCACGAACTCCCCGACGACGTGCTCCACCCGGGGGTGGTCGCCGCTGAGGGCCACGTCCGCCGCGGTCTCCCCGATCTCCTCCAGGGGGAAGCGGACCGTGGTCAGCCCGGGGGAGAAGTCCCGCAGGTTCGGGATGTCGTCGAAGCCGGCCACCCAGAGGTCGTCCGGCACGTGCAGGCCGGCGTGCCGCAGGGCGGCGATCGCGCCGAGCGCCATGATGTCGTTGGCGGCGACGAGGGTGAGCCCACGCAGGCGGTCGAGGCCGAGGCGCGCCACCAGCTGCCGGACCGACTCGTAGCCGCCCTGGCTGTCGAAGCCCTGCACGGTCTCCGCCTCGGGCGTCAGCCCGGCCCGGGCGACGGCCGCCCGGAACCCCGCGCGGCGCTCGACTGCGGTGGTGAGGTCGTCGGGCCCGCCCAGGAAGGCGAACCGGGTCCGTCCGTCCTCGACCAGCGTGGCGGTCAGCTCCGCCCCCGCGCTGCGGTTGTCGATGGTCACCGCGCCGGCGCCCTCGAGCCAGTCCTGGCCGATGGTCACCACGCGGCCGCCGTTCTTCTGGTAGCGCTCGAGCTCCGTGAGCAGCCGGGGATCGATGTCCTCCCGGCGTGAGCCGGCCATGATGATCGCGTCGGTGCGGTGGGCGGCGAAGGCGGCGACGGCGTCGAGCTGGTCGGTGCCGCTGGTCGCCGCCAGCAGCAGCTGGTGCCGGTGGGTCCGGGCCCGGCGCTGGACGCCCTTGGCGATCGACGAGAAGTAGGGGTCGGCGATGTCGTGCACCACGAGGCCGACGAGCCCGGTGGTGGAGCGGGCCAGCGCCTGGGCCTGCGCGTTGGCCACGTAGCCGAGGGTCTCCGCGGCGAGGCGCACGCGCTCAGCGATCCCCTCCGCCGGCCGGCGGTCCGACCCGTTGAGCACCCGGGAGGCCGTGGCCAGGGACACTCCGGCCTCCCGCGCCACCTGGGACAGGGTCACTGCGCTCATCGTGGGGTCCCGCTTCCTTCCCGCCGCTGCCGGCGGGTTGCTCGTCCCGTCCGCCAGGGAGCCGGGACCGAAAAAGTGTTGACAGTCACACTGAGGCAACTCTAGAGTGGAAAGCGCTTTCCTGCAAATTTCCTCAACCCCTTGGAGTGGACGATGTCCCAACCTCGAGTCCTTCGCATCGCCATGAACGGCATCACCGGCCGCATGGGCTACCGGCAGCACCTGCTGCGCTCGATCCTGCCCATCCGGGACCAGGGCGGGATCACGCTGCCCGACGGCAGCCGCGTCGTCGTGGAGCCCATCCTCGTCGGCCGCAACGCCGCCAAGGTCGAGGAGCTGGCCCGCCGGCACGGGGTGGAGCAGTGGAGCACCGACCTCGACGCCGTCATCGCGGACCCCACCGTGGACATCGTCTTCGACGCCTCCATGACCAGCCTCCGGGCGGCCACGCTGAAGAAGGCCATGCTCGCCGGCAAGCACGTCTTCACCGAGAAGCCGACCGCCGAGACCCTCCAGGAGGCCCTGGAGCTCGCGCGCATCGGCCAGGAGTGCGGGGTCACCGCCGGTGTCGTCCACGACAAGCTCTACCTGCCGGGGCTGGTGAAGCTGCGCCGGCTGGTCGACGAGGGCTTCTTCGGCCGGATCCTCTCCGTGCGCGGCGAGTTCGGCTACTGGGTCTTCGAGGGCGAGCACCAGGAGGCCCAGCGCCCCTCGTGGAACTACCGGCGCGAGGACGGCGGGTCCATGACCACGGACATGTACTGCCACTGGAACTACGTCCTGGAGGGGCTCGTCGGACCGGTGAGGTCGGTCACCTCGAAGGCCGTCACGCACATCCCGGCCCGCTGGGACGAGCAGGGCCACGAGTACCCGGCCACCGCCGACGACGCCGCCTACGGCGTCTTCGAGCTCGAGACGCCCGAGGGCGACCCCGTGATCGCGCAGATCAACTCCTCGTGGGCCGTGCGCGTGTACCGCGACGAGCTCGTGGAGTTCCAGGTGGACGGCACCCACGGCTCGGCGGTCGCCGGGCTGAACAAGTGCGTCGCCCAGCAGCGCGCCCACACGCCCAAGCCGGTGTGGAACCCGGACCTGCCCGTCACCGAGTCCTTCCGCGACCAGTGGCTGGAGGTGCCCGCCAACGCCGAGCTGGACAACGGCTTCAAGGCGCAGTGGGAGGAGTTCCTGGCCGACGTCGTCGCCGGGCGCGAGCACCGCTTCGGCCTGCTCTCCGCCGCCCGCGGCGTGCAGCTGGCGGAGCTCGGCCTGCAGTCCTCCGCCGAGCGCCGCACCGTCGACATCCCGGAGCTCGACCTGACCCGGGCGGCGGAGCCGGCCGCCGGGCCCGCGACGACCACCGCGGCCCCCGAGATCGCCGAGGCCGTCCGATGAGCACCGTGCTCCTGCCGGACGGCACCGGCTCCCTGGCCGAGCACGTGCTCTCCGAGCCGGGGGACTGGGCCCGGCCGCAGGCCCCGATCAGCTCGCGCAAGGCCTACGCCGCGGCCCACGTCGTCCCGCACGCCCTCGGGGACAACACCCCCGGGACGCCGGCGCGGCTGGACTGGGACGCGACGCTGGGCTTCCGCCACGACGTCTGGTCCTACGGGCTGGGCGTGGCCGACGCCATGGACACCGCCCAGCGCGGCATGGGCCTGGACTGGTCCGCCACCCAGGAGCTGATCCGCCGCTCGACCGCCGAGGCCGCCTCCGTGCTGGGCACCGGGACCCCGGCCCTGGCGGGGCGCACGGTCCGCGACCTCATCGCCTGCGGGGCCGGCACGGACCAGCTGGACCCGGCGGGGATCGCGCCGGGCGAGCCCGGGCTGCAGGCCGTCGAGGCCGCCTACCGCGAGCAGCTCGCGGTCGTCGAGGGTGCCGGGGCCAAGGTGGTCCTCATGGCCTCCCGGGCCCTCGTGCGGGCCGCCCGGGGCGCGGAGGACTACCTGCGGGTCTACACGGGCCTGCTGGACGAGGTCCGCCACCCCGTGGTCCTGCACTGGCTGGGCACGATGTTCGACCCGGCCCTGAGCGGGTACTGGGGCAGCGACGACGTCGGCGCCGCCACGGAGACGTTCCTCGAGCTCATCCGGTCCCGCCCGGAGAAGGTGGACGGCGTCAAGGTCTCCCTCCTGGACGCCGAGCACGAGACGCGGCTGCGGGCGGCGCTGCCGGACGGTGTCCGCCTCTACACCGGGGACGACTTCAACTACCCCGAGCTCGTCCACGGCGACGGCACCCGCCACTCCGACGCGCTGCTGGGCATCTTCGCCGGCATCTACCCGGCCGCGTCCACCGCGCTGCAGGCCTACGACGCCGGGCAGCCGGACCGGGCGCGCGCGATCCTCGACTCCACGGAGGCCCTCGGGCGCCACGTCTTCAGCGCCCCGACCTTCTACTACAAGTCCGGCATCGCCTTCCTGGCCTGGCTCAACGGGCACCAGCCCGGCTACCAGATGGTCGGCGGACTGCACTCCGGGCGCTCGGTGCCGCACCTCGTGCGGGTCTTCGAGCTGGCCGACGGGGCCGGGCTGCTGCTCGACCCCGAGCTGGCCGCGCGGCGGATGAGCGCCTTCCTGGACGTCGCCGGCCTCGGGGCGCCCGCCCTGGTGCCGTCCGGCAGCATCGGGGGCGCGGCGTGAGCGCGGACTTCCAGCTGTCGCTGAACACGGGCACCACCCGCCACCTCACCCTGCAGCAGGCCGTCGACGCCACGGCCCGGGCCGGGCTCGGGCACATCGGCGTGTGGCGCGACCGCGTGGCCGAGGCCGGCCTGGAGAACGCGGCGCGGCTCATCTCCCGCGCCGGCCTGCAGGTCTCCAGCCTGTGCCGGGGCGGCTTCCTCACGGCGGCCGACGAGGAGGGGCAGCGGGCGGTCCTCGAGGACAACCGGGCCGCGATCCGCGAGGCCGAGGCCCTGGGGACCGGCGAGCTGATCATGGTCGTCGGCGGGCTGCCCGCGGCTGCCCACGTGCTCGGCGGCACGGGCGACCGGGGCGACAAGGACCTCGTCGCCGCCCGCGCGCGCGTGGCCGAGCGCCTGGCCGAGCTCGTGCCCTTCGCCCGGGAGCACGGGGTGCGCCTCGTGCTCGAGGCGCTGCACCCGATGTACGCGGCCGACCGGGCCGTGCTGTCCACCCTGAAGCAGGCGCTCGACTACGCCGCCCCGCACCCTACGGAGGCCGTGGGCGTGGTGGTCGACACCTTCCACGTCTGGTGGGACCCGGAGCTGGAGGCGCAGATTGCCCGCGCCGGGGCCGAGGGCCGGCTGGCGTCCTACCAGGTGTGCGACTTCAACCTGCCGATCGCCGCCGACGCCCTGCTCTCCCGCGGGATGATGGGCGACGGGGTGATCGACTTCGCCACGATCGGGCGCTGGGTCGCCGCGGCCGGCTACACGGGCCCGGTGGAGGTCGAGATCTTCAACCAGGAGATCTTCGACCAGGACGCCGACGTCACGCTCGCCGTGATGAGGGAGCGCTGGGAGTCCCTCGTGCTCCCGTCCCTGACGGGCGCGCCCGCCCGTGCCCCCGCCTGAGATGGGGGCACGGGGGCTCGGCGACCGCCCCCGGGTGGTCGTGGCGCCCGACAGGTTCAAGGGCTCGCTCACGGCAGCCGAGGCGGCAGGTGCCCTCGCGACCGGGGTCCGGCGGCACTGGCCCGCCGCCCGGGTCGTCACGGTCCCGCTGGCCGACGGCGGCGAGGGCACGGTGGACGCCGCCGTGGCGGCCGGCGCGCAGCTGCGCCGGACACCGGTCCGCGGCGCCGTCGAGGGCCGGGTGCGGGCGCGCTGGGCGCTGCTCCGTGCTGGGAGCGGCGCCACCACCGCGGTGGTCGAGTCCGCGCAGTCCAGCGGGCTCGACCAGGTCCGGCCGAGCACCGCGACGGCCCGTGCGGCGCACAGCTACGGCTGCGGCCAGCTGATCCGGGCGGCACTGGACGCCGGGGCCACGGACGTCGTCGTCGGGCTGGGCGGGTCGGCCATGACCGACGGGGGATCCGGTGCCCTGCGGGCACTGGGGCTGGAGGTGCTCGACGCCGACGGCGTGCCCGTGCCGCTCGGCGGGGCGGGCCTGCTGCAGGCCGCCCGGCTGGACACCTCCGCGCTGGACCCGCGGCTGCGGTCGGTCCGGCTGCGGCTGGCGGTGGACGTCCGGAACCCCCTGCACGGGCCGGACGGCGCCGCCCACGTCTTCGCGGGGCAGAAGGGCGCCGACGCCCGGGTCCGGGACGAGCTCGACGCCGCGCTGCGGCACTGGGCCGGTCTGCTGGCCCGCACGGCCGGGTCCCGTCCCTTCCTGCTCCCCGGCGCCGGGGCGGCCGGCGGCTTCCCGTCCGGCTTCCTGGCCCTGACCCCTGCCGTGCTGGAGCGCGGCTTCGACCTCGTGGCCGCGCTCGTGGGGCTCGAGGAGCACCTGCGGGACGCCGACCTGCTGGTCGTCGGGGAGGGGTCCCTGGACGAGCAGTCCCTGCAGGGCAGGGCGCCGCTGGCGGCGGCGGCGCTCGCCGCCGCCCGGGGGATCCCCGTGGTGGCGGTGGCGGGCCGGCTGTCCCTGTCCGCGGGGCAGCTGCTCGACGCCGGCGTGGGCTCCGCCGCGTCCCTCGTGGAGGCCGCCCCGTCCGTGGGCGCCGCGCAGGCCCGGGCGTCCCACTACGCGCCGCTGGCCGCGGCCGCGGCCCTCCGGCGGCTGGGGCCCACCCCGTCCTGACCGGGGCGCGACCCGCCGCCCCGGGAGCACGACGACACACTGAGATCCCCGCACAATTGTGGTTGACCTCACATCCTGCGATCACTAGCCTGGGGGGCAACGCAGATGTGGAAAACGCTTTCCCACTCGTCCCGAGGAGAGACCGATGACAACGAGGCACATCGACACCGAACCGCGCCGGGCCCTCCGGCCGCGGCTGCGCCGAGAGGCGGTCCCGGCATGAGCGTCGTCGAGGAGGTCACCCGCGAGGGCCTGCCCGGGGACCGCGCGAAGCCCGCGGCCGGCCGGAAGCGCGCCCGGGCCGACCGGCGGGACAACAAGGCGGCGCTGATCTTCCTGGCGCCCTGGATCGTGGGGCTCGTGGTCATCACGCTCGGCCCGATGCTGATGTCGCTCTACCTCTCGTTCACCGACTACAACCTCATGCGGGCGCCCGACTGGATCGGCCTGGAGAACTTCTCCCGGATGATCGAGGACCAGCGGCTGCACAACTCCCTGAAGGTGACCTTCACCTACGTGTTCGTGGGCGTCCCGCTGCAGCTCGCGCTCGCCCTGGCGATCGCTATGGTCCTCGACCGGGGCCTGCGCGGCCTCGCGTTCTACCGCTCCATCTTCTACCTGCCGTCCCTGCTCGGCGCCTCCGTGGCGATCGCGATCCTGTGGAAGCAGCTCTTCGGTACCAGCGGGCTGGTCAACCAGGTGCTGGCCCTCGTCGGCATCGAGGGCATCGGGTGGATCTCGGACCCCCGCACCGCGCTCGGCAGCATCATCCTGCTGCACGTGTGGACCTTCGGGGCGCCGATGATCATCTTCCTCGCGGGCCTGCGGCAGATCCCCGCCATGTACTACGAGGCGGCCTCCATCGACGGCGCCGGCAAGATCACGCAGTTCCTCCGGATCACGCTGCCCCTGCTGAGCCCCATCATCTTCTTCAACCTGGTGCTCCAGATCATCCAGGCGTTCCAGTCCTTCACGCAGGCGTTCATCGTCTCCGGCGGCCGCGGAGGCCCGTCCGACTCGACGATGTTCTTCACGCTGTACCTCTACCAGACGGGCTTCGGCCAGTTCGACATGGGCTACGCCGCGGCCATGGCCTGGCTGCTGCTCGTCATCATCGGGGCGTTCACCGCTCTCAACTTCATCGCGTCTAAGTATTGGGTGTTCTACGATGACTAATCCGACAATCACCGACAGCCCCACCCGGGCGGCCGATCAGGACCTCGTCCCGGCGCAGCACGAGGGCGCGCAGAACGCCTCGCAGCAGAAGCCCCGCCGGCCCGGCCCGCGCACGCGGATCCGCTCCCTGCTCAAGCACCTGGCGCTGATCCTCACGGGCGGCGTGATGATCTATCCGCTGCTGTGGATGCTGGCCAGCTCCCTGCGCCCCAACGACATCATCTTCCGGGAGCCGGGCATCCTGCTCGAGACCTTCGAGACCGCGAACTACACGGGCGGGTGGAACGCCCTGTCCAACCCGTTCAGCGTCTACCTGCTGAACTCCGCGATCGTGGTCCTCGGGTGCATCATCGGCAACCTGGTCTCCTGCTCCATGGCCGCCTACGCCTTCGCGCGGCTCGAGTTCCGCTTCAAGAAGCCGGCCTTCGCGCTGATGCTCCTCACGATCATGCTGCCGTTCCACGTGGTGATCGTGCCGCAGTACATCATGTTCTCGCAGATCGGGTGGGTGAACACCTTCTGGCCGCTGATCGTCCCGAAGCTGCTCGCCACGGACGCGT
>JAPSHS010000169.1 GCA_031179495.1 Kocuria sp. | reverse complement strand
GGTGCGGGAGGAGAAGAAGTCGACCACGTCCACGGCCACGTCCCGGACGAACCCGGGGGTGTGGTCGCGCACGAACACCGCCTGGACGTGCTGCTCGTCCACCTCGAACACCTGGCGGGCCTGCGCCGGCTCCTCGCCCCGGCGCAGCACCCGCACCGTGCGGGGATACGAGGACGTGGTCATCGAGCCGGGGCCGACGTCGGTCCCCACGTGCACGGTGTCCGCGTCGACCCAGCTGACCGAGGACTTCGCCGTGGGGATGTCGAACCCCCCGGGGACGAACCGCTTCTGCTCGAGGTCGAACTCGCGCACCCGCTTGGCGTCGCCGCCGTCGGGGGAGAGGCTGATCAGCGCCCGCCGGTGCTCCCCGCCCGTGTACTGCGGGCGCAGCAGCCGGGCGCCGCCGTAGACCCACTCCACGCCCTCCTCGGCGGCCAGCGCGTCGACGTCGAGCAGGTGCTCCCACTGCGGGTCCTCGCTCAGCCAGGACTCCCAGGTGGTGCGGCGGAGGACGCCGCGGGGGTGCTCGGCGTCGCGCCAGAAGTTGTAGTAGTGCGGCCCGTGCTTGGCGACCATGGGGATCCGCTCGGACGAGTCCATGACCGCGAGCACGTCCGCCTCGAGCCGGCGGAGCTGAGGGCCCTCGAGCGCCGCCAGGGTGCGGGCGTTCTGCTGGGCGACCCACCGCAGGGGTGCCTCGCCGGTGATCTCCTCCAGCCACAGGTTCTCGTCGTGCGGCTGCTCGGCGGTCGGGCGGGCTGCGGGCTCAGCGGTCTCGGTCATGTTCGCCATCGTAGGCGCCGCCCCCGTCCGGCGCCCCTCGTGCGGGTCGATACCCTGGAGGGCATGGGAACGACGGGCAGGCCAGCGACCGAACGACGCGTCACGGTGATCGGGGCCGGTCCGCGCGGGCTCTCCGTGGTGGAGCGGCTCGCGGCCCGCTCGGCGGCCTCTGGCACCCGGGTGCGCATCGACGTCGTCGACCCCTTCCCGCCCGGGCCCGGGCACGTGTGGCGCACGAACCAGTCCCCGCTGTACCTGATGAACACGCCGTCGCTGTTCCCCACGGTGATCGCCGACGACGGCGTGCTCCCCGTGGACCCGGTGGGACCGCTGCGGAACATGAGCTTCGAGCACTGGCGGCTCGCGGCCGTGTCCGGAGAGATCGCCGTGGACCCCGACGACGCCGCGCACCTGACCCGGATGACCTCCACGTCCTACCCCTCCCGGCGGATGTACGGGGTCTACCTCGACTGGGTCTTCCGCACTCTGCGGGACGCCCTCCCGGGATCGGCGGAGCTGATCGTGCACCGGGCCGAGGCCGTGGGCGTGCACGTGCGGGAGCACGCGCGGCACCGCTACGACGTGGAGATCAGCGGCGGGCAGAACCTGCCGGCCGACGCCGTGGTGCTCGCCCTCGGCCACCTCGACGCCGACCTGCGCCCGGACCAGCAGGGGCTCGTGGACGGCGCCGCGGAGTTCGGGCTGACCTACTGGCCGCCGGCCGTGCCCGCCGACGTCCACTGGGACGACCTGCCGGCCGGGCGGACCGTGCTGGTGCGGGGGATGGGCCTGAACTTCTGCGACGTCCTGGCCCAGGTCACCGAGGGCCGGGGCGGGATCTACACCCAGGAGGGGGAGCGCTACGTCTACCACCCGTCCGGGCGGGAGCCCGTGATCGTGGCCGGCTCCCGCCGCGGCGTCCCCTACCGCTCCAAGTCGGTGCTCGAGGGGTACTACGCGAGAACCCTGACGACCCGGTTCTTCACCCTCGACGCCGTGCGGGCGCTCGCGGCGCGGGCGGACGGGCCCCTGTCCTTCGAGACGGACCTCTACCCGCTGATCCGCAAGGACGCCCAGTGGAACTACTACTCGGTCCTGGCCCGGACCGACCCGGACGCCTTCGAGACCGACCCGCAGGACTTCCTGGCGCGCTTCGACGAGGTGCTCAGCGGCGGGAACGAGCACCCGGAGGGGCCCTGGACCTCCCGCGCCGAGCGGCTCATCGCGTCCGCGGTGGTGCCGGGGCGGCAGCTCAACGCGATCCGGCTCGCCCGGCCGTTCGAGGGGGTCGGCTTCGACTCCCACGACGAGTACGCGGCCGCCGTGGTCCACCACCTGGACCGGGACGTGCACGGCGCCCTCGCCGGGGAGGACGACCCGCTGCAGATGGCGATCGCGTCGCTCAACGCCGCGCGCACCGTGCTGAAGGCCGTGCTCGCCGACCTCGGCATCGACGACGCCTCCTGGACCGACGAGCTGCGCCGCACCTTCGAGCCCTTCGTGGAGGGCCTCGCCTCCGGGCCGCCCGTGCTGCGGACCCAGCAGCTGGCAGCCCTGGCCCGCGCGGGCGTGGTCCGCTTCCTGGGCCCGGACCCGCAGTTCCTCGTGGACGAGGAGGAGGGCCGGTTCGTGGCCGGCTCCCCGTGGGTCAAGGGGGAGCCGTTCCACGCCGAGCACCTGGTGGAGGCGATGTCCCCGCCCAACGACGTCCGCCGCAACATCTCACCGCTGCTGTCCTCGATGCACCGGGAGGGCCTGGTGCGGGTCCGGGCCATGGAGACCCGGGACGGCGTCGCGACCGTCCCCAGCACCGGCCTCGACGTCAGCCGGCCCCCGTACCGGGCCGTGCGGGTCGACGGCGGCGTGGAGCCCGGCGTCCACGTGCTCGGACTGCAGCTGTCCGCCGTGCAGTGGGGCGTGGCGATCGCCGCCGAGGCCGGTGCCCCGGCGGAGCTCGGCGCCCGGACGCTGGCGGACGCCGATCGCGTCGCCGAGGCGGTGCTGGGCCCCGCTCCTCTCCGCGAGTGACCACGGATTCCCCGAGCGAGCACGGTCCGCCGTGGTCGCTCGGGGACAGCGGGGCCGGTCGGCGCAGGAGGAGCTCGGCGCGGGACCGGCCGGCGCGGCAGGAGGTCAGCCGAAGCGGCCCTGCAGGACCTCCCGGGCGCGGTCGCTCGCGTGCTCCCGGACACCCTTGCCGGGCTTGCCCTTGCCGGGGTGCTCGCCGGAGTTGCCCCTGCCCGGCTTCTGCGGCTCGGCGGGTTCCGCACCGGCGAAGGCCAGGCCCACGACCTCCGGGTTGTGGTCGGAGGCCCGGTACGGGTCCGCCGCGTAGAGGTCGGTCACGTTGTAGTTGTGCCGGCTGTACTCCAGGGCGACGGACTCGTGGGCGTTGATCTCCCAGATGTCCGAGCCCGTGACGAGCTCGGCCGCCGCGGGGGAGGCCAGGACGTGGTCCAGGGAGCCGACCATGCCGCCGAAGGCGTAGGAGTGCTCGCCCTCGGGAGCCAGGTTCACGTAGCCGGCGTCGTGGAGGACCCGCATCGGGTCCTCCTGGTCGTAGGAGTTGAAGTCCCCGGTCAGGAGGACGCGGTCCGTGCCCTGGGAGACCGTCAGCTGCTCGGCGAACGCCACCAGTGCCCGGGCCTGCGCGGTGCGGTCGGCGTTCCAGGCGCCGGCGCCGTCCCCGGCGTCGGCGTTGGGTCCGGAAGCGGGCGCGGAGCCCTTGGACTTGAAGTGGTTGACGACCACGGTGAAGTC
>JAPSHS010000168.1 GCA_031179495.1 Kocuria sp. | reverse complement strand
CAGTTCGGCTGGGACCAGGGCTGGCGCGTGGACCAGCACCCGCGCGAGGTCGTCGACCTGGTGGGCAACGGCACCGCCGACATCGTGGGCTTCGGCTACTCGGGGGTCACCATCGCCCACGGGCAGACGGACCGGACCTTCATCGGGGCCGGCAAGCGCATCGACAGCTACGGGTACAACCGGGGATGGCGGGCCGACCAGCACCCGCGGATGCTCGCCGACGTGGACGGTGACGGCGCCGCCGACATCGTGGGCCTCGGCGACGCCGGCGCCTGGGTGTCCTACTTCTCGGTGGCCGGGGACACCTTCACCGCCCCTCGGCTGCTGGTGCGCAACTTCGGCTCCCAGCAGGGCTGGCGGGTCGGTGACCACCCCCGTGAACTGGGCGACGTCAACGGTGACGGCCGGGCCGACATCGTCGGCTTCGGCCACCGGGGGGTGTCCGTGGCCTACTCACAGGGCTACGCGTCGTTCTCCCCCGTGGCCCTGAAGACGGCCGAGTTCGGTCAGGTGCAGGGCTGGCGCGGCGACCGCCACCTGCGCACCCTCGCCGACGTCGACGGCAACGGGGTCCAGGACCTGGTCGGCTTCGGCAACGCCGGGGTCCTCACCGCCCAGGGCCGGGCGGACGACACCTTCGAGGCGCCGTTCCTGAAGGTTCCCTACTACGGGTACGACGACGGCTGGAGCGAGGCCCGGTATCCGCGCCTGCTCGGTGACACCAACGGCGACGGGCGGGAGGACATCGTCGGGTTCGGGCACTCGGCCACGTACGTGGCCCTCCTGTCCTGACCGGTCCGCCACCAGGTGCCCCGTCGGCTCCCAGGGCCGGCGGGGCACCTTCCTGTCCCACCCTGCGTCCGGTACGGAACTCCCCGACCGCGTCGGCGGCCCGGGACTCCGTCATCCGCTCGTGCAGCAGCTCTCCCACGGGCGTGGCTGCAGCCCGCGCGCCGGGACGCGCCTGAGCCGCAGCCGGTGTCCGGGCTGCTCCCCCGGCGCGGGGAGGGGGCTCACGGGTGCTGGGCGCAGCGCCCGTGGGTCACCCGTGGACCGATGAGGTCTCGTCCTGCAGGTCGTCGAGCACCCACTCCGAGAGCTGGCCGGCCGGGACGACGATCGTGCTCTCCCGGAGCTGCTGTGCGTCCTCGAGCGGCAGGGACTCTTCCGCGTCCTCGGCGTCGTAGACGGCCAGTGCTGCGAGATAGCCGGCGGCCAGGGCCTCCCTCCATGCCTGGTGGCGGGCGTAGCAGGGGTGACCGGGGTCGGCGCTGGACACCTCGAGCCACCGTGCCGGCTCCAGCGGATCGGCGGTGGCCGGCAGCAGGCACCGGTGCAGCGCCCAGGTGACTTCGGCCCAGCGGCCCGCAGGGGTCGCCACCATGGGGTAGTAGGTGGCGATCCACTGCGTGGCGGAGTGGGGGTGCAGCTCGACGGCCACGGCCCGGGGGGCAGGGGAGTCCATGCCTACTTCCTGTTGACGATCGAAGAATCAGGTGCAGGTGCAGATGCAGGTGTCGGCCTGGGCCTGGGCCGCTCTGCCTGCTCCAACGATAGCCTAATGAGAGCTACTCAGAATAGATTTTGAGTCGACCACCATGGGAGCGAGCCGAGGGGGTCCCAGGGCACGGCCGAGGCTGTCATGCGGACTCGGACAGATCAGGGGACGTGCTCGGCGCAGGAGGCCGCCCAGGGGATGAGGAGGGTGTCGAGGGCGGACTCCTGGGTATCTGCGCATGCAGGGTCTGGCACGTTCCTCAGAGCACCATCCCCACCAGGAAGGCCGCGTAGCAGCTGATCGCCGCCAGGCTGACGCCGTCCCGAACCCGCTGGGGCGCTCCCACGGCGAAGAGGATTCCCGCTACGGCAAGGAGCGCCCAGCAGAGCGGATGCCCCCACCGGATGGCCAGTTCCTGCAGACCGGTGGTCCGATCCGCCTTCTCGGGCACGACCACCGACCAGAGCACCGTCATGCCCGCAGCGGCGGCCGCGCCGGCGAGTCCCACCACCCTCCGATGACGCCGTGTCCACGTGGTGAAACGGCGCTCCGGAGGCCCAGCGCTGCTGCGGCGACCCGTCAATGCTTCTGCCCCCAAACCGGACCTGCGCGGCCCGCACTCGGTTCCTCGTGGCAGATCCGCCGGATCGATCCACCGAGGGGCCTGCGAGACCGTTGTCCGGCATCGGCGCCTGCGTCAGCATCCCTGCGACCACGACTGCCCGGCGAGCTCCCGGCTCATCGCCATCGTATGTCCGGCGGGGACGCAGCAGTAGGGGTTCCTTCTCGGCTCCATGCCTGGTGCCGGACAGCTCAGGGTGAGTCGGGCGAGGAAGGGGGGCTGGGCCTGAGGGTGTCGTGGCCGCGGCGTCCTCCAGGAGCCGGCTCGGTCCACGCCGCCGCCCGGAGCCTCCGCCTGGCCCCGGCCACCGTCAGTCAGCACCTGCGTGGACCGGCCCGGCAGACCGGGCTGGTGCCGTTCGAGAAGAACGGCCGGGGCATCGAGGCCACTCCCGCTGCCCGGCACCTGTGCAAGGCCGGCGCGGAGACCCTTCCCAGCCTGGAACGCCTCGAGCGCACCGTGGAGGATCTGCGGCAGGGCCGGGTGGAGCAGATCGCCGTCGCCCGTTCCACCTTCCTGGCCCAGGCGTGGATGCCACACGGGGTGACCGCGCTGCGCGCCCGGTCCCCGGAGGTGGTGGAGATCAGCAGCAGCGAGCTGCATCCCACCGGGGGTCGTCGGGCGCCTGACGTCGACGTGCGCAACGAATCCACCGACGGGCCCACCGGACGCATCATCACCCGCGCCTGCCACGCCGCCGGCTTCGGCCCGCGCCACATCGCCCGCCTCGACGACCACCACGCCGCCACCGGTCTGGCCGCGGCCGGGCTGGGCATCACCGTGCTGCCCCGCATCGCGCCCACCGGGCTGCCAGGCAACCTCACCACGAGGCCGCTGGCCGAGCCCACCGCCCACCGCCGCATCGTCGCCCACACCCGCACCCACCCCACCCGGGCACGGCCGATCCACACGACCCTGACCGCCCTGCGCGAAGCCGCTCAGCGCACCCCGCCGTCGACACCGGACGAACCCTGAATCCGCGACCACGCCGACAAAATCCTGTGAACTCACCGGACACCCTCGAAGCTGCCCGCGGGCGATGCTGCAGTCGGGGTCCCGCTTCTCGGAACGTGAAGAAGCGTCGGCCGGAACAGTCGGCCGCGGCTCGGTAGCATGCAATGCATGTCCATCAAGTTCGAGAACGTCGGCATCGCCGTCCGTGACCTCGAAGCGGCGATCGCCTTCTTCACCGACCTCGGGCTGGTCGTCCTGGGCCGGGACACGGTCAGCGGTCAGTGGGCGGACACCGCCGTTGGCCTCGACGGCAACCATGCCCACATCGCCATGCTCCGCACCCCGGACGGCAACGGCCGCCTCGAGCTCTTCGAGTACATCCACCCCGAGGCGATCGAGACGGAACCTGCACGGCCTCACGAGATCGGCATGCACCGCGTCGCCTTCTCGGTCGACGACATCGACGAGT
>JAPSHS010000167.1 GCA_031179495.1 Kocuria sp. | reverse complement strand
GGTGGCCAGGTAGTTGGCGGTGAGGTTCATGGCCTCGTCGAACTCCACGAACAGGAACTCGTCCCCGCCCCAGGTGTAGCGGGCGGTGGGCAGGTGCAGGGTCTCGGTCACGGTGTGCTCCCCTCACTGGGCGTCCCAGCGGGCCGGTCGCTGAGCAGCTCGGTCTCGATCCAGGTGGTGTGGTGCTCCACGGCCGCGAACACCGGGTCCAGCACGAGCCGCTGCAGCAGCGGCACCGTGGTCCGGATCCCCTCGACGTGCGTGGCCGCGAGGGCCGCGCCCATCCGCTGCACCGCGACCTCGCGGTCCTCGGCGTGCACGATCAGCTTCGCCAGCAGCGAGTCGTAGTACGGGGCCACGGTGTCCCCGGCGCGCACGCCGCTGTCCACGCGGTAGTCCGCGCCCTCGGGCCAGTCGAGCCGGGTGATGGTCCCGGGGCTCGGCAGGAACTTCCGCTCCGGGTCCTCGGCGTTGATCCGGCACTCCACCGAGTGGCCGTCGAAGACGATGTCCTCCTGCCGCAGCGCCGTCCGCCCGGTCGAGGCGATGCGCAGCTGCTCGGCCACGAGGTCCACGCCGGTGACGAACTCCGTGACCGGGTGCTCCACCTGCAGGCGGGTGTTCATCTCGATGAACGCCGCCTCCTGCCGGGCGGGGTCGTAGAGGTACTCGACCGTCCCCACCCCGGTGTACCGGCAGAGCCGGGCGAGGTTCACGGCCGACTCCCGGATGCGCTCGCGGACGGCGTCCGGCAGGTCCGGGGCCGGGGCCTCCTCGACGATCTTCTGCGAGCGGCGCTGCAGGGAGCAGTCCCGGTCGCCCAGGTGCAGGAACGTCGTGCCGTCCCCGAGCACCTGGACCTCCACGTGCCGGGCCCGCTCGACGAAGCGCTCCAGGTACACGGTGGTGTCCCCGAAGCTCGCCCCGGCCTCGGACCTCGCGGTGTCGACGGTGCGCAGCAGCTCCTCCTCCGCGCGGACCAGGCGGATGCCGCGCCCGCCGCCGCCGGCCGAGGCCTTGATCACCAGCGGGTAGCCGACTCCCCGGGCCAGCGCCACGACGGCGTCGTCGTCGCCCTCCAGGGGGCCGCCGGACCCGGCGAGGACGGGCACGCCCGCGGCGACCGCGGCCTCCAGGGCGCGGGTCTTGTGGCCCATGAGGTCGATGACGTCGGGGTCGGGGCCCACCCAGGTCAGCCCCGCCTCCTGGACGCGCCGGGCGAACGCGGCGTTCTCGGAGAGGAACCCGTAGCCGGGGTGCACCGCGTCGCAGCCGTGCTCGAGGGCCGCGGCCACGAGCGCCTCGGCGTTCAGGTAGGACCTCTGGGCGGGGGCGGGCCCGACGACGGCGACCGCGTCGGCGAGGCCCGCCGCCATCGAGTCCTGGTCGGCCTCGCTGACGGCCAGGACCGTGCGCAGGCCCATGTCCTGCGCGGAGCGGAGGATCCGGACCGCGATCTCGCCCCGGTTGGCCACCAGCAGCGTGGAGATCGCCACGGCTCAGCTCTCCGCGACGACGGCGATGACGTCCCCGGGGTGGACCATGTCCCCGTCCTGGAGCCGGAAGCCCTGGAGGGTGCCGGCCGAGTCGGTCTGCACCTCCGAGAACTGCTTCATCACCTCGATGAGGCCGATGACCTGGCCGGCCTCGACGTGGTCGCCGTCCTGCACGAACGGGTCCTTGCCGGGGGAGGGGCGGCGGTAGAAGACGCCGGGGAGCGGGGACTGGATCTCGGCCATGACGGTCCTTTCGGTCGGTGCTGCTGGGTCCTTCGGGTCGTCCCTCGGGGTCACTCGGCGGTGCTCCCGTGGGCGTCGATCGCCTCCCGCACGGCGCGGGCGACCGCGGGCGCCCCGGGGGCGTCGGAGTGCACGCACACGGACTCGAAGCGCATCGGCAGCTCCGTGCCGTCCTCGGCGCGCACGCTGCCCTCGGTCAGGGCCTGTGCCACCCGCTCGGCGGCGGCCCGCGGGTCGGTGGCGTGAGGCGTGCGCCGGATGATCAGCCCGCCCTCGGCGGTGTAGTCGAGGTCCACGTACAGCTCGGCCACGAACGGCACGCCGCGCTCGGCGCACACCGCCTCGTGGGCGGTGCCGGCCATCCCGAGCACCGCCACGCCGTAGTCGGCGGCGACCGCCGCCACGGACTCCATGAGCGCGGGGTCCTTGGCGACCATGCCGTAGAGGGAGCCGTGCGGCTTGAGGTGGTGCAGGTCCGCCCCGTGCTGGAGCAGGAAGCCGGTGAGGGCGCCCACCTGGTAGCGGACCAGGGACTCGACCTCCTCCGGGGTGAGCACCATGGCGCGGCGGCCGAAGCCCCACTGGTCCGGCAGCGACGGGTGCGCCCCGATCCGCACGTCGTGGGCCACGGCGGCGGCGACCGTCCCGGACATGATGTCCGGGTCCCCGGCGTGGAAGCCGCAGGCGACGTTGGCGAGGTCCACGACCTGCAGCAGCTCCGGATCGTTGCCGAAGCGGTGCAGGCCGATCCCCTCGCCCAGGTCCGAGTTGACGGTGGGCCGGGTGCTGATCCGTGGTGTGGCCATGGTCACAGCCTAGGGATGCGAGGCCCTCGGGGGAACGGGCAGGGGCCGCACCGCCCGCGGATCGCGCTCCGGCGCCCCGGTCCGGGCGGTGCGCCGGCTCCGCCGTCGTCGTGGCCCGGCGCGCTTTACGAGCGGGAAACAGCTTCGACACCGTACGGCATTGCGGCCTCCCTAGGTTCGGGGCAAGCACTTCCCCGGGAGAGCCCCGCGTCCCGACGGCGCCGCCACACCCCGGCGCGTCCTCCGCCGCCGGATCCCCTCTCCCGCCCCGTCCTGCGTCACTTTCTGGCTCACCGAAGCCTGCCGCACCGAAGGAAGACACCATGCCGGATCAGCCCGTTCCTCCCGCCTCCGAGTCCGCGCCGCCCGGCGTCGCCGTCCTCGACGCCCCCGCTCCCGCCGGCGCGCACGCCCCCGGCGCCCCCGACCGCGACGTCAGCCAGGCCACCAAGGAGTCCCTCGAGGACTACACCCTGCGCTTCGCCCCGCGCTCCTACCGCAAGTGGGGCCCGGGCGTGGTGGCCACCAGCGCCCTGGGCGGCATCGCCTACCTCGCCGACTTCTCCATCGGGGCCAGCATCGGCATGGCCCACGGCACGGCCAACGCCCTGCTGGGCATCGCCGTGGCCGCGGTCGTCATCTTCACCACCGGCCTGCCGCTGGCCTACTACGCGGCCCGCTACAACATCGACCTGGACCTCATCACCCGCGGCTCGGGCTTCGGCTACTACGGGTCCGTGGTCACCAACATCATCTTCGCCACGTTCACCTTCATCTTCTTCGCCCTCGAGGGCTCGATCATGGCCCAGGGCCTCGAGCTGGTGCTGGGCATCCCGCAGGCCCTCGGGTACGCGATCTCCACGCTCGTGGTCATCCCCCTGGTGATCTACGGGATGAACACCCTGGCCAAGCTCCAGGTGTGGACCACCCCGCTGTGGCTGCTGCTCATGGTCTTCCCGCTGGCCTTCCTCGTGGTCACCAACCCGGACTCGGTGGAGA
>JAPSHS010000166.1 GCA_031179495.1 Kocuria sp. | reverse complement strand
ACCGCCGCCAGGCCGTGACGGACACGGTGCGCTACAGCGGCTCCCCGGTGGCGTACTCCTTCTCCGAGGCCGGGCACGCCAAGGGCGCCTGGCTCGTGGACCTGGAGCCCGGGGCCGCCCCCGAGGCACGCGCCCTGGACCACCGGCACGGCCACCGGCTCGCGCGCCTGCGCGGCACCCTCGCGGAACTGCTCGCGGACCCCGCCCTCGCCGTCCACGAGGACGCCCTCTGCCAGGTGGTGCTGACCGACGAGCACCGCCCGCCGCACCCGATGGACACGGTGCGCTCCCGCTTCCCGCGCACCCTGGAGCTGCGCTTCGAGCCCGCCGGCGCCCCACCGGAGCGGGAGCGCAGCTACGCGGCCCGCGTGGCGCGGGCCGAGAGCCCCCTCGAGGTGTGCTCGGCGTTCTACGAGCACGTCCGCCGCCGCCCCGTGGCCGACGACGAGGCGCGCGTGCTGGGCTCCGCGGTGGAGAGCGTCCGCGCCGGGGAGGCGCCGGCGTGAGACTGCACCGCCTGGAGATCACGGCGTTCGGCCCCTTCGCGGGGCACGAGAGCATCGACTTCGAACCCCTCAACGCGTCCGGGCTGTTCCTGCTCAACGGCGTGACCGGCGCCGGCAAGACCAGCGTGCTGGACGCCCTGTGCTTCGCCCTCTACGGCTCCGTGCCCGGCGGACGGGCCCGCAACGCCCTGCGCAGCCACCACGCGGGACCCACCGCCGCGCCCGAGGTCGAGCTCGAGTTCACGGCGGCCGGCCGCCGCTTCCGGCTCACGCGCACCCCCTACTGGGAGATGCCGTCGGCGCGGGCCGCCTCCGGCACGGCCGTCCGCCAGCCCAAGGCCCTGCTGATGGAGCGCGGCGACGACGGCGTGTGGGTGTCCCGGGCCACGCGGCTCGACGACGTCGGGGAGCAGGTCCGCGAGGTCGTGGGCCTGTCCGTGGAGCAGTTCACCCAGGTGATCCTGCTGCCCCAGGGGCAGTTCGCGGAGTTCCTGCGCGCGAGTTCGGGCGACCGTGAGGCGGTGCTCAAGAGACTCTTCGGGACGGTCCTCTACGAGCGCGTCCAGGAGGAGCTGGCCGCCCGGTCCCGGGCCGCCCGGGCGGCGGCGGAGGCGGTGTCGGCCGACGTGGCCCGGCTGGTCCGGGACGCGGAGCGGGAGCTGGCGCAGCTGCGCGCGCTCGACCCCGCCGGGCAGCCGGGCCCGGACGGCGCTCGCGAGGAGGATCCCGGCCAGGACGACCCCGGCCCGGACGATCCCGGGCGGGGCGGCATCCCGGACGCCGCCGGTCCGGCCGTCGCCGCGGCCCGGGCGCGCGTGCTCGCGGCGCAGGCCCGGGCCCGGGCGGCCCACGGCGAACTCGATGCCCGGCTCGCGGACGCCGAACGGCACGCGGCGGGGCTGCAGGAGGAGCAGCGGCTGCGGCAGCGCCTCGACGGACTGCGGGCCGAGGAGGCCGAGCTCGAGCAGCTGCGGCCCGGGATCGAGCAGGACCGCGCCGCCCTGCGGCGGCACCGGGCCGCGGTGCCGCTGCGCGTGGTGCTGGACGCCCGGCACCGGGCCCACGACGGGCTCGCGGCCGCCGAGGAGCACCTGGCCACGGTCGTGGGGGAGCTCAGCGCCGACGAGACACTCCGCACCGCGGCGGCCGCGCTGCCGGCGGTGCACGGGACCTCCCTCCTCGAGACCCTGGCCGGTCACGGGGCCCCCTCGCCGGAGCTGCGCTCGGCCGCCGACCAGGCGCTCGCCGCGGTGCGGCAGGCCCGGCGGCGCGAGTCCGAGCTCGCCCGGCTCGTGGAGGAGGCCGCGGCCCTGCGGACCACGGTGGGCGGGACCGAGCGCGCCCACGCGGAGCACGAGGAGCACGCCGCGCGGCTGGCGGAGGAGCGCGAGGCCCTGCTCCGGCGGACCGCCGAGCTCGCCCCCCGCGCCGAGCGCGCCGCCGCGCTCGCCCGGACGGCCGTGGACACCGCCGCGGTCCTGGCCGCCTCGCGCGAGCTCCAGGACGCCGGCGCGCGGGAGACCCGGCACCGGGAGGACTACCGCGAGGCCGAGCACACGCGGCGCGCGACGGCCCGGGAGGCCGAGCTGCTCCAGCAGCGACGGTTCGAGCAGGCGGCAGGGCTGCTCGCGGCGGGCCTGGAGGAGGGCGCGCCGTGCCCGGTGTGCGGCAGCGCCGAGCACCCGGCCCCCGCGGGGACCGGGGACGCGGCCGACGTCACCGACGGGGCGCTGCGGGCGGCGCTGGCCCGCCGGGACGCCGCCGGGGAGCAGGCCGAAGCGGCGCGCCGGGAGCACGAGGCGAGCCACGACGCCGTCGTCCGGCTCCGGGCCGGCGGCGCCACGGACGACCTCGCCGGCGCGGAGTCGGCCGCCCGGGACGCCGCCGCGGCGGCGGAGGCCGCTGCCGCGGCCGAGCGCGAGCTCACGGAGGCCCGGGCCGACCTGGACCGTGTCCTGGCGGCGCGGGAGCGCACGGAGCAGGACCGGCACGGGAGCGAGGTGGCGCTGTCCACGGCGCGGGCCCGGCTCGAGCGGACCGTCGCGCAGCACGGCGCCCTGGCGGCCGAGCTGGGCGCCGCCGCCGGGGGCTTCGGGGACCTCGCGGTCAAGGAGGCGGCCGTGCACCGGCTCGTCGCCGCGCTGTCCCGTCTCGCCGATGCGCACGACCGGCACGAGCGTGCCCGGCACGCGGACGAGGACGCCGGCGCGCAGCTGGCCACGGCTCTCGGGGAGTCCTCCTTCGCGGGGGAGGACGAGCTCTCCGCGGCCCTCCTCGCCCCCGCCGAGGCCGGGCAGCGGCAGCAGCGGGTCGACGACGCCGACACCCGCGCCCTGCGGGTCGCCGCCGGGCTGGGGGACCCCGAGCTCGCCGCGGTGCTCGGGCAGGAGAGCTCCGGCACGCCCGCGCCCACCCCCGGCGAGCTGGCGGCGGCGCGGACCGGACTCGACGCCCTGCGTGCGCAGCGGGACGGGAGCACCGGCCGGCTCGCGGGGCTCGCGGGCCTGCTCGACCGGTTGGACGTCCTGGCCGGGGAGGCCGCGACGGCCGACGCCGCCGCCTCCGCGACGGCCGCCGAGGCGGCCCTGCTGCGGGACCTGGCGGACACCGCCAACGCGACCTCCCCGGACAACGCGCTGCGGATGACCCTCAACTCGTTCGTGCTGGCCGCGCAGCTCGAGGAGGTCGCGGCCGCGGCCTCCGTCCGGCTGGAGCGCATGACGGGCGGTCGCTACCGGGTCGTGCACACGGACGCCAAGGACGGCGGGCGCAAGTCCGGGCTGGGCCTGCAGATCGAGGACGCGTGGACGAACGCCCGCCGGGGGACCGAGTCCCTGTCCGGCGGGGAGACGTTCATGGCCTCCCTCGCTCTGGCCCTCGGCCTGGCGGACGTGGTGCAGGCGCGGGCGGGCGGCGTGGAGATCGACACGCTGTTCGTGGACGAGGGCTTCGGCAGCCTCGACGAGGAGACGCTCGAGGAGGTCATGGACACCATCGACGGACTGCGCGAGCGCGGGCGGGTGATCGGGCTCGTCTCCCACGTCCAGGAGATGAAGTC
>JAPSHS010000165.1 GCA_031179495.1 Kocuria sp. | reverse complement strand
GCACGGTGAGCGCCAGCACGATGAACAGCAGGCCGTAGAGCACCAGGGGGATGGGGCCGGACACGAACACCGAGTAGTCGCCGTTGGAGGACAGCAGGGCGTCACGCATGCTGGTCTCGGCCAGCGGGCCCAGCACCATGCCGATCAGCAGCGGGGCCACCGGCACGCCGTGACGGCGCATGATGAAGCCCAGCAGCCCGAGCCCCAGCAGCAGCAGCAGGTCGAAGACCGCCCCGGAGGTCGCGTAGATGCCCAGGCCGCAGAACACCATGATCCCGGCGTACAGGTACTGGCTGGGGATCAGCAGCAGCTTCGCCCAGTGGCGGGCGAAGGGCAGGTTGATGATCAGCAGCACGACCATGGCGATGAAGAAGCTGGCCAGGAGGGCCCACACGAGATCCGGGGCCCGGTCGAAGAGCAGCGGGCCCGGCTGCAGGCCGTACTGCTGGAACGCCGCCAGCATGATCGCCGCGGTCGCCGAGACCGGCAGGCCCAGGGCCAGCAGCGCGCCCATCGCGGTGCCCGTGGTCGCGTTGCCGGCGGCCTCGGGGGCGGCCAGGCCGCGGATCGCACCCTTGCCGAACATGGGGTTCGGGCGACGGCGGTCGATGCGCCGCTCGAGGTCGTAGGACATGAAGGTCGGCACCTCGGCGCCGCCCACCGGGATGACGCCGAAGGGCAGGCCGATGGCGGTGCCGCGGGCCCAGGCCGGGGCGGCCTCCTTCAGCTCGGCGCGGGACAGGAACGGGCGTCCGATGATCTTCGTCTGATGGGCGGCGGGGTCGCGCCGGATCCGGGAGGCCACGTGCAGGACCTCGCCCAGCGCCAGGACGGCCACGGAGACGGTGACCAGGGAGATCCCGTCGAACAGGTTCGCGGAGCCGTACGTGAAGCGCTCCGAGCCGGAGATCGCGTCGATGCCCACGGTGGCCAGGCCCAGGCCCACGACCAGCGAGGCCAGGCCCTTGGGCACGGAGTCGGAGACCACCGAGGAGGTCGCGACGAAGGCGAACAGCGCCAGGGCGAAGAACTCGGCCGGGCCGAAGTTCGCGGAGAAGTCGGCCAGCCGGGGTGCCAGGAAGACCACGACCACGGAGGCGACCATGCCGCCGATGAAGGCGCCGATCGCCGCGGTGGCCAGCGCCTGCGGGGCGCGGCCGTCCTTGGCCATCTTGTGGCCCTCGAAGGTCGAGGCGATCGCGGAGCCCTGGCCGGGGGTGTTCATCAGGATGGCCATGGTCGAGTCGCCGAACAGGCCGCCGAAGTACACGCCGGCGAAGAGGATGAACGCCGCGGTGGGGTCCAGGGCGAAGGTCATGGGCAGCAGCAGGGCCACCGCCATCGAGGAGCCCAGGCCCGGGAGCACGCCCACGGCGGTGCCGAGCAGACAGCCCACCAGCACCCACAGCAGGTTCATCGGGGTCAGGGCCCCGGCGAACCCGTCCATCAACAGGTTGAGTGACTCCATGTCAGAAACCGCCTCCCAGGATGCCGGACGGGAGGTTCAGGCCCAGGCCGACGGTGAATGCCAGGTAGATCGCGCTGCTCACGAGCAGGGCGAGCGAGATGTCGAAGAGCGGCCGGCGGCTGCCGAAGCCCCGGGCCACGGCCCAGAAGAGCAGCGCGGCGGCGAGGATCCAGCCCAGCACCTCGATGGTCAGGGCGAAGGCCAGGAACCCGCCCGCGGACCAGGCCACCGCGGACCAGTCCGAGTGGGTCCGGTAGGTCCGCTCCGAGAGCTCCTCGGGGTGCTCGGGGTGACGCAGGTAGTGGAGCACGAGCAGGACGGACAGGACGTAGCCGGCCACCACCAGGATCAGCGGGTAGAACGTGGGGCCGGGGAAGTCCGTGCCCTCCGGGATCTCCATGGTCAGGGCCCCGACCAGCAGATAGGTGCTGAACGCGGCCACCACCGCGGGCACCGCGAGCCCGCTGCGCCCGCTCCACCAGGACCCCTGCGTCTGCGGCCCGGCCCCCGGGGGCTGCGTGCCGGTCTGGTGCTCCCCCGCCGCGGCGGTGTGCGAGGACATGGGTGTGCTCATCAGGAAATCTCCTCTACCAGCGCGGCGATGCGCTCCTGCTCCGAGGCCATGAACTCGTCGAACTCCTCGCCCGCGAGGTACACCTCGGTCCACTTGTTGCGCTCGACGGCCTCCTGCCACTCCGGGGTGGCCACGGACTCCTCGAGCAGCGTCCGGAGCTCGTCGAACTCCTCGTCGGTGATCCCCGGAGGGGCCAGCACCGCCCGCCAGTTGGCCAGGTCCACGTCGTAGCCCTGCTCGGCGAGGGTCGGGATCTCGACGCCCTCCAGGCGCTCGGGGGCGGCCATGCCCAGGGCCCTCAGGCGGCCGGCCTCGATCTGGTCCGCGACGTCCATGTACCCGGAGGTGGCCGCGTCCGCGGTGCCGGTGATCAGGGCCTGGGTGGCCTCGCCGCCGCCGGACTTGGGGATGTAGGTGGTCTCGGACGGCTCGATGCCGGTGGCCAGCGCCAGCTCGGTCATCACGAGCTGGTCGAAGGTGCCGCCGCCCGTCCAGGCCACCTCGGCCGGGTTCGCCCGCCAGGCCGCCACGAGCTCGTCGATCGTCTCGAAGGGCGAGTCGGCGGGGACCACGACGACGTCGTACTCCTCGACCACCCGGGCGATCGGGCGCACGTCGTCGTGCGTGACGGCCGAGTCGAGCTGTGCCACACCCGCGACGAGCCCGGCGCCGGTGACCATCAGAGTGTTGGCCTGGCCCTCCATGGTGGAGAGCTGGCCCAGGCCGATGGTGCCTGCCGCGCCCGGGATGTTGACCACCTGGGTGTTGTTCACCAGGCCGTTGGCGCGCATCGCCTGCTGCTGCTCCCGCATGAACGTGTCCCAGCCGCCGCCGGCACCGGCCGGGGCGATGAGGGTGAGGTTCGCGCGGATGTCCGAGCCCGCGTTGGCGGACTGGAAGGAGAAGAAGGCGGCCAGGCCGATCACGGCGGCGGCCACGACGCCGTAGACGGCCATGACGGCCGGGTGCTTGCGGCGGGTGCCGGACCGGGCCTGATCTGGTGGTGAGCTCACGGGATCAACTGTCCTTGGTCGAGGTCGGGGAATGTCGAGGATGAGGAATACTGGGCTCAGGGCGAGCCGCTCACCCGACCCTAAGTGACCCTCGTCACGTGCCGCTCCTTGATGGGCCTTTCGTGCGTACTGATCGTTGTGCAGGTTCTGCGCATTCTGCTCACCCGGTGGGAGACGCACGTCACAGGTTCGGCCGTAGGGTGGACCTCGCTCTGTTCGTCCGTCCCTCACACCCGCCCCGGAGGCCCCCATGACCGTCGTCGTCGCCCGTACCAGCACCCCCGAGGGCGAGGCCGCGCTCGCGGCCTCGCTCGAGGAGGCCCGGCGCCGCCAGGAGGACCTGCTGGTCTTCAACCTCGAGGGCGCCCAGCTCGACCCCGAGGGCAGCGAGCTCGACGGCGTGCCCGTCACCTTCCGCACCCCCGACGCCCGCAACCGGGACGCCGTGGGCGAGCTGCTCGACGCCGCCGAGCAGGTGGACGCCTCCGCCGTGGTGATCGGCGTGAAGCACCGCAGCCCCGTCGGGAAGCTGCTGCTCGGCAGCGC
>JAPSHS010000164.1 GCA_031179495.1 Kocuria sp. | reverse complement strand
TCGCGCAGCTGCTGGACTCCTCCGGGCAGGCCGGGCTGATGGTGGGCGAGGTGCGCCGCCGCAAGGCGCTGGCCAAGGTCCTGGAGTACGCGACGGTCACCGACACCGAGGGCAACCCCGTGGACCTGTCCGAGTTCGTGCGCCCGCAGGGCGAGGAGCCGGCCGGCGAGGAGATCGCCCCCGAGGAGACCACCGCGGCCCCGACCCCCGGCACCGACGAGGAGTCGGCGGACTCCGCCCAGTGAGTTCCTGAGCCCCGGCCGAAGGCGCCGTCGTTCCTCCCGGAACGGCGGCGCCTTCGCCGTCGGCGGACCGCTGGGCGGCCACCATGCGCCATCAGCGAACAACCCCGGGGCGCGCCCGTGCCGGTCCGGAACGGGCACTAGTGTTCTGTTCAGATCACCGGACCACACGGACGAAAGAGGCACCGCTCCATGACCTCCGCTCACGAGTCGCCGTTCGGCTCGACCCACGCAACCTCCACCGGCCCGCGCCTGCAGGGCGGCCCCCAGGGCGGCCAGGACGACTACGTCTACAACCGGCTGCTCAAGGAGCGCATCATCTGGCTGGGCTCCGAGGTCCGCGACGACAACGCGAACCTCATCTGCTCGCAGATGCTGCTGCTCTCCGCCGAGGACCCGCAGGCCGACATCTTCCTGTACATCAACTCCCCGGGCGGCTCCGTCACGGCGGGCATGGCGATCTACGACACCATGCAGCTGATCCCGAACGACGTCGTGACCGTGGCCACCGGCCTGGCGGCCTCGATGGGCCAGTTCCTGCTCTCCTCCGGCACCAAGGGCAAGCGCTACGCGACCCCGAACGCCCGGATCCTCATGCACCAGCCCTCCGGCGGCATGGGCGGCACCGCCTCGGACATCCGGGTGCAGGCCGAGCTCATCCTCTCGATGAAGCAGCGCCTGGCGGAGCTCACCGCCGAGCAGACCGGCCAGACCCTGGAGACCATCCTCCGCGACAACGACCGGGACAACTGGTTCGACGCCCAGCGGGCCCTGGACTACGGCTTCTTCGACCGCATCGCCAGCTCGGCCGGGTCCATGACCGGCGGCGGCGGCACCATGAAGGACCAGGAGTAGGACCTCGGCGGTCCCGTCCCACGACCAGGCAAGCACTCCAGACTCTCGAGGATCTCAACGATGACCTACACCTACGGACCTTCGTCCACGGCCGGTTCCGCGGCCGCCCTGCCCACCAGCCGCTACGTGCTCCCCGACTTCGAGGAGCGCACCCCCTACGGGTACCGGCGGCAGAACCCCTACACCAAGCTCTTCGAGGACCGGATCATCTTCCTGGGCGTGCAGGTCGACGACGCCTCGGCGGACGACGTCATGGCCCAGTTGCTGGTGCTCGAGGCGCAGGACGCCGACCGGGACATCACGATGTACATCAACTCCCCGGGCGGCTCGTTCACCGCGATGACCGCGATCTACGACACCATGCAGTTCATCCGCCCGGAGGTCCAGACGGTCTGCCTCGGGCAGGCGGCGTCCGCGGCCGCCGTGCTGCTGGCCGGCGGCACCCCGGGCAAGCGGCTGGCCCTGCCGAACGCCCGCGTGCTGATCCACCAGCCGGCGATGTCCGGCCAGGGCGGCGGGCAGGCCTCCGACATCGAGATCCAGGCCAACGAGATCATGCGCATGCGCGAGTGGCTCGAGGAGACCCTGGCCCTGCACTCGGGCAAGACCGCCGAGGAGGTCAACCGCGACATCGAGCGCGACAAGATCCTCACCGCGGCGGCGGCGAAGGACTACGGGATCGTGGACCACGTCCTGGAGTCCCGCAAGATCCACAAGCCCGCGACCGTCACCGTCTGACGCGCGGCGGCACGCCCCGCCGGACCCCGGTGCGCCGCGACCCGACCGGTCGCGGCGCACCGGGGCGTCCCGGTGTTGGGACGCCACCCGGTCCTCGCCTATCCTGGACCAGGATCCCCGTACCCGACCAGAGGACTGATTCATGGCGCGCATCGGCGAGACCGCGGATCTGCTCAAGTGCTCCTTCTGCGGCAAGAGCCAGAAGCAGGTCCGCAAGCTCATCGCGGGCCCACGCGTCTACATCTGCGACGAGTGCATCGAGCTGTGCAACGAGATCATCGAGGAGGAGCTGAGCGAGGTCAAGGACCTCGAGCAGCAGGAGCTGCCCACTCCCCACGAGATCTACCAGCACCTGCACCAGTACGTGATCGGGCAGGAGACCGCCAAGCGCGCGCTGTCCGTGGCGGTGTACAACCACTACAAGCGGGTCCGGGCCGGCGAGAACGGCAAGCCCCTGTCGCTGGCCACCGCGGGCGGCGACGAGGACGTGGAGATCGCCAAGTCCAACATCCTGCTCGTCGGGCCCACCGGCTCCGGCAAGACCTACCTCGCGCAGTCGCTGGCCCGCCGCCTCGACGTCCCGTTCGCCGTCGCCGACGCCACCTCGCTGACCGAGGCCGGCTACGTCGGCGAGGACGTCGAGAACATCCTGCTCAAGCTGATCCAGGCCGCCGACTACGACGTCAAGCGCGCCGAGACGGGCATCATCTACATCGACGAGATCGACAAGATCTCGCGCAAGTCCGAGAACCCCTCGATCACCCGCGACGTCTCGGGGGAGGGCGTGCAGCAGGCGCTGCTGAAGATCCTCGAGGGCACCGTGGCCTCCGTGCCGCCGCAGGGCGGGCGCAAGCACCCGCAGCAGGAGTTCATCCAGATCGACACCACGAACGTGCTGTTCATCGTGGCCGGTGCCTTCGCCGGCCTCGAGGACATCGTGGACTCCCGTGCCGGTCACACCAGCATCGGCTTCGGCGCCGCCCTCCGGGAGAGCGGCCCGCGCGGCGACGTGATGGCCGACGTCATGCCGGAGGACCTCCTGAAGTTCGGCCTGATCCCCGAGCTCATCGGGCGCCTGCCCGTGGTGACCACGCTGCGCGAGCTGACCGTCCCCGACCTCACCCGGATCCTCACGGAACCGCGCAACGCCCTGGTGAAGCAGTACCGGAAGATGTTCCAGCTCGACGGCGTCGAGCTGACCTTCGACCCGGAGGCGCTGGAGGCCGTCGCGGAGCTCGCGATCCAGCGCGGCACCGGCGCGCGCGGCCTGCGCGCCATCCTGGAGGACGTCCTGCAGCCGGTGATGTTCGAGCTCCCCAGCCGCGACGACATCGCCGCCGTGCTCGTCACCGCCGAGGCCGTGGCCAAGCAGGCCGAACCGGAGATCATCACGCACGAGATGATCCGCGAGGAGCAGAACCGGAACAAAACGGCCTGAGCCGTGGCTTGTACCCCGTGAGGCGCCCGCCATCCCCGGCGGGCGCATCCGCGAGGAGAGGAAGCTGATGACGGACAAGGTCGATTTCTGGTTCGATCCGCTGTGCCCCTGGGCCTGGATGACCTCCCGCTGGATGGAGGAGGTGGAGTCCCGCCGCGACGTCGAGGTGACGTGGCGGGTCATCTCCCTCGGCATCCTGAACGAGGACAACGCGGACAACCACCACCACGGCCACGTGGAGTCGATGTGGCTCGTGCGCGTGGTCGAGGCCGCGGCGCGCGCCCACGGCGACGAGTACCGCAAGAAGCTCTACGACGCCATGGGCACCCGTCGCCACCCCGG
>JAPSHS010000163.1 GCA_031179495.1 Kocuria sp. | reverse complement strand
GATCAGGCCGGAGAAGTCGCCGGAGCCGTCACCGTTGGCGTCGGAGAACGCCCGGACGAGCACCTCGTAGAACACCGCTTTGCGGAACCAGTCGGGGTCGTGGGAGATGCCGGGGGCGTTGAGCGAGAACGGCGAGATGCTCATGCGGGGGTGCCGCCTTTCGGACAGGTGGGTCGGAGGCCATCAGTGCGGGAAGGGGGCTCTCCCGGGCGGTGCGCCCGGGAGAGCCCCGACAGGGTCCGGAGGAACCCCTACTTGACGTTGCGCCGGACGTGCAGGACGTGGGCGGGCTCGTGGTGCGGGTCGAGGCGCACGTAGTTGTGCGTGCCCCACTTCCAGGAGTCGCCGCTGATCAGGTCCTCCACCCAGAAGCTGCCGTCCTCGTTGAAGTCCGCGTCGTCCAGGTTCAGCGACTCGAGGTCCAGCCACACGGTGCCCTCGCGCACCGCGTGCGGGTCCACGTTGACGACCACGATGACCGTGTCCTTCTCGCTGGAGTCCCCGTGCCGCACGGTCTTGGTCTTCGAGTACGCGACCAGGGCGTCGTCGGTCGTCGACTGCACCGTGAGGTTCTGCAGGTCGCCCAGCGACGCGTGCCGGCGGCGGATCTCGTTGAGCCTCGTGAGGTACGGCGCCAGGGACTCGCCGCGCTCCTCGGCGCCGGCGAAGTCCCGGGGACGGAACTGGTACTTCTCGTTGTCCACGTACTCCTCGGCCCCCTGCCGGGCCACGTGCTCGAAGAGCTCGTAGCCGGCGTAGACGCCCCACAGCGGGGAGCCCGTGGCGGCCAGCACGGCCCGGACCCGGAACGCCGCGGGACCGCCGAACTGCAGGTACTCCGTCAGGATGTCCGGGGTGTTGACGAAGAAGTTCGGCCGGTACACCGCCGAGGTCTCGTGGCTGACCTCGTGGAGGTACTCCTCGAGCTCCTTCTTGGTGTTGCGCCAGGTGAAGTACGAGTAGGACTGCTGGAAGCCCACCCGGGCGAGGGACTGCATCATGGCGGGGCGGGTGAACGCCTCGGCCAGGAACACGACCTCGGGGTGCTGGGCGTTGACGGTGCCGATCAGCCACTCCCAGAACCACAGGGGCTTGGTGTGCGGGTTGTCCACCCGGAAGATCTTGACGCCGTGGGAGATCCACAGCTCCACGATCCGCAGCACCTCGAGGGAGAGCCCCTCGGGGTCGTTGTCGAAGTTGATCGGGTAGATGTCCTGGTACTTCTTCGGCGGGTTCTCCGCGTAGGCGATCGAGCCGTCGGCGCGGGTCGTGAACCACTCCGGGTGGGCCGTGACCCACGGGTGGTCCGGCGACGCCTGCAGGGCCAGGTCCAGGGCCACCTCCAGGCCGAGCTCCCCGGCCCGGGCGACGAAGCCGTCGAAGTCCTCGAACGTGCCGAGGTCCGGGTGGATGGCGTCGTGGCCGCCCTCGGGGGCGCCGATGGCCCACGGGGACCCGGGGTCCTGGGGACCGGCCTCGAGCGAGTTGTTCGGACCCTTGCGGTGGGCCCGGCCGATCGGGTGGATCGGGGGCAGGTAGATGACGTCGAAGCCCATGCCGGCCACGGCCTCGAGCCGCTCGGCCGCGGTCCGGAAGGTGCCGGACGTCCACGTGCCGGACTCGGGGTCCAGGACGGCGCCCTCGGAGCGCGGGAAGAACTCGTACCAGGACCCGCGCCCGGCGGCGGTGCGCTCGACCTTCAGCGGGTAGCGGCGGCTCTCGGTGACCAGGTCGCGCACCGGGCGCTCGGCGACCGCGGCCAGGACCTCGGCCGAGGTGCCCGCCGCGAGCCGCTGCTCAACGGGGAGATCCTCGTTGCCGAGCGCCTGGGAGGCGGAGCGGAACAGCTCGACGTCGGAATCCGGGCGCCCCGTCTCCGCGGCGGCGCGGTCGAAGAGCAGCACGCCCTCGGCCATCATCAGCTCGACGTCCTGGCCCACGCCCACCTTGATCTCGGCGGCGTGCCGCCAGGTCTCGTAGAGGTCGCCCCACCCCTCGACGGCGAAGGACCACGCGCCCTCGGAGGCGGGCGTCAGCCACGCCTCGTAGCGGTCCGTGCCGGGGGTGGTCAAGCGCATGGGCACCCGCTCGGCCTCGGCGCCCTGCGGGTCGTAGAGCACCGCGGTGACGCCGAGCGCGTCGTGGCCCTCGCGAAACACGGTGGCGCCCACGCGGATCGACTCGCCCGGCAGCGCCTTGGCCGGGAAGCGGCCGTCCTCCACCACGGGGCTCACGCCGACGATCGGGATCCGGCCGTAGACCAGGCCCTCGCGGGAGAACGCCGAACCGGCGGCCTTCCTGCGCGAGGTCGAGGCCTTGCGGGGGGTCGTGGCCTTCTTCGTCGTCGAGGTCCGGGCGGCGGACGTCTTCGCGGTCGTGGTCCTCGTCGTGGCGGTCCCGGCCGGCGTCTTCGCCGTGGACGTCTTCGCCGCCGACGTCCTGCGCGCGCGGGTCTTGGGCTCCGTGGCGGGGACGACGGCGATGCCCGGCTCGTCCTCCACGGACACCGGGGCGTCCGCGGCCGGGGACTTCTTGGCGGTCGAGGTCCTGCGTCGCGCCGGCGCCTTCTTCGCCGGCTGCTCGGCCGGGACCGCGGCCGCGGTTCCGGGCCCGTCGCCGGGGGCGGTCGCCTCGGCGGCGGGGGTCGTCGGGAGGTCGTTGGCGGACGTTCCGGCCGGGCTCGCGGCCGGGTCGGACGGGGAAGGCGTGTTGGCTTGGCTCACCTGGACCACGTTAGCGACAAACCCCGCGATCGTTAAGCCCGCTGTCCAACTGCGCGAGGGTGTCCCGCCCCCGGTGCGCAGGCCCGGCACGACCCGGTCGACGACCGCGCGCCGCAGCCCTCGACTCCCGCCGGGGCACCGGTAGTCTGACCGCGTGAAGGCAATCCGTAGATTCACCGTGCGCACTGTGCTGCCGGAGTCCATCGCCCCTCTGAGCCGTCTCGCCAGGAACCTCCGCTGGTCCTGGCACCGGCCGACCGAACAGCTGTTCGCGGAGCTCAACCCGCAGGCCTGGGACACGGTCCACGGTGACCCGGTCAAGCTGCTGGGATCGCTCACCCGCGAGGAGATCCAGCAGATCGCCGAGGACCCGGCCACCGTGCGGCGGATCGAGGAGCTGGACGCCGACCTGGAGCGCTACCTCACCGACGATCTGTGGTACCAGAAGACCCAGACCGAGGACGCACCGCGGGCCGTCGCCTACTTCTCGGCCGAGTACGGCGTCACCTCCGTGCTGCCGCAGTACTCCGGCGGGCTGGGCATCCTCGCCGGCGACCACCTCAAGAGCGCCTCCGACCTCGGCGTGCCGGTGGTGGGCGTGGGCCTGTTCTACCAGCACGGCTACTTCAAGCAGTCCCTCTCCCGGGACGCCTGGCAACAGGAGTCCTACCCCGTGCTCGACCCGGACGGGATGCCCCTGACCCTGCTGCGGGAGGAGGACGGGACACCCGCGCGGATCACCCTGCCCCTGCCCAACGGGCGCTCGCTGTCCGCGCAGATCTGGCGCGCCGACGTGGGGCGCGTCCCGCTGCTCCTGCTCGACTCCGACATCCCCGACAACGACGACCACGCCCGCAGCGTCACCGACCGCCTCTACGGCGGCGGCGGCGACCACCG
>JAPSHS010000162.1 GCA_031179495.1 Kocuria sp. | reverse complement strand
GAGCGGGAGATCCGTGACGCCCAGGAGGCGCTGGAGGCCGCCCTCAAGCGGATCCGGGGGATGGCCGGCACCGAGGTGCTCCCCCTGTTCGGCCGGCTGTCCATGGCGGAGCAGCACCGGGTGTTCGCGCCGTCGGGCAGGCGGCGGATCGTGCTGGCCACCAACGTGGCCGAGACGTCCCTGACCGTCCCGGGCATCAAGTACGTGATCGACCCCGGCACCGCCCGCATCTCCCGGTACTCGTCGCGCACCAAGGTGCAGCGCCTGCCGATCGAGCGCATCTCGCAGGCCTCGGCGAACCAGCGCGCGGGCCGCTGCGGGCGCGTCTCCGACGGCATCTGCATCCGGCTCTACTCGGAGGAGGACTACCTCTCCCGCCCGGAGTTCACCGACCCCGAGATCCTGCGCACGAGCCTCGCGTCCGTGATCCTGCAGATGACCTCGGTGGGGGTCGTCAAGGAGCCCGGGGACATCGAGCGCTTCCCGTTCGTGGAGCCGCCGGAGTCCCGGGCCGTCAAGGACGGCGTGGCCCTGCTGCGGGAGCTCGGCGCCCTGAAGGAGCCCCGGGGCACCGCCCCGCGGGGGCACCGGGACGACGACGCCGGCGGGCCGCTGACCCCGGTCGGGCGCCAGCTGGCGCAGCTGCCGGTGGACCCGCGGCTGGGCCGGATGATCGTGGAGGCCGACAAGCGGGGCTGCGCGCGGGAGGTCATGGTCCTCGCGGCGGCGCTGACCGTCCAGGACCCCCGGGAGCGGCCCCTGGAGAAGCGCCAGCAGGCGGACGAGCTGCACAAGCGGTTCTTCGACGAGAACTCCGACTTCACGAGCTGGCTGCTGCTGTGGCGCTACGTCCAGGAGCAGCAGGAGGAGCTGTCCTCGACGCGGTTCCGGAAGCTGTGCCAGCGGGAGTTCCTGAACTTCCTGCGGATCCGCGAGTGGCAGGACCTCTACGCCCAGCTGCGCCAGATGGGCCAGCAGGTCGGCATCCGGGTCGGGAAGGGCCGCGAGGTGGACCCCGCCGGGAAGGAGCGGGAGATCCACGTCTCGCTGCTGGCGGGGCTGCTCAGCCACATCGGGCTCAAGGACGAGCGCAAGCGCGAGTACCAGGGCGCCCGCGGCGCCCGGTTCGCCGTCTTCCCCGGCTCCAACCTGTTCAAGAAGTCCCCGGACTGGATCATGTCGGCGGAGCTCGTGGAGACCTCCCGGCTGTGGGCGCGCGTCAACGCCGCGATCGACCCCCTGTGGGCCGAGGAGCTGGCCCCGCACCTGGTCAAGCGCAGCGTCTCGGAGCCGCACTGGTCCCGCGCCCAGGGCTCCGTGATGGCCTACGAGAAGGTCACCCTGTACGGCGTGCCCGTGGTCGCGCAGCGCCGGATCAACTTCTGGCGGGTGGACCCGGTCCTGGCGCGGGAGCTGTTCCTCCGCCACGCCCTCGTCGAGGGCGACTGGCAGACCCGCCACCGGTTCTGGGCGCGCAACCGCAAGCGCCTGGCCGAGGTCGAGGAGCTCGAGAGCCGGCTGCGCCGCAAGGACCTGCGGGTCGACGACGAGGCCCTGTTCGAGTTCTACGACGCCCGGATCCCGGCGTCGGTGGTCTCGGCGCGGCACTTCGACGCGTGGTGGAAGAAGGCCCGGCACCAGGACGAGCACCTGCTCGACCTCGACCCCGAGGACCTCATCGCCGAGGACGCCCCCGACTACGACGAGTCCCTGTACCCGCGCCAGTGGGTGCGCCGGACCCGCGACGGGGAGCTCGTGCTGGACCTCGCCTACGAGTTCGCCCCGGGCTCGGACCAGGCCGACGGCGTCACCGTGCGCGTGCCCGTGCTCTTCCTCAACCAGCTGGACCCGGCGCAGTTCCGGTGGCAGATCCCCGGCTTCCGCACGGAGCTGGTGACCGCCCTCATCAGGTCCCTGCCGAAGGCCGTGCGGCGCCACTTCGTGCCCGCCCCGGACGTCGCCCGCCAGGCCGTGCAGCGGCTGCATGAGGACTTCGACCCCTCCGTCGACGCCCTCGAGCCATCCCTGGAGCTGGTGCTGCGCCGGCTGAAGGGCCACGTGGTGCCTCCCGGGTCCTGGAACTGGGACGCGGTCCCGTCGCACCTGCGCATGCGCTTCGAGGTGCGGGACCGCCGCAACCGGGTGCTCGGCGAGGGCCAGGACCTCGAGCTGCTCAAGTCCGAGCTGCACGACGAGATCCGGGCGGCCCTGGCCGAGTCCCTGGGCGCGGTCCCGTCGGCGGACGGCCCCGGCGCCGCGCCGTCCGGGGCCTCCGGGCGCACGGGCCGGCCCTCCCCCGCCCCGCGGCCGGCGGCCGGCCCGGCGGCGCCGTCGCTGGAGCGCACGGGGCTGACCGCGTGGCCGGAGCCGGACCTGCCCCGCAGCGTGGAGACCACCGTGGCGGGCCAGCGGATCACCGGCTGGCCGGCCCTCGTCCCCGAGCGGCCGCGGGAGCGCAGGGACCAGCAGCCGGGCCGGCGGGCCGCGGGCCGGGACGCCACCGTGGCGGTGCGCATCCTGCCCTCCGCCGAGGAGCAGCGGGCCGCCCAGCGCCGCGGGGTGATCACCCTGCTGCTGCTGCGCGTCCCCTCTCCGGAGCGCTACGTCCTCGAGCACCTCAACAACAGGGAGAAGCTCGTCTTCACGCAGAACCCGCACGGGTCGGTGACCGAGCTCATCGCCGACTGCACGGTCGCCGCGATCGACAGGCTGACCCCGCCCGAGCCGCCGTTCACGCGCGCCGAGTACGACGCCCTGCACGAGAACGTGCGCGCCGAGCTCATCGACACGGTCTTCCAGGTCACGGCGCTGGTGGAGCAGGTCCTCTCCGGCGCCTCGCGGATCCGCAAGCAGCTCAAGCGGGCGCCGTCCCTCGCCGCCGTGAACTCGCTCAACGACGTCAAGGCCCAGCTGGAGCACCTCGTGCACCCCGGGTTCGTGGCGGCCACCGGCTACGACCAGCTCCAGCACCTGCCCCGCTACGTGCGGGCCATGGAGGTGCGGCTGGAGAAGCTCGCGGGGCACCTGCAGCGGGACACCGTGAACATGCTGGCCGTGCAGAAGCTCGAGGACGACTACGACGCCGCGCTGGACTCCCTGCCGCCCTCGGCGCCGGTGCCGGAGGAGCTGCGCCGGGTGGCGTGGATGCTCGAGGAGCTGCGGGTGTCCCTGTTCGCGCAGGAGCTGGGCACCGCCCACACCGTCTCGGAGAAGCGGATCCGCAAGGCCCTCAAGGACGCCCTGGAGGCCGCCCGCACCTGATCGTGCCCCGCCGGCCCCGCTCAGGACCGGGGGACGGAGCTCCCGTGCCCGGCGTCCACCAGGGCCGCCCGGATCCGCTCGGCGGCCTCGTCCATCGCCGCCGGGTCCGGGTGCCGGTCCGCGTTGGCGAACTGGAACTGCTCGACCGTGTGCGCGGGCCAGACGTGCACGTGGGTGTGCGGGACCTCGAAGCCCTGGATCATCTGGCCCACCCGCCGGGGGCGCCACACGACGTCGACGGCCCGGCCGATCCTCCAGGAGACCACCATCAGGTGCGCGGCCAGGTCCTCGGGCAGGTCGATCCAGTGGTCGTACTCCTCGCGCGGGACCACCAGGGTGTGCCCCGGCCCCAGCGGCTCGATGGACAGGAA
>JAPSHS010000161.1 GCA_031179495.1 Kocuria sp. | reverse complement strand
TCGCTCAGCGCGTTGAACAGTTCCTCGAGATGAGCCCGCGCCTGGGTCTGGACGGCGGGATCGGGGTCGAGCAGCTCCTGCAGGGCGGTCAGGTCCTGCTCGTCCCAGACGCGCCGGATGTACTCCCGGATGAAAGCCCTCGTGCGCTCGGTCGTGGCATCCATGGCGGCACAGTAGTCAGGTGGCGGGAGCGGGTCAACGGGCGGATGCTCCGGTCCTCCCCGGACGCGTGTGCCGCCCTGCCACGCGGTCCCGATCCGGGCCCGGGACGGCCGGTGGCGACCCGGATCGGCAAGGTCTGCCGGACGGGGTGGTCCGGTTGGTGACGGGGGACCTGCGGTGACCGAGGGGTGCCGCTACCGGTCCGTGGTGACGTACACGTCCGGGTCGAGGAACCCGTCGACGTTGATCAGCGCCTCGGGGTCCATGCAGATGTTCTCGTGGAACACCCCGCCCGCGTCGTCGCAGGCGGCTCTGTCCCGTTCGTCGATGTAGCTGGTCAGGGTCGCACCGCTCAGGAGGACGACCACCACGAGGGCTGCTCCCACGCAGAAGACGGTGAACCGGCGGTCGATCATGGACGCTCCTCACTCGACGGGCACACGCTTTCCACCGTGTCACACCTGATCGTCCGGTGCATCGCTGTCGGTGGTCGCGGTGAGTCACGGCACACGGGGGAAATCCGGACCTCGGGCCTGAGGCGGGGCCGATCCACGGCGACGAGCCGATGCCGACAGCTCCGATCAGTCCGGCGTGCACGTGCCACCTCCCCGGAGCTGCCCCGGTGCGTCACAGCCCGACGTGCCGCCACGGCGTCCGCCGGGAACGACGAAATCCCCGCCACTCCGGACCATGAGGCCCGGAATGGCGGGGATTCTTCCTGTGCCCCAGGAGGGAGTCGAACCCCCGACCAAGAGATTAGAAGGCTCCTGCTCTATCCACTGAGCTACTGAGGCGGGCCGCCCGGGACCGTGTCCCGGGCACCGCGGACGAGTTTACCAACTTGCCGCCGGGTGCACGGGACCTCAGATCACGGCGCTCTGCACCAGGGGCTGGTAGCGGCCGCGGAACAGGCGTCTGGTCGCGGGGTCGATGAACCACAGGTACACGCCGTAGGACAGCGCGACGACCGCCGCGATCAGCCGGCCGGAGCTGAGGTCGAGGTCCAGGTACGGGAAGACGTCGAGCTGGTCGGAGACCGCGTAGATCATGAAGAAGACGGTGAGGAAGAACAGGATGTCCACCTGCCAGTCGCTGCGGATGCCCGTGACCGCGAACAGCGGGATGAGCCATACCACGTACCAGGCCTGGATCATCGGGGAGAACAGCACGATGGCCGCGAACGCCCAGGTGAGGCGGCGGATGATCCGCTCGTCGCGGCCCCGGAACATCAGCCACAGGATGACCGGCACGGCCAGGGCCTGGCCGATCGAGTGCACCGCGCCCTTCCACTGGCCCTCGTCGGCCCCCACCGCCGCGGCCAGGGTCGCCGCCAGCCCGCCGACGAAGCCCACGGGGGCGTACCAGATGGAGACGGATCCCGGGGTGGACATCGCGGCGACCCAGCCGAAGCCGAACCCGTTGACCAGGCCCATCAGCCCGAGCAGCCCGAGCGCGTAGGCGAGGGTGAGGAACCACACGGCGAAGCGGCGCGGCCACGAGGCGTTCTTCCCGGCCCAGAGCAGGCCGATGAACGGCAGGAGGACGAGCGTGATGGGCTTGATCGCCACGGAGAGGGTGACGAGCGCCGTGCCGGCCAGCCCGCCCTTCCAGTTGCGGTGCTTGGCGGCCACGTAGGTGCCGGCCAGGGCCAGGGCGATCATGATCGCGTCGTTGTGCACGGAGACGATGAAGTTGGTGAGGAACAGGGGGTTGGCCACGCTCAGCCACAGGGCCCGCGCCGGGTTGATCCCGTGCAGCCGCGCGAGCCGCGGGACCAGCCACATGCAGGCGAGCACGGAGAGCACGCACATCCCCCGGAACCACAGCACGGCCGCGTCCGGGTCCGCCCCGGTCACGGCCACCACGAACTGCTCGAGCCACAGGAAGAGCGGCCCGTAGGGCGGCGGGGACTCCGACCACATCTGGTCGGCGCCCAGCTGGAAGAAGTTGTCGATGGTGGAGACCCCGTGCTCGTAGGGGTTGAGCCCGTTGGCCATCACCCGGCCCTGGCCGATGTAGGAGTACACGTCCCGGCTGAACAGGGGGACGGTGACCAGCATGGGCGCCGACCACGCCGCGATGGCGATGAGCACCCAGCGCCCGCTGCCGGGGCCCCACCGGTTGAGCTTCTGCCCCAGCCGCAGCCACTCGCGGATCAGGAGCATCCCGCCCACGGCGAGCAGGAGGATGGAGATGATGACGCCCGTGGTGGTGAAGCGCATGGCGATGATCACCGGCGCCTGGCGCAGCGGGGACACCGAGGCGAGCCAGCCGACCCCGAGGGAGCCGACGAGCAGCATGAGCGAGCCCAGGGTGCCCATGAGCACGGTCCGCAGCGGAGAGCCGGACACGTACCGGGAGAGGTCGGGGCTCGCGAGCGGATCGGTGCCGCGGGCGCCCTCGTCCGGCGCCGGCGTCCTCGAAGTGATCTGCACTGCTCTCCCGATGCGCCCGTCCGGTGGTCGCGGGCACCGCCGCTGGGCGCAGCGCGGACCCGTGGTCGCCCCGATCCTATCCTCGGCGGCTGGAGGACACCCGGCACCGGGCACGGGCCACGTCGTCCGCCGTGCGGCGTCGGGAGGGCACGGTAGATTGTCCGGGTGGCTACTTCCAACGGACGCATTGTATGGATCGACTGCGAGATGACGGGGCTGTCCCTCGAGGACGACGCGCTCATCGAGGTGGCGGCCCTCGTGACCGACGACGAGCTCAACGTCCTCGGTGAGGGCGTCGACGTCGTGATCCGGCCCAGCGACGAGGCCCTGGCACAGATGGGCGACTTCGTGCGGAACATGCACACGGCGTCCAAGCTGCTCGACGAGCTGCCCTCCGGCCTGACGATGGAGGAGGCCCAGGAGCAGGTCCTCGCCTACATCCGGCAGTGGGTGCCCGAGCCGGGCAGGGCCCCCCTGGGCGGGAACTCCGTGGGCACCGACCGCACGTTCCTCGTCCGGGACATGCCGCAGGTCGTGGACCACCTGCACTACCGCGTGATCGACGTCTCCACCATCAAGGAGCTCTCCCGCCGCTGGTTCCCGCGCGCCTACTTCCAGGCCCCGCCGAAGACGGGCAACCACCGGGCGCTCGGGGACATCCGCGACTCGATCGACGAGCTGCGCTACTACCGTCGGGCCGTCTTCGCCGCGGCGCCGGGGCCCGACTCGGAGACCGCGAAGGCCGTCGCCGCCGAGATCGCCGCCTCCCGCACCGGCGCCTGACCGGCCGGGTCCGCTCCCGCGCCGCCTCGGTCCCGGCCGTCGTGGTCCGGAGCGGGCCGGGAATGGGGTACACTCGTATGCGTTGCCCAGCGGAAGCACGGTCTTGCGGTGGGCGTTCATGGTGGGCGTAGCTCAGTTCGGCAGAGCGCCTGGTTGTGGTCCAGGAGGTCGCGGGTTCAACCCCCGTCGCTCACCCGCTGTGAAAGGCCGTCCCGAGGACTCGGGACGGCCTTTCGTCGTTCCCGCCCCGGTCCGAG
>JAPSHS010000160.1 GCA_031179495.1 Kocuria sp. | reverse complement strand
TGGTGCACGCGGTGAACCCGGTGTGGTTCGGGGCCTGGGGCACGCTCTCGGCCCGGTGGCGGGACCTGCCGCTGCTGGCCTCCTTCCACACGGACGTCCCGCAGTACATGAGCGCCCTCGGCCTCGGCCCCCTGCGCGGGGCCGTGGAGCGGTGGATCCGCGCGACGCACAACCTGGCCCAGGTCAACCTGTGCACCTCGGGGCCGATGGTCGAGCGGGCCGCCCTGATGGGCGTGCGGGACGTGGCCCTGTGGCCCAAGGGCGTGGACACCCGGCTGTTCTCGCCCGCGAAGGCCTCGCCCGCCATGCGCGGACGCCTCACGGACGGGCACCCCGGGGAGCGGCTGGTGCTCTCCGTGGGGCGGCTGTCGAAGGAGAAGAACCTCGAGGCCCTGCTCGAGCCGCTCCGGCGGCTGCCGGCCACCCGGCTCGCCGTGGTGGGCACGGGACCGCACCGGGGCGAGCTCGAGAGGCGCTTCGCCGGCACCCCCACGACCTTCGTCGGCCCGCTGTCCGGGGAGGAGCTCGCCGCGGCGTACGCCTCGGCGGACGTGTTCGCGTTCCCGTCGACCACCGAGACGCTGGGCCTGGTGGCCCTGGAGTCCCTGGCCAGCGGGGTGCCGGTGGTCGGCGCCCGGGCCGGAGGCATCCCGTTCGCGGTGGACGACGGCCGCACGGGCCTGCTGGCCGCGCCCGGCGACGCCGTCGAGCTCACGGCGCACCTCGCCCGGCTGCTCGACGACGGCCCCCTGCGCGCCCGCATGGGCGAGGCCGGACGGGCCGACGCCGAGGCGCACAGCTGGCGCAGCGCCACCGAGGCGCTGGTGGTCTCGTACGAGCAGGCGGTCGAGCGGCACCGAGTGCGCCGGGGCCGCCTCTGAGGGCCCGCCCGCAGCAGGACGGACTTGTCCCGCGCACCCGGGACACCGCCCCGGCCGGGGGCGCGCTCCTGAACCCGGTTCCGGTCCCCCGGGCGGCACCGGCGGTCGTCGCCGCCCGGCTCCGGGCGAGCCTCTCGTTCACAATTGCCAAGAAATCCTACCGGCACGTAGTTTGACGGCACAGCAGTCCTTCGGCCGCCACCGGGGAGCCCCACAGCTCGACGGAGCCCTCCGCGTGCCGCACGACCAGCAGCACGACGTCTCCTGTCGCGCCTCCGCCACCGTGTGCGGACGGGTGACGCCGGGGAGGTCCTGCCGCGCGCTGCAGGCCGCGGGATCGGCCCGGGGCCACGAGGGGATTCAGGAGACACACGACATGACCGCTGCCAAGACCTGGGCCGCCGCGGGTTCCGCGGCCACGATGCTGGTGGGGGGCCTCGTCCTGGGCGCCCCGGCCGCCGTCGCCGCACCCGGTGACGCCGCCTGCCTGCAGGCCACGAACCAGTTCGACGCCGCGCTGGCCGGCGCCGGCCTCACCCCCGAGTCGATCATGGCGCTCGACCGGACCGCGGACGCCGTGGCCTCCATCGAGGCGCAGTACACCGCGCTGGTGGAGGGTGCGGGCGGTCCGAGCCTGGCCGAGCTGCAGGCCGCCGCGGCCGCCCTGGCGGCGGCCCAGGAGTCCGGCGACCCGGCGGCCGTCGCCCAGGCCGAGGCCCGCATCGCCGAGCTGGACGCGGCGCTGGCCGCCGCCCTCGGCACCGTGGACCCCGCCGCCCTGGAGGCCGCGCTGGCCGAGACCGGTGCGACGTTCGACGCGCTCCTGGCGGAGCTGGCCCTCGACGAGGCCACCGTCAACCAGCTCCTGGTGCTGCTCGAGCAGGCCGTCGTCGCCTGCGAGGGCCAGATCGGCCAGCCGCCCGTCGTCGCCCCGGTGACCCCCGCGCCCGCCGCCCCGGTGGCTCCGGCACCTGCTCCCGCAGAGGCCGCTCCCGTCGTGCAGACCCCCGTCCCGGGGACCCCCGCCGTGGAGACCCCCGCCCTGGAGGCGCCCACCGTGGAGGCTCCTGCTCAGGCCGCTCCGGGAGCCGTCAACCCGGGCCTCAACATGCAGACCGCCGCCGCGGAGCAGTCCGCCGGGCCGGGCACGGGCCTGCTGGTCGGGCTGTTCGCCGCCGGGAGCGCGCTGTCGGCCGCTGTCGCGGTGCGGCTGCGCCGGCGCGGCCGGGCCTGAGCCGCACCGCCGTCCCGTGGCCCGCCCGGGCTGCGGGACGGCGGAGCACGGCGCGCTCCCGGGCGGGGCATCACTCCCGGGTCACCGCGCTGCTGCCCTCGGTCGGGGCGGTCGGCGGATCCAGGACGGCCACGAGCCGCGCGAGGTCCTGGGCCGCGGTGATCACCAGGCGGCCCTCGGTCCCGGAGGGGTCCGTGAGCTCGGCGCTCAGCCGCCCCACGAGGGAACGGACCCGCTCGGCCGCCTCCCCGGGGTCCTCCCCCGCCGACCACGCCTGCACGGCGTCCGCGCTGGACCGCGCCGCCTCGGCCAGCCGGCCGCTCAGGGCAGTGGGGATCACCCAGTCGTGCCCCCGGTGGTCGTAGAGCTCGCGCAGCGCGTCCGTGAATCCCCGGAGGTGGAAGACCACGCTCTCGAGCCGCAGCATCGACGCGTACCCCGGGTCCGTCCCCCGCCGGTGGCGGCGGAGGACCACGCGGGGATTGCCCCGGGCGCTCTGCGCCGACTCGTCGACCGCCTCGCGGACCTCTGCCGTGATCTTCACGAGCGCGTGGTTGCGCTCCTGCCAGTCCCGCCCGGCCGTGGTCCCCGGCTCGGCCAGTTCCCCGGCCGCGTCCCGGAGGTAGTCCACGACGACGCCCTGCAGCCGGTCCAGCTGCAGGCGGGCGGTGCGGAAGTCCAGCGGCGGGAACACCAGGGCGTTGACGAGCAGTCCGATCGCGACTCCCACGGACATCTGGACCAGGAAGCCGACGGAGAAGCCCCCGGCGTCCTGCCCGCCGACGATGAGCACGAACAGCGCGCCCACGGGCACGTACTCCGCGCCGGCCCCGAGCCGTCGGACCCCCGCCAGCAGGACTCCGAGGCCCACCGCCACGGCGACCGTCAGCAGGTTGGGCTCGCCGACCAGCAGCACCCCGGCCGCCAGGGCGATGCCCAGGGCGATGCCGACCACGGTCTGCAGCCCGGCCCGGACCGAACCGAACACGGTGGGGTACATCGCGGAGATCGCCCCGAGCGGCGCGTAGTAGGGGTACTCGTCGAGCACCCCGGGCATCCGCTGGGCCACCGCCCAGGACACGGCCACGGCGAGTGCCGTCTTGAGGGCGAGAAGGACCCGGGCGCCGCGAATCGTGTGCACCCCGACATCCTACGGACCCGCCGGTAGGATCGAGCCGCCGCCCGCCCCGGGCGGGAACCCGACGCCCACACGCACCGAGACCCGCCACGAGGAGACCTGCGATGAGCCGACCGCCGCACCGGCGCCTGCTCCTGGTCCTGGCCGTGGGCGCGGGCGGGGCACTGGGGACCGGTGCCCGCCACGGGCTCTCGGTGCTGCTGCCGGCGGCGGCCGGCTGGCCGGTGGCCACCCTCGCGGCGAACCTGCTCGGGGCGTTCCTGCTCGGGCTGCTCCTCGAGGCCCTCCTCCGGCGCGGCGAGGAGACCCCCCGCGGGCTGCTGCTGCGCCTGGGCGCCGGGACCGGGGCGCTGGGCGGGTTCACGACGTTCTCCTCGCTCGCCCTCGAGGCGCAGCG
>JAPSHS010000159.1 GCA_031179495.1 Kocuria sp. | reverse complement strand
GCCTCGAGCCGCCGGGCGAGCTCGGCCATGATCCACAGCTCGTCCCGGGCTCCCGGCGGCGGGTCCACCGCGCGGCGGCGGCGCAGCACCCGGCCCTCGAGGTTCGTCATGGTGCCCTCCTCCTCGGCCCACTGCAGGACGGGCAGGACGAGGTCGGCGTACTCGGCGGTCTCGGAGAAGAAGAAGTCGCAGACCACGAGGAAGTCCAGGGCCTGCAGGCCACGGGTCACGGCGTCGGAGTCCGGGGCGCCGATCACCACGTTGGAGCCGTTGACCCACAGGCAGCGCACGCCGTGGTCGGTGCCCAGGGTGGTCAGCAGCTCCACGGCCGGGATCCCCGCGCCGGGCAGGTCCGTGGGGTCCACGCCCCACACGCCGGCCACGTGCGCGCGGGCGGCGGGATCCGTGATGGTGCGGTAGCCGGGCAGCTGGTCCGCCTTCTGCCCGTGCTCGCGCCCGCCCTGCCCGTTGCCCTGGCCGGTGAGGGTGCCCCAGCCGGAGCCCGTCACACCGGGCAGGCCCAGGAGCAGGGCCAGGTTGATCGCGGCGGTCGCGGTGTCCGTGCCGTCGACGTGCTGCTCCACCCCGCGGCCGGTGAGCACGTACGTGCCCCGGCGCTCGCGGGCCAGCAGGTGGGCGGCCCGGCGGATCCGCACGGCGGGGACCCCGGTGACCTGCTCGACCCGCTCGGGCCACCACGCGTTGACGCTCGTCGCGAAGGTCTCCCAGCCCGTGGTGCGCCGCTCGAGGTAGTCCTGGTCGGCGAGGCCCTCGTGCAGGACCACGTGGGCCAGGCCCAGCAGGAGCACGAGGTCCGAGCCGGGGGTCGGCTGCAGGTGCAGACCGCCCCCGTCCTCGGTCAGCCGCGCCGTGGCGGAGCGGCGGGGGTCCACCACGATCAGGCCGCCGTGCTCCTGGGCGTGCTGCAGGTGCTGGACGAACGGCGGCATGGTCTCGGCGGGGTTGGTCCCCAGCAGCAGCACGGTGTGGGCGTCGTCGAGGTCCGTCACCGGGAACGGCAGACCCCGGTCCATGCCCAGCGACCGGTTGGCCGCGGCCGCGGCGGAGGACATGCAGAACCGGCCGTTGTAGTCGATCCGCGAGGTCCGCAGCGCCACCCGTGCGAACTTCCCGAGCTGGTAGGCCTTCTCGTTGGTCAGCGACCCGCCGCCGAAGATCCCGACCCCGTCCCGGCCGTGGCGCTCCTGCGCCCTCCGGAACTCTCCCGCCATCCGGTCCAGGGCCACGTCCCAGGGCACCTCCCGGAAGACGCCGTCCGCCCCGCGCAGCAGCGGCGCCGTGAGCCGTGACGGGTCGGCCAGCAGCTCCGAGGACGTCCAGCCCTTCCGGCACATCCCGCCCCCGTTCACCGGGAACGGCCGGCCCCGCACCTCCGGGAAGCCCTGCTCGGCGGCGGCCTCCGACCCCGTGTCGAGGGTCATCGCGCACTGCAGGGCGCAGTAGGGGCAGTGGGTCGCCGTCGTGGCCATGCGTGCGGCTCCTTCGGGAAGGGGTGGGGGCGAGGAGTGCGGGCGTCAGATGTGGCTGTCGCCCATCTCGGTGCCCTTGCGCAGGTAGCAGAACCAGGTCGTGCCCAGCGCCACGAGGTAGAACGCCACGAAGCCGTGGAAGGCGGCGCTGTAGGCGCCCGTGGTGGTGTTCGAGAGGTTCAGTGCCTGCGGGATCAGGAACCCGCCGTACGCGCCGACCGCGCCGATCAGGCCCAGGGCCGCGGAGGCCTTGCGCTCGGTGGGGACCGCCGCGTCCTGCTGCTGCCGCAGCCCCAGCACCCGGTAGATCGAGGGGATCATCCGGTACGTGGAGCCGTTGCCCATGCCGGCCGCGGTGAAGAGCAGCAGGAACAGGCCCAGGAACAGCCAGAAGTTGGCCAGGGGCAGGGTGACGACCACGGCCAGCGCGAGCAGCGCCATGACCGCGAACACGGCCACCGTCATGGGGGCGCCGCCGAAGCGGTCCGCGAGCCTGCCGCCGTAGGGGCGGGAGACCGAGCCGACCAGCGGGCCGAGGAACGCCAGGGACAGTGCCGCGGCGCCCACGCCGAAGGACGAGAACTCGGGGAAGGTGTCCGCGATGAGCTTCGGGAACACGCTGGAGAAGCCGATGAAGGAGCCGAAGGTGCCCACGTAGAGGAAGGACATGATCCAGAAGTGCGGTTCCTTGACCGTGGCCAGGGACCCGGCGACGTCGCCCTTGGCGTGGGAGAGGTTGTGCATGTACCGCTTCGCGCCCCAGGCCGCGAACAGGATGAACGGCACCCAGATCCACCCGGCCACCGAGAGGCCGGTGGCGCCGAGGGCGACGAGCGAGACGGCGAGCGGGACGACCAGCTGGGCCACGGCCGTGCCGAGGTTGCCGCCGGCCGCGTTCAGCCCGAGCGCCCAGCCCTTCTCCCGCACCGGGTAGAAGAAGGTGATGTTGGCCATCGAGGAGGCGAAGTTGCCGCCGCCGAACCCGGCGGTGGCCGCCAGCAGCAGCATGACCGGGAACGGGGTGTCCGGGTTGCCGACCGCCAGGGCCAGGCCCACCGTGGGGACCAGCAGCAGCAGGGCGGAGACGATGGTCCAGTTCCGGCCGCCGAAGCGTCCCACCATGAAGGTGTAGGGGATGCGCAGCGTGGCGCCCACCAGGGACGGGATGGAGATCAGCCAGAAGATCTGGGAGTCGGTGAAGGTGAAGCCCGCGCCGGGCAGGAAGACCACGGTGATGGCCCACAGCTGCCACACGGCGAAGCCGAGGAACTCGGCGAAGACGGACCACTTGAGGTTCGTGCGGGCGATGGGGCGGCCGGTGCTCTCCCAGAACGCGGGGTCCTCGGGGCGGTAGCCGTCCAGCCAGCGGCCGGGCCGCTCGCGCAGCGCGAGCGGCGGCACCGTCGTCGACGACCCTGCCGCCGCCGTGGACGGGTCGGGGTGCAGCTCTGAACTCACGGGGACCTCCTGGAGGGGCGGGGTGGTGCACGACGACGGCGGCGTGCGGTGCCTCCACCGTAGGAAGCCCGTGTTTCCGCTCCGGACGGCAGGAGTAACGGCCCGGTGCACTTTCGCTCACACGGCCGGAGCAGCCGCGTGAGAAGCCCTCGACGTCCTGCTCCCCCATGCGCCGAGTCCCCGCTCCGGTGGCGATCCCCTCGTGGACGTGGGGAGTCGCCGCCGGACCGGGGACTCGGCGTCGGGGCGGGCCCGGCCAGGACGGGCCGGCCCGGGGCGGGTCAGGGGGTCAGCGCTCCACCACCCGGCGGGTGATGCCCTTCGAGACGCGGGCCACGAGCTTCTCGAGCGGGCCCTGCCCCACCGCGCGCTGCCAGGCCACGGCCAGCAGGCCGAAGACGACCAGCTGCATCCAGAACCAGAACCCGGGCGCGAGGTCGTAGACCCCCGTGGCCAGGAACAGCAGGTGCAGCGTGTAGAGCGTGAACGTCATGGACCCGGCCGCGGCGAGGGGCGTCAGCCACTTGCCGACCAGGCGGGCCAGGAGCAGGAAGGCACCGAGCGCGAACACCGCCATGCCGAGGCTGATGAACAGCGCCAGGGGCGTGTTGCTGTGCGGGGCCGGGACCATGAGCCACCACAGGGTGGTGGTCGGCAGGGACGGCTCGGGGCCGAAGACCAGGATCGCGTCGATCTGCTCCTCGGACATCCAGGGGGTGGCGGACCAGAT
>JAPSHS010000036.1 GCA_031179495.1 Kocuria sp. | reverse complement strand
GGCGGTCATGCCCTCCGGCAGCGGGTGCAGGAGGTCGGTGGGCCAGGCCATGAACCGGCGCAGTCCGCCGGCGAGCTCGTGGCCGGGCACCAGGGGGTGGTCGATGACCGCGTCGCCGATCCCGCCCTGGCCGAACCAGTGCAGATCGGACCCGCACAGGCCCACGGCCTCCACGCGCACCAGTGACTTCCCGGCACCGGCTCCCGGCCGATGCGGATGTCCTAGGCCGCGTGCAAGCGGGCGACGCGCACGGGCGCCCTCCTCGTGGTCGGCCGCCAGGTCCTCGGGGAACTCGGCGGACGCCGATGTTAGCGTTCACACGGAGCCCAGGAGCATGCCTTGTAGGTGTCAACGATCACGTCCCCGTGAAGCCCGGGTGCCGTACGGCCTCCGCGGGCCGATCGGGCCGCCCCGGGGCCCGCGCGGGCGGCTACTGCGCCCGATGGCCCGCGCTCGCGGGCACCGCGCCGTGCTCCCGCTTCTCCCGGACCGTGTGCGGTGCGGTCCCGGGTGCCGGAGCGTGCCTCCGGGCGAGTGCCGTGGCCACGACCACCAGCACGGCGGCGAGGGCCGCGGCGCAGGCCAGGGCCAGGGACCGCGGCTCGTCCAGGCCCCGGCCCAGCGCGATCCAGGACAGGCCCCAGGCGGAGGCGGCGGCCACGGCCCAGCGCCCGCCGACCCGCCGCTGGATCCACGCGAGCACCGCGGCGAGCGCGAGCACGACGGCCCCGCCGATCCACTCGGCGCCCGGCCCCTCCTGCCGGGCGCCCGAGGCCACGAGCGCCGCGGCGACGTTGGCCGCCGTCGCGACGGCGACCCAGCCCAGGTACAGGCCGAACGTGCCGTCCACCACGAGCTGGTCGAGCCGGCCGCCGGGGCCCGGCAGCTCCGCCAGGCGCTGCACGAGCAGGCCCAGCACGAGCACCAGGGCGACGATCACGCCGACGCTGAGCCGGATCCAGCCCTGCTGCGTGACCAGCAGCCAGCCCGCGTTGAGGAGCATGGAGGCGGCCGCGAGCCAGCCGGTGGCACGGGCCCGGGGGGCGGCGGCGCGCGAGGGCAGCCACTGCCAGACGGTGTAGGCGAACAGCCCCAGGTAGACCACCGACCAGATGGAGAACGCCGTGCCCGCGGGGGCCAGCAGGGTGGCGTCCGCGGCGAGGTTTCCGCCGGAGGACTCCGGGACCCGGGTGCCGAACACGCCGACGCCCACCAGGGTGCCCAGCACGCACGCGATCTCGCTGACCGTGACCACGACCTGGCGGACCCGGTCCGCGGTGACCGGCGGGGGACCTCCGGCGGGGGTGGGGGAGGGGGTCACGGGCGGGCCTTTCTCGTGGGGTGCGGGGCCGGGCGTCACGGGTCGGGGTGGACCGCCCGGCGCTCCCCGCGCAGCTGCGCGATGCGGAGCCGGAGGTAGGTGTTGAGCAGGTACAGCGTCCAGAGCAGGAACAGCGCCGCTGCGATCAGGACCGTCCAGGAGACGATCCCGACCAGGAGGAACAGCATGCCCTCCCCGCTGACCACGCCGATCATGACGGCCTCCAGGGCTCGAGTGCTGGTGGCCCCATGGTACGCCCGCCGCCCGGGGCGGTCCCCTAGAGTGACCGGATGGACTCTCCCCAGAACTCCCGGCCCGTCGTGGGCCTGCTCGGGGCCACCGGTGTCACCGGGCGCGTGGCCCTGGCCCACCTCGTGGCGCGGGCGCCCGGGGCCGGAGCGGACGTCGTCGTCGGCGCCCGTGACCCGCGGCGCGTGCGCGAGCTGTGCGCCGAGCGCGGGGTCCCGGTGCCCGAGATCGTGCACGCCGACGTCACGGACCCGGACTCACTGCGCGCGTTCGTGCGGCGGCTCGACGTGCTGGTGGACCTCGCCGGCCCCTACACCCGGCTGGCCCCGCCGGTGCTGGCCGCGTGCGTCGCGGAGGGCGCCCACTACCTCGACCTGGCGGGGGAGTCCCCGCTCGCCCACCGCACCGACCGTCACCTGCACGGGCCCGCCCGCGCCGCCGGGGTCGCCCTCGTGCACGCGGCGGGCTTCGAGGCCCTGCCCGCCGACGTCCTCGTCGACGCCGCCCGCCGGCACGCCGCCGCCCGCGGCGAGACCCTGCGCAGCGCGGACCTCGTGACCTCGGTGCGGACCCCGCCGGGGACCGGGTTCTCGGACTCGGTCTCCGGCGGGTCCGTGCAGAGCCTCGTCGAGGTCCTGCGGGACCGGGAGCCCGCCCTGGTGGGCGACGTCGCGGCGCGGCTGCCGGACCCCGCCCCGGGCAGCGGGACCGCCGCGGACCCGGACGCCGTGCGCCGTGCCGCACCGCTGCGCCTGCGCGCCCGCACCGCCGGTGGCCAGGTGGTCGCCGCCATGAGCCCGCTCGCGGCGATCAATCCCCCGGTGGTCCACCGCAGCCAGGCCCTCAGTCCCGTGCCGGGGGCCGCGGCGCACCCGCTCGCGTTCCGTGAGGCCATGGCGATGGGCCGCTCCGGAGGCCCCCGGGGCGTCCTGCGGTTCGCGGCCGCCGAGGGGGTCGCGGCGTTCCAGGCGCTCGTCGGGGTCGCCACCCGCCTCCCGCACCCGGTGCGCGCCCGGCTCGCCGCTGTCCTGGCGCGGATCCTGCCCCAGGCGGGGAGCGGTCCGGACGGGGACCTGCTCACCGGCTGGTCGTGGACCACGCACGGCACGTTCACCACCCGCGAGGGGTCCGCGTTCCACGGCACTCTCGAGGCGCAGGGCAATCCCGGCTACGGCACCACCGCGTGGCTGATCACGGAGCTCGCCCTGCGGATGGCCGTGCGCGGCGTCCCGGACGCGGCCCTGGGCTCGTCCACACCGGCCCTCGCCCTGGACGGCGACCTCGCCGCGCTGCTGCCGGCCCGGGTCCGCATCACGGTCGGCTGAGCCCGGTCGGCCGACCGTGGCCGGTCGAGCACGGGGCGGACCCCGGCCCTCGGGAGAGGACCGGGGTCCGTCAGGACGCACCGCGGGCGCGGGCCCTACGGCTTGAGCACCACCTTGATGCACCCGTCCTGCTTCTTCTGGAACTTCTCGTACATCTCCGGCGCCTCGTCCAGGGAGGCCGTGTGGGTCTTCAGGTCCAGGACGCCGAGCGGGTCGGAGGGGTCGTCCACGAGCGGGAGCAGGTCGTCGACCCACCTCTTGACGTTGCACTGGCCCATCCGCAGCTGGAGCTGCTTGTCGAACATCGTGAGCAGCGGCAGCGGGCTCTTCGAGCCGCCGTACACGCCGCTGAGCGAGATCGTGCCGCCGCGGCGCACGGCGTCGATCGCGGTGTAGACGGCGTTGAGCCGGTCGCTGCCGACGGTCTCCATGGCCTTGCGGGCGAGGGCGTCCGGCAGCAGTCCGACGGCCTGGTGGGCCATGCCCGCGACGGGCGAGCCGTGGGCCTCCATCCCGACCGCGTCCACCACGGAGTCCGGGCCGCGGCCGTCGGTGGCCTCGCGCAGCTCGTCGGCCACGCCGGAGTGCAGGTCCAGCGTCTCCACGCCGTGGCGCTCGGCCATGGCCCGGCGCTCGGCCACGGGGTCCACGGCGATCACGCGGTAGCCGAGGTGCCGGCCGATCCGGGCCGACATCTGGCCGATCGGGCCCAGGCCCAGCACGGCCAGCGAGCCGCCCTGCGGGACCGCGGCGTACTGCACGGCCTGCCACGCGGTGGGCACCACGTCGGAGAGGTAGAGGTAGCGCTCGTCCTCACCGGTGTCGGGAACCTTGATGGGCCCGTAGTCGGCGTGCGGCACCCGCAGGTACTCCGCCTGGCCGCCGGGGACGGAGCCGTACATGCGGGAGTAGCCGTAGATGGCGCAGCCGCTGCTGTACTCGCGGACCTGGGTGGTCTCGCACTGGGACTGCAGGCCCTGCCGGCACATGAAGCAGTGCCCGCAGGAGATGTTGAACGGGACGACCACGCGGTCGCCGGGCCTGATGTTCGTGACGGCCGAGCCGACCTCCTCCACGATGCCCATGGGCTCGTGGCCGACGACGTCGCCCTGGTCCATGAACGGTCCGAGCACCTCGTACAGGTGCAGGTCCGAGCCGCAGATGCCGGACGACGTGATCCGCACGATCGCGTCCGTGGGCTCCTGGATCCTGGGGTCCGGAACCTCCTCCACGCTCACCGAGCGCTTTCCCTGCCATGTCAGAGCCTTCATCGATCCTCCTTCTCAGGGCCGGGCGCCCGCCGGTGCCGGCGAGAACGTCAGCCTGCTGATCTGTTCGGTCGGGTCGATCCTACCCGCGGGTCTCCTCCGGGGGCCAGGCCGGGGGCTGTCCGGAGGTGCCGGCGCCCCGCAGGAAGTAGGCGCCCACCGACCCGGCCAGGGTCGCGAACACGCCCACCGAGTACGCCGCCAGGACGACCTCGAGCACGCGGGGGAAGCCGCCCTCGGCGCCGAGCTCCCGGCCCGTGATCGTGGACATCGCGGCGTCGGAGAGCGCCGGGCCGTAGTCCGGGTACGCGCCCAGGACGTAGAGCAGCTGGCTCGAGACGAGGACGACGACGCCCGTCAGCGCCGCGAGCCAGCCGATCCGGCTGGACAGCAGCCGTCCGGCGGAGCGCGAGCCGCGGACCCCGGCCGAGAGCACGCTCCCGGCCCGGGCCAGGCGGGTGAGCCGGATGAGGCGGACCGCCTGCAGCGCGCGGAAGAACCGCAGGAAGGGCAGCAGGAGGAAGAGCACCTGCCACCAGCTGCGCTTCCAGAACGCCGCGGAGAACCGGGCGATGTACGCGCGCAGCAGGAACTCGCCCACGAACACGGCCCAGAACAGCCACCCCACCACGTTCAGGAAGGCCAGCAGGCCGGGGTCCTCCGCGAGCAGCTGGCCCAGCACCACGAACAGGAAGAGCACCCCCAGGACGCCCATCGGCCGGTCGAGCCGGCGTGCGAGCTCCTCCGCGATGCTCAGCTGCTCGGCCTCCTCGACCCGCTGCCGGGCGTCGTCGCTCGTCGCCATCGCCGGTCCTTCCTCCGTGTGTCCCCGGGCACGGTCCGCGCCCCCGCCCCACGGTAGGCGACGCGGGCGTCCCGGGCGCGTGCCCGGGTGCTCGCCCGATGATCGCCAGGTGATCGGGGAGCGGGCCGGCGAGCCCCGGAACGCACCGGCGCGTGGTGCCGGTGCGGAGTGCTCAGCGCGGGCGGGGGCACGACGGACCGTCGCGCGTTCCTCGGGGCCGCCGTGCTGCTCGGGCGGAGGCGGCGCGCGCGGCGGGAGGGTCCCGGCGTACTCGACCAGCTCGTGGTCCAGGAAGGGCACCCGCGCCTCGAGGTCCCACGCCACGGTCATGTTGTCCGCCGGCCCCACCGGGTCGTCCACGAGCATCACGGTGGAGTCGGTGCGCAGCCCGGCGCCGACGGACGTCTCGGCGCAGGTCTCCGGGGCGTCGTCCCGCTGGACGTCCGCCGGCGGCGGGTACCCGTGCCGGACAGGAGGAGCCGTGGCGGGAGAACGACCACCACGTCTAGGCGCTCGCCGTGTCCCGGGGCCGGTCAGGGCCCTCCTCGAGGCCCGCCAGGAGCTCCAGGGCCCGGCGCCGGGTCTGCTCGGTGACGTGCTCCGGTGCGCCCGCGACCCGCAGCGCGGCGTCCGCGATGCGGTCCGCCGCGTCGCCGGGCAGGCGAGGCGCGGTGCGCTGCCGCTGCAGGATGACGTTCTCCACGAGGCCCATCACCACGGCCGCGTCGAACGGCGTGGCCGGGTGCCCGCTCGTGTGCTCCAGCAGCGTCCCGTAGACCCGTTCGAGCGCGTCCCGGTTCTCGTGGAACTCCTCGAAGCCCTCGTCCCCCAGCTCCGGGGCGAAGTAGAGGGCCCCGAGGTTCTGGGGGTCCTCCACGAGCAGCCGGGTGTCCGCGAAGCACAGGGCCCACAGCTTCACGTGCGCGGGGGCGTCGGCCGGGAGCAGCCGCTCGGCGAGCCGGCGCGAGGGCAGCACGGTGCCGAGCACGAGACGCAGGAGGACGTCCTCCTTGGAGCGGAACCAGTGGTAGACGCTCGCCTGCTGCAGGCCCGCCGCCTCGGCCACGGCCCGGGTGCTCGTGCGGGCGAAGCCGTGGCGCACGAACAGCTCCCCGGCGGCGTGCAGGACGTCCTGCTCCGCGCCCCGCCCGGTGGGGGAGGTGGGGCTCTTGCGGGGGCGTCCTCGGCTCTTCGTCACGCCACCGAACCTACCAATCCCGCACCGCCCTCCGAGAGGAGGCCTCCGCGGGATCGCGCAGTTACCTCCCTGAAACAGCCGCCGAACCGGGGGGAAATCCGGCCCTGCTCTAATTCCTGTCAAGCGACAGAAAAGCCTCTCGGAGAAGGAGCCGGCCATGACCGACACCCAGACCACGTCCGCGACCGGGACGACCGCCGGGGCCCGGGCCCACGCCCGCGCCCAGGAGGGCACCGTCGTCGAGTGCGGTCCCACCGTGCCCGCCACGACCTCCGGGAGGGTCCCGGCGCGGGTGGCGCCGGAGGACATCGTGTGGGCCGAGCGCGTGGCGGGCGGCAACTACACGCACCGGGTCCTGGACCGCGGCACCGCCGTCCGCCTCACGGACGTGGCCGGCGACGCCTGCGCCTCGGTGCTGCTCCACAACGCCGCCGAGCCGTTCGAGCGGCTCAACGTGGCCGACACCGTGAAGATCCAGTGGCAGGTCTACACCGGCGCCGGCCAGGTCCTGCTCTCCGACCAGGGGCGTGCGCTGGCCACGGTCGTGGAGGACAGCTCGGGCCGGCACGACACCCTCTACGGCACCAGCTCCCGGGCCCGCAACGAGGAGCGCTACGGGGACGGGCAGGCGCACGGTCCCAGCCCGGCCGGCCGCGAGCTCCTGGTCCTGGCGGGCGCCAAGCACGGGCTCTCCCGGCGCGACGTCCCCCCCTGCGTCTCCTTCTTCCAGGGCGTCGAGATCAGCCCCTCGGGCCACCCGGTCTTCACGGGCTCCGCCGGGGCGGGGGCGGCGCTGACCCTCGTCACCGAGATGCCGTGCGTGCTGCTGATCGCCAACGCCGCCCACCCCCTGGACCCGCGCGAGGAGTACGTGAGCACCCCGCTCGACGTCATGGCCTGGCGGGCCCGGCCGACCGGCCCCGAGAGCCCCGCCTGGAACTCCACCCCCGAGCGCCGCCGCGCCTACCAGAACACCACCGAGTACCTCCGCGCCCGCGGCCTGGCCTGAAGACCCGAGCGACGACAGAAGGAGCCCACCATGACCGTCTCCACCACCGCCCCCGCCGCGGCCCGCACCGCCGACCCCGCGGCCCGGTTCGGCCCCGAGGTCCGCCGCGAGACCGTGGCCCCGCGCGCTCCCTGGTCCGCCGTCCTGACGGCCGGCCAGGTGCTCACCATCGTGGACGTGGACGGCAACCAGGCCGTCGACTTCCTCGCCTACGACGCCGCGGACACCGCCCGCGCCTACAGCGCGCAGGCCACGCTGCAGGGCCAGGACAGCGTCTACCTCACCGAGGGGTCGGTGCTGCGCACCAACGAGCACGACCCCCTGCTGACCGTCGTCGGCACGGACGTCGAGCGCCACGACACCCTCGGCGGCGCCTGCTCGAAGGAGTCCAACACGCTGCGCTACGGCCACCACACCTGGTCCCAGCACGGGTGCGCCGACAACTTCCTGGCCGAGCTCTCCCGGTACGGCCTGGGCAAGCGGGACCAGGTCTCCAACGTCAACTGGTTCATGAACGTCCCGGTGGACCCGGACGGCGCCCTCGGCATCGTGGACGGCATCTCCGCGCCGGGCCTGACCGTGAGCCTGCGGGCCGAGCGGGACGTGCTGATCGTGGTCTCCAACTGCCCGCAGGTCAACAACCCGTGCAACGGCTTCGACCCGTCCCGCGCCGAGATGATCATCAGCGCCGGCACCGTGGCCCCGGCCGGTCGGGAGGCATGAGCATGGACGCCTTCGACACCGTCCTCGTGGCCAACCGCGGCGAGATCGCCGTGCGGATCATCCGCTCCGTCCAGGCCCTCGGCCTCAGGGCCGTGGCCGTGTACTCGGACGCCGACCGTGGCTCCCTGCACGTGAGCGCGGCCGACGAGGCCGTGCACATCGGGGCCTCGCCCGCCGCGCAGAGCTACCTCGACGTCGACCGGATCCTCGACGCGGCCCGCCGCACGGGCGCCGGGGCGATCCACCCCGGCTACGGGTTCCTGTCCGAGAACACGGAGTTCGCCGCGGCGTGCCAGGCCGCCGGCATCGAGTTCGTCGGCCCCACCGAGGAGCAGCTGCGCATCTTCGGCGCCAAGCACACCGCCCGCGACGCCGCCGTGGCCGCCGACGTGCCCCTGCTCGCCGGCACCGGACTGCTCGACACCCTCGAGGACGCCCTCGAGCAGGCCGAGGGGATCGGCTGGCCGGTCATGCTCAAGGCCACCGCCGGCGGCGGCGGGATCGGCATGCAGGAGTGCCGCGACGCCGGGGACCTGCGGGAGGCCTGGGAGAGCGTCCGGCGCGTGGCCGGGGCGAACTTCTCCTCCGCCGGGGTCTTCCTCGAGCGGCTCGTGGACCGGGCCCGGCACGTCGAGGTGCAGGTCTTCGGCGACGGGCGCGGCGACGTCCTCGTGGTCGGCGACCGGGACTGCACCCTCCAGCGCCGCCACCAGAAGGTGGTCGAGGAGGCCCCCGCCCCCGACCTGCCCGAGCACGTGCGCGCCACGATCCACGACGCCGCCCGGCGGCTGTGCGCCTCCGTCGCCTACCGCTCCGCCGGCACGGTCGAGTTCATCTACGACCCCGGGCGCCAGGAGGCGGCCTTCCTGGAGGTCAACACCCGTCTGCAGGTCGAGCACCCCGTCACCGAGGCCGTCTACGGCGTGGACCTCGTCGAGTGGATGCTCCGCCTGGCCGGCGGGGACCGCACCATGATGGGCACCGAGCTCGTCGCCCACGGCGCCGCGGTCGAGGCCCGGGTGTACGCCGAGAACACCGACCTGGACAACCTGCCCAGCGCCGGCACCGTCACCGGGCTCGTGGTCCCGGACGGCATCCGGGTGGACTCCTGGATCGAGGTCGGCACCGAGGTCAGCGCCTTCTACGACCCGCTGCTGAGCAAGTTCGTGGCCCACGGCGAGGACCGCGAGCAGGCCTGGGCGCGGCTCGGGGCGGCCCTCGAGCAGGCCCGCGTGCACGGGGTGGCCACGAACCTGGGCGTGCTGCGGGCGATCCCGCAGCTGCCCGCGGTGCAGGACGTGGCGCACTCCACCGCCACCCTGGAGGGCGTGCGCAGCGCCCAGCCCCGCGTCGAGGTGCTGAAGTCCGGTCTGCTGACCACCGTCCAGGACCGGCCGGGCCGGATCGGGTACTGGCCGGTGGGCATCCCGCCGTCGGGCCCGATGGACGAGCTGTCCTTCCGGCTGGGCAACGAGGCGCTGGGCAATCCCGAGCGCGCCGCCGGTCTCGAGGTGACGGTGGCCGGGCCGACCCTGCGCTTCCACACGCCGACCCGGGCGATGGTCACGGGCGCCCCCGTCGAGGTGCTCGTCAACCGGGAGCCGGTGGAGCAGTGGGCCGTGCTGGAGCTGGCCGCCGGGGACGTGCTGGCGATCGGGCGCGCCGAGCAGGGCATGCGTGCCTACCTGCTCGTGGAGGGCGGGCTGGACGTCCCGCTGGTGCTCGGCTCCGCCGCCACCTTCGTGCAGGGCGAGATCGGCGGCGCCGCCGGCCGCGCGCTGGCCCCCGGCGACGTCCTGGGCATCAACACCCCGCCTGCGCCCCACGAGGCCGCCGGCGTCCCGCTCGCCGAGCGCCCGCAGGTGGGGGCGTACTGGGAGATCGGCGTGCTCGAGGGCCCCCACGCCGCGCCCGAGTTCTTCACCGTGGCCGACATGGACGAGTTCTACGCCGCCGACTGGGAGGTCCACTTCAACTCCGACCGCACCGGCGTGCGCCTGGTGGGGCCCAAGCCGCAGTGGGCGCGCCGCGACGGCGGCGAGGCCGGTCTGCACCCCTCCAACATCCACGACACCCCGTACGCCGTGGGCGCGGTGGACTACACCGGCGACATGCCCATCCTGCTCGGCCCCGACGGCCCCAGCCTGGGAGGGTTCACCTGCCCCGCCACGGTGGCCGAGGGGCAGAAGTGGAAACTGGGCCAGCTGCGCGCCGGGGACAAGGTGCGCTTCGTGCCCATCACCCAGGCGCAGGCCGCGGACCTGCGCCGCGAACCCCGCGCCCGGGTGGTCGCGGACCGGGCCGCCGTGGTCGACGGCGGTGTGGTCGCCGCCGTGGCCGCCACCGAGGAGCGACCGTCCCTGACCGTGCGCCGCAGCGGCGACGCGAACGTGCTCGTCGAGTACGGCGAGATGACCCTGGACATCGCCTCCCGGATGCGGATCGAGGCCCTGCGCCGGGCCCTGCAGGAGAGGGTCGACGACGGGTCGCTTCCCGGGGTGCTCGAGATGACCCCGGGCATCCGGTCCCTGCAGGTCCACCTCGACCCGGACCTGCTCGGCCTGGACGCGGTCCTGGAGCTGGTGCTGGCCCTCGACGCCGCGCTGCCCGCCACCCAGGACCTCCGGCTGCCCAGCCGCACCGTGCACCTGCCCCTGTCCTGGGACGACCCCGCCACCCGCGAGGCCATCCGCCGGTACGAGAAGGGCGTGCGCGACGACGCCCCGTGGTGCCCCTGGAACATCGAGTTCATCCGCCGGATCAACGGCCTGGACTCGGTCGAGGACGTGCGCTCGGTGCTCTTCGAGGCGGAGTACCTGGTCCTGGGCCTGGGCGACGTCTACCTCGGGGCGCCCGTGGCCACCCCCCTGGACCCGCGGCACCGGCTCGTGACCACGAAGTACAACCCGGCCCGCACCTGGACGCCGCAGAACGCCGTGGGCATCGGCGGCGCCTACCTGTGCATCTACGGCATGGAGGGCCCGGGCGGCTACCAGTTCGTGGGCCGCACCACCCAGGTGTGGTCCACCCACCGGCAGCGCGGGCCCTACGAGGAGGGCACGCCGTGGCTGCTGCGCTTCTTCGACCGGATCAAGTGGTACCCGGTCTCCTCCGAGGAGCTGGCGGGCATGCGCGCGGACATGGCCGTGGGGCGGCTGCCCCTGCGGATCGAGGAGGGCGAGTTCTCCATGGCCGAGTACGAGGCCTTCCTCGCCGAGCACCGGGAGGGCATCGACGCCTTCGAGGCCCGCCGGCGATCGGCCTTCGACGCCGAGCGACAGGCCTGGGAGGAGGCCGGCGAGTTCGAGCGCGTGGCCGCCCTCGCGGAGGTGACCGCGGAGGACGGCGCTGCCGTGGAGATCCCCGACGGCTGCGAGGGCGTCGAGGCGCAGTTCGCCGCCAACGTCTTCCGGGTCGACGTCCGGGTGGGCGACCGGGTCCGGGAGGGCCAGGTCCTGATGGCGGTCGAGGCCATGAAGATGGAGGCCCCCGTGACCGCCCCCGCGGACGGCGTGGTGCACCGCGTCGTCGTCGAGCCCGGGGCGCACGTGAGCCCGGGCGCGGTGCTGGCCGTGGTCCGCACGGACGCGGACGCACCGGACGCGCCGGCCACGGCCGAACCGGCCGCGGCCGGGACCGCCTGAGCCGCGGCGCGGACTCCCGAGAACGCGGATCCCCGAGCACGAGGAGAGCAGAGATGACGACAGCAACGACCACCCCCGCACCGTCCTGGACCGCCCCGGCCTGGACCGGGCGCGCCGCCCACGAGCTCGTGGCACAGCGCTACCGCCTGATCGAGGAGGCGGACCGGCCCGAGGTCTGGATCGGCCTGCGCCCGCAGGCCGAGGTGGCCGCGGACGTCGCCCGGGTCCTGTCCGCCCGAGCGGCCGGCGAGCACCTGCCGCTCGCCGGCACCCTGTTCGCGGTGAAGAACAACATCGACGTGGCCGGGCTGCCCACGACGGCGGCCTGCCCCGCCTTCGCCTACGACCCGGCGGCCGACGCGGCGGTGGTGCGCCGGCTCAAGGATGCGGGTGCCGTGGTGCTGGGCAGCACCAACCTCGACCAGTTCGCCACCGGGCTCGTCGGCACCCGCAGCCCCTACGGCGCGGTGCGGCACGCGGAGGACGCCGCGCGGATCTCCGGCGGGTCCAGCAGCGGCTCCGGCGTGGCGGTGGCCCTCGGGTTCGCGGACTTCGCCCTCGGCACGGACACCGCCGGGTCCGGCCGGGTGCCCGCCGCCCTGCACGGGCTCTACGGGGTCAAGCCCACCAAGGGGGTCGTGCCCGCCACCGGCGTGGTGCCGGCCTGCCGCAGCCAGGACGTGGTGACCACGATGGCCCGCGACCTCCGCCTCGCCCGCCTCGCGGCGGACGTCATGGCCGGGGTCGACGACGGCGACGCCCGCTCCCGCCCCTCCGTCCCGCGGCGCCCGGCCGGGCTCGACCGCGTCGTCGGGTACGCCGTGCCCGGGCAGCTGGGGGAGCTCGCCCCCGGCTGGGCCGAGGCCTACGCGGCCGCCGTGCGCCGGTTCGAGGAGCGCGGCTTCCGCACCGAGCCCGTGGACATCGAACCGTTCCTCGCCGCCGCGGCCCTGCTCTACGACGGCGCGTTCGTCGCCGAGCGGTACACGGCCGTGGGCGCGTTCGTGGAGGCCCACCCCGGCGAGGTGGACCCGACGGTCGGGCGGATCATCACCGCGGCCCGGGAGATCCCGGCCCACCGGGTCTTCGCCGACCAGGAGCTCCTGGACGGGTGCACCCGCACCGCCCGGCGGGTGTTCGGCGCGATCGACGCCCTCGTGCTGCCCACCACCACGTTCCACCCGACCCTCGACCAGCTCGCGGCGGACCCCGTGGGCGCCAACAGCCGGATGGGCCGCTTCACCAACTTCGTCAACCTGCTCGACCTCGCCGCGCTCGCCGTGCCGGCCGGCCGGGTGGACGGTCTGCCGTTCGGGGTGCAGCTGGTGGGGGACACCTTCGAGGACGACCGGCTCGTGGACGTGGCGCGGGAGGGCGGCTTCGGTGACGGCTGAGCCCTCCGCCCCCGCCGGGGCCCCCGAGCTGCTGCTCGTGGTGGCCGGGGCGCACCTGCGCGGACAGCCGCTCAACCCCCAGCTGACCGAGCTCTCCGCCCGGTTCGTGGAGGCGACCGTCACGGCCCCCGAGTACCGGATGTACGCCCTGGACACCGTGCCGGCCAAGCCGGGTGTGCTGCGCGTCCCGGGCGGCGGGGCGTCCCTGGCCGTGGAGGTCTGGGCGCTGGCCGCCGCGGCGTTCGGCACCTTCGTCGCCGGGTTGCCCGTTCCGATGGCCATCGGCAAGGTGACGCTCGTCGACGGCCGGGAGCTGCCGGGGTTCCTGGTGGAGCCGTTCGCGCTCGAGGGGGCGCAGGACATCACGGCCCACGGCGGCTGGGCCGCCCACCGGGCCGCCGGGGCCTGAGCCGGGCTGCTCAGGCGGCCGCCTCCAGCTCCAGCAGCGCCGCCTTGGCCGCCGGTCCGCCGATGTAGCCGCCCAGGCCGCCGTCGCTGCGCAGCACGCGGTGGCAGGGGACGACCACGGGCAGCGGGTTGGTGGCGCAGGCGGAGCCCACCGCCCGCACGGCCCGGGGGCTGCCCACCGACCGGGCCACCTCGCCGTAGGACTGCGTGCTGCCGTAGCCGATCCCGGGCAGGTGCTCCTGGACCCGCCGGCGGAAGCCGTGCGAGAGCGACCGGTCCAGGGGGAGGTCGAAGCGGGTGCGGGTCCCGGCGAAGTACTCCCGGAGCTGCTCCGCCGCCGGCTCCAGCCGGGCGGGGGCGTGCAGCACCCGCGGGCCGAGCCGGCCGGCCAGGTCCGCCAGGACCTCCTCGTGCTCCTCCCGGGCGTAGGCCACCCGGACCAGGCCCCGCTCCGTGGCGGCCAGCAGCAGCGGTCCCACCGGGGTGTCGAGCACGGTGTAGGCGACGTCGAGGACCCCGGCCTCCGCCGCGGCGGCCTCCAGCCGGCGGTGCAGGCGCTGCAGCGTGCCGGACGGGACGGGAGCGGAGGGCAGCAGGGGCTCCGGTCGTGCGGTCTCCGGGTTCGTGCTCATCGGTCCTCTCCTTCGAGGTCGGTCGTCGCCAGGGTCCTGCGCAGGGTGCTCAGGCCGTCGGCGGCGGCCCGGCGGGCGGCCTCCGGCGTGCCGCCCAGCAGCTCGGCGATCTGCCGGTAGGGCAGCCCGCCCAGGTAGCGGTAGGCCACGACGTGGCGCTGCCGGGGCGGCAGCGCGGCCACCGCCGCCCACACGGGGTGGTCGTGCTCCGGGGCCGCGTCCCGGTGCGGGGGCGGTTCGGGCGGGACGGCCACGGGCACCGCCGCCCGGGCCCGCGCCCGGACGACGTCCACCGCCTTGCGGTGGGCGATCGTGACCAGCCACGCCTGCACGTCGGCCGTGTCCGGGAGGTCCGGGTAGGCGCGCATCGCCGCCACGAACGTCTCCGACCACGCGTCCTCGGCGTCCGCCGGGATGCTCAGCACCGCCCGGCAGACCCGCCACACGACCGCGCCGTGCTGGGCCACCAGCGTCTCGAAGGGCTGTTTCGTCTCCATCACCCCGTAGACGTCCGGACGGGCACAAACGTGAGATCGGGCCGTGAGCCCGTTCCGGCCGGGACGCGCGGAGCCGCTCCGCCGGGATCCGGCGTCCCGGGTCCTCGGACCGGGGCCTAGTAGTGGGCCGGATCCTGCCCCGTGGTGGAGGCCCGGGCGACCAGCTCCGGCTGGGCCACGATCTGGCGGGGCGTGAACCCGGCTCCGCTGGAGGCCTCGGCCAGGAGCAGCTCCATGGCGGTCCTCCCGAGCTGGGTCGCGTTCTGCCGGACGGAGCTCAGCGGGACGGCCGCCGAGGCCGCGAAGTCGATGTCGTCGTAGCCGACGAGGGCGACGTCCTCCGGGATCCGGACGGACCCGCGGAAGAGCATC
>JAPSHS010000158.1 GCA_031179495.1 Kocuria sp. | reverse complement strand
CCCAGGACGAACTTGTTGTCCGCCTGCTCCGCGATGAGGCGGTGGAAGCGCTCGTCGGCCTCCCAGTAGGAGCGGTAGTCGGAGAAGTGGGGCCCGTTCGGCGCCTCGCGCAGGTCGTCGATGGAGCCCTCGAGGGCTTCGAGGAACGGCGGATCGGCGCGCGCGCAGGCCAGTTCGGCGTTGTACGGCTCGATGAGCAGCCGGGCGTCCATGAGGTCGAGCAGCTCCTCGTGGGTGAGCAGGGGGGCCACGCGGTAGCCGCGCAGCGCGGCGCGGACCACCATGTTCGTGGACTCCAGCCGTGCCAGGGCCTCCCGGACGGGCGTCGGGGAGACGCCGAGCTCCCGGGCCGTGCCGTCGATGCTGATGGGGTCGCCGGACTTCAGCTGCCCGTCCATGAGGCGCGAGAGGATCTCCTTGTAGACCTGGTCCGCGAGGATGCTGCGCTGCACCCACGCGCCACTCGAAACGTCCTTCGCCATGTCGCTTCCCTCGCTCGCATCCGCCCTGACAGAAATTGTCCCACGTGCCGGCCCGGCCGGGAGCGGAGCCGGAAGCCCCACCATGACGCCGATTCCACGACAGGCTGGACACCCGACAAATATCCTATAGGGTATTGGCCAATGGCCCGCTGGATGTGGTCCACGCCACAGCGAGAGAGTGGGCGGCTCGCATCCTGATCAAAGGTGATTCAGCTATGCACATCCTTCTTCCCGCCGCCACGGCGGACGCCCTCGTCCTGGCGGAACGGCCCGCGTGGGCGCTCATCGCCATCGCGGTCGCGGCGATCGCCGCGCTGCTGTTCCTGATCATCAAGCTCCGCGTCCACGCGTTCTTCGCCCTGATCATCATCAGCCTCCTCACGGCGCTGGTCGCCGGCATCGGGGTCGCCGACGTCGTGCCCACGGTGGTGGCGGGCTTCAGCACCACCGTGGGCAACGTGGCCCTGCTCGTGGGCTTCGGCGCGGTCCTCGGCCGCCTGGTCGAGATCTCCGGCGGCGCCCAGGTGCTCGCGGACTCGATGCTGCGGCGCTTCGGCGAGAAGAGGGCGCCCCTGGCCCTGGCCGTGGCCTCCCTCTTCTACGCCTTCCCGATCTTCCTCGACGCCGGGTTCATCGTCATGCTGCCGATCATCTACACGGTGGCACGGCGTCTGGGCGGATCCTTCATGCTCTACGTGCTGCCCTCCATCGGCGCCTTCCTGATGATGCACGCCCTCACCCCGCCCCACCCCGGCCCCACCGCCGCCGCGACGGTCATGGGCGCGGACGTGGGCATGGTGGTGCTGGTCTCCCTGCTGGTGGGCCTGCCCACCTGGTACCTCGCCGGCTACCGGCTCGGCCTGGTCATCGCCAAGCGCTACCCGGACATGCCCGTGCCCAGCCTGCTCGGCGAGGCGGACCTCGACGAGGACACCCCCCGCCCGGGCTTCTGGACGATCATCTTCGTCCTCCTGCTGCCGCTGGTGCTCATCTTCTTCAACACCCTGTTCAGCACCCTCGAGGCCAGCGGCGCCGTCGGCGAGGACAACGTCCTCTACCGCCTGTCCCGGCTCATCGGCAGCACCCCGATCGCCCTGCTGATCGCCACGCTGTTCGCCATGTACCTGCTGTACCTGCGCCCGCGCCGCGGCCGGGGAAGCATCGGCGGCGCGCTGGAGGACCTGGTCGACAACGCCCTCGCCCCCGTCTGCTCCATCATCCTCATCACCGGCGCCGGCGGCGCCTTCGGCCGGGTGCTCACCGAGACCGGCATCGGCTCCACCATCGCCGGGGGCCTGGACGCGGCAGGGCTGCCCGTCATCCTGGCCGGCTTCCTCGTGGCGATCGCCTTCCGCGTGGCCCAGGGCTCCGCGACCGTGGCCGCCACCACCGCGGGCTCCATCATGGCGCCGGCGGTCGCCGAGCTGGGGGTCTCCGGGGTCGCGCTGGCCGCCGTCGTCGTGGCCATCTGCGCGGGCTCCATCACGTTCTCGCACGTCAACGACTCCGGCTTCTGGCTGATCGGCAAGTTCTGCGGGTTCGACACCGTGACCACGCTGAAGACGTGGTCCGTGATCGCCACCGCGATCGGCTTCATGGCCTTCGCCCTCGCGTGGATCCTCTACGCCGTCGCCGCGTGACCCCCTCGCCCGGACCACCCACCAAGGAGAGCACCATGCAGCACACTCCCGAGACCTGGCCCATCGGGGCCGCCCTGCTGAACTTCACGGGCACCACCGCCGACGGCCGCGACCGCACCACGGCCGGCCCCGACGCCTGGAGGCAGACCCTGCGCGAGGTCCGCCTCGCGGGCTTCGACCACGTCGACCTCACCGACTCCTGGGTCCGCCCGGCGGACCTCACCGCCGACGGACGCCGGAAGCTGCTCGAGACGGCCCGCTCCTACGACCTCGCCTTCAGCGACATCGCGGTGACCCGCAAGAGCGTCATCACCCCCGACGAGGACCGGGCGCAGGAGAACATCGCCTACACCAAGCGCACCATCGACGCCGCCGTGGACCTCGAGGCGCCCATGGTCTGCCTGGGCCTGCACGACCCGTTCACGCAGGCGCAGAAGGAGGCCACCTGGTTCTGGCTGGCACCGGGCGCCGAGGACGAGGACACCCCGGAGAACCGGGAGAAGGCCGCCGAGCGCTTCCGGGAGCTGGGCGAGTACGCCGGGGAGCGCGGGGTCAGCCTGTCCCTGGAGATGTACGAGGGCACCTTCCTCGGCACCGCCGGAAGCTCCGTGGAGCTCGTCACCGCCGTGGACCTGCCCAACGTGGGCCTGTGCCCCGACATCGGCAACATCGTCCGCCTGCACCGCGAGGTCGAGGACTGGCGCGAGATGCTGACCACGATGCTGCCCCACACCAACTACTGGCAGCTGAAGAACTACTTCCGCGACCACGACCCCGCCACCGGCTCCTACGCCTCCGCCCCGGCGCCGCTGGCCCTGGGCTACATCAACTACCGCGACGCCATCGGCATGGCCCTGGAGGCCGGCTTCGACGGGCCCATGTGCGTGGAGCACTACGGGGGCGACGGCCTCAGCGTGGCTGCCGTCAACCGCGACTACATCCGCGACATCCTCGCCGCGAAGCTGCCGGAGGACTGACCTCCGCGCGAGGACGGGCGTCGGGGCGGTGCCGTGCGGCACCGCCCCGACGTCGTCGCCGCCTCCGACGCCGCCGGGCGACGACCCGCCCCCGGAATCCTTCAGTCCGCTTACCTTTTCGGGCCCCACCCCGTAGCGTGGAAGCACTGCGGTCCGTGCCGTGCACGCCGACAGGCGTGCCACGGGCCGCCCGGGTCCCTTCCGGCACGCCGGAACGGACCCGCACGGGACGACGAAGGGAGCACCAGCATGCGCAAGATCCTGTTCATGGTCGGCACCGCCGTCTTCAGCCGCGTCATGGCGAAGCGGCGCGAGAACAAGAACGGCCGGCGCTAGACGACGGCGCCCACCGGGGCGCCGGAAGGGCGCCGCGGTGGGCGGTGGCCAGGAGCCCGTCCGGCGACCGTGCCGGACGGGCTCGTCCGTCATGCCAGGGCGTTGGACGCCCGTCGCTTGTTGAAGACGTCGAAGCCGACCGCCAGCAGCAGGACCAGGCCCTTGATGAACTGCTGGTAGTCGATCCCACCCCCATGAGGGACATGCCGTTGTTGAGCACGCCCATGATGAGCCCTCCGGCGATGGCGGCCAGCACCGAGGACCACGAGCACGATCGGCGTCCCGCCCCGGGAGCTGGCCAGCAGGAAGGTCAGCGCGAGGATGACGACGACGCCGAAGACCAG
>JAPSHS010000005.1 GCA_031179495.1 Kocuria sp. | reverse complement strand
TGCTGCGCCGGTTCCACCGGGGCGGGGCCGCGCTGGTGCCCGAGAACACCCTCGAGGGCTCCCGGGAAGCCGTCGGCCTCGGGGAGATCACCCTCGAGCTCGACGTGCGGACGGCGAGGTCGTCGTGCTCCACGACCCCACCGTGGACCGCACGACGGACGGCACCGGGGCGGTGGCCCACAAGGGCCGCGCCGACCTGGAGCGACGCGACGCCGGGTACCGCTTCCCCTCCGACGACGTGCCGGCCCATCCCCGGCGAGGACGCGGTGTGCGGGTCCCCACGCTCGAGGCGGTCTGTCGGCAGCACCCGGACCGTCCCGTCGTCATCGAGCTCAAGGACGAGCGGCCCGGCTCGGCGGAGGCCCGGTGGCGCGCCGTCGAGGCCGCCGGCGCCCAGGACCGCACACTGGTCGCCACCAACGCCGCGGCCCCGATCCGGCGTTTTCGCCGGGCCTCCGGAGGGGCCGTCACCACGGCGGCCTCCGGAGGCGAGTTCGCCGTGTTCTAGCTGCTGAGCTTCCTGCACCTGCACCGCGCCTACGACCCGCCGTTCCAGGCGCTCCAGCCGCCGGAGGTCTACAAGGGCATCCGGGTGGTCACCCCCCGTCTCGTCCGCCGCGCCCACGAGGCGGGGCTCCGGGTCGACGTGTGGACGGTCGACGACGAGGCCGACATGCGCCGCCTGCTGGACTGGGGCGTCGACGGCATCATGACGGACCGGCCGGACGTCCTGACCGGGATGCTCGGCCAGGACTGACCGGGCCGCCCGGGTCCCGGCACCTGCCATCAGACCACTAGGGCCACAGGGCCACAGGGAAAGAGCCGCACGAGAGAAGAGGCACGCAGATGGACGCACAGCGAGAGACGCGGTTCGCGCTGGTCCTCAACGGAGGAGTGAACCTCGCCGTCTGGAGGGGCGGGGTGACGCACGAGCTCAACCGGCTCCGGCTGGCCTCGTCCGGCGCAACACCCCCGAGGGACAGGGCCGAGGCAGCCGTGCACAGCACGTGGGGCAAGATCCTCGAGAAGGCCTCGCGGACAGCGGTCGTCGACTCCGTCGCAGGCACCAGCGCGGGCGGGATCAACGGAACGCTGATCGCCACGGCCATCGCCGGGGGCAAGAACCTCCCCGACATGGAGCGCACCTGGTCCGATGTCGCTGCCCTGCGACCGGGGCAGCTCCTGCGCCGACCGTCGAAACGCACCGCCAAGCGCGCCGAGCCCCTGAACTCCATGCTCGACGGGGAGTTGTTCCAGCGCGAGCTCCAGAAGCTGATCGGCGGACTGGCCGAGGACCCCACCGTGACCGAGCCCCAGGACTGCACGCTCCTCGTGACGGCGACAGCCCTCGACGCCCCGGCGGTGCCGATCCACCTCGAGGGTGAGGCCCACGGCTCCATGGTGGACAGCCGCCGCGTCTTCCGGTTCGAACGCCGCACGGACGACCGGCACCGTGTCCGGGACGACTTCGTCGACCGGCGCGGCTGCCTCGCCCTGGCCTCCCGGGCCTCGGCCTCGTTCCCGGTGGCGTTCGAGCCCGTGAGCGAGTCGGAGGAGCTGCACCGGTGCCAGATCTCGCCCTCCGGAGCGGGGAGGACCTCCCTGCTGATCGACGGCGGGGTCCTCGACAACGCTCCGTTCGGCCCGCTCATGGATGTCCTGAGGAGGCGGCCGGTCGGAGCACCCTTCGACCGGGTCCTGCTGTACGTGACGCCCTCACCGGGGGTCACGGGCCCCACCCAGGCGTTGGGGGACAACCCCGCTGCCGCCCGGGTCCTGGGCCGGGTCGTGAGCGCGGCCCGTGAACCCGACCAGCACCTGGACCTCGAGGGCCTGCGAGACGCGTTCCGGCGGATGGGCTACACGGTGTCGGCACCGCACGATGCCGTCGTCCGGCTGCTGCGCTCCCCCGATCCCGCCGCGTACATCGAGACGTCCCAGGCCGTGCTGGCCGCGGACCAGTGGTTCCGGACCTATCGATACTCGCGCGCCGAAGCCGTGGAGCACTGGCTCGCATCGCTCGACGCCGGCATCCGCTTCGCGCTGCCCGTGCCCACCGGACTCCATCCCGACGACCTGCACCCGGTGCCGACCTGCCTCCCGTACTCGGAGGACCGGTGGCGATGGGGGCTGGCCACTGCGGAGAGAGTGCTGCGCTGGTGGGGGCGGGCCCTGGTCGCCTACTCCCGGACCCACACCGAGCCCGGCGCAGCGATGCGGCGCGCCTTCGCCGAGGTCGACCGGGCGCAGCGACGCATCGCCCGGCTCGAGGAACAGCTCGAGGCGCACCTGCGCGCGGAACTTCCATCGACCTCGACGGCCCCAGCGCACCGGCTGAACGAGTTCTACACCCTGGCCATGGACACCGAGATCCGCGAGACCGTCGCTGCCGCGGCGCGGGCCATCTCCCGTCTGCCCATGCTGAAGGACGTCGACGCGTCCGCCCTGATCGACTTCACCCTGGCCGTCGAGGTGGTCAGCCGCGTCCTCGCGTGGAGCACCAACTCCGAGGGGGACGAGCCCACGTTCCGCTACCGTCAGATCACCCCGGCAGCACGTCCCGTTCTCCCCGTCGGACCGGTCGCCGAGCAGCGCGACTGGCTGGAGCGCAAACTGTACGGGCAGCGGTGGGCTCACTTCGGCGCCTTCGCCAGCGAGGAGGGACGCAGCGCCGACTGGTTGTGGGGCCGCCTCGACGGGGCGAGCGCCCTGTGCGACGACCTGCTGGAATCGGTGGGCCCGGACGAGGCGCAGCGCCTGGAGGAGGAGCTGGCCCGAACGATCCTGGCCGCGGAGGACAGCAGCGAGCGTGGGTTGCGCGGAGCGGTGACCAAGGCCGACCGTACGTCCGGAACCGACCTGCTGGGGCACATGAGCCGGCCCGAGCGGCGCCGTGCCGCGCAGCTGCTGTGGCAGCAGGCCGTCACGCTCGTGGCGGGCACGTCGCCCGGCGCGGCCCGGGCGCAGCACGTGGCCCGAGCCTTCGCCGACCCGACCTGGCGGGCGAAGGACCAGCGGAGGGCACCGTTGAGGACCCGGGCCCTGGCCCGCGGCGCTCGCATCTACGGATGGCCGGTTCGCGGCATGGTCCGTCGCCGCGTCGCGCGGCTGCTCGACCTCTGAGGACGGCCCTCCGGAGGGGCCTGTCGTCCTCGCCGGGCGACGGGCCTGGCCGGTGGCCGTGATCGCGATGCCGCCGGGCACCAGCGGCTCGACCGCCGGCAGGTGCACGACAGCGGACAGGGTCGCCTCCCCGGCCCGATCCTTCCGGCCGCAGGACGGTGCGGCCCGCACCATGTCCGGAGGGGGGCGCATCGGATCTGACCGCCCACCCCGGCCGGGCCGAGAGCCCAGGAGATCCCCGGACGGCCGTGCCTCCGTGCGATCACGCCGCACCGTGGCCGGGACGGGCCCACACTCCTCCGGCACCGCTCCGCCCCGACCCTCACGGAACCGCCGTCGTCGGCGTGCGCGCCGCGCCGCCACGGCCGTACTGTGGGCATGCGAACTTGCCCCCCACCGGGCTCCGCCCCGCGGCACCGCCGGTGCCGCGGCGGCCGTCCCCGACCGGAAGGACCTCCCGTGACCCACGCCACCATCCAGCAGAACGGCACGCGCCCCGACGTCGCCCGGGGCCGGGCGCTGCTGCGCGCGGCCGTCCCGTACACCGGGAACCTGCTCACGAGCGCGGCGGGTGCGGTGCTCGGCCGGCACGTGCAGGACCCGGCACCGGGTCCGAAGGCACCCGTGCCCACGGGCTGGCCGGCCAACTTCGCCCACCGCGGCGGCGCCGAGATCGCCCCGGAGAACACCCTCGAGGCGTTCCGGACGGCCGCGGACCTCGGCGAGGTCGTGCTGGAGCTCGACGTGCAGGCCTCGGCCGACGGCACGGCCGTGCTGATGCACGACCTCACGGTGGACCGCACGACGGACGGGACCGGGGCCGTGGCCCTGATGACCACCGCGGAGCTGCAGCGGCTGGACGCCGGGCACATGTTCACCCTCGACGGCAGCACGTTCCCGTGGCGGGGGCGCGGGGTGCGCGTCCCCACGCTGGCGGAGGTCTACGACGCGCATCCCGACCGCTGCGTGGCGATCGAGCTCAAGGGCAACCGCCCGGGCGCCGAGGAGGTCGTCTGGCGGGCCATCCGGGCGGCGGGCGCCCAGGAGCGCACGCTCGTCGCGACGAACCGCACGGCCTCGATCCGGCGCTTCCGCCGGGCCTCGGGCGGGGCGGTCCCCACAGCGGCCGCCATCACGGAGTTCGCCGCCTTCCGGCTGCTGTGCCTCCTGGGCCTGCACGACCGGCACGCCCTCCCCTTCCAGGGCCTGCAGGTGCCCGACACCCTCCTGGGGCTGCGCATCCTCACGCCCGCGCTCGTGCGGAGCGCCCAGCAGGCCGGTCTCCGGGTGGACGCGTGGACCATCGACCGGGAGGCCGACATGCGCCGGCTGCTGGAGTGGGGCGTGGACGGCGTCATGACCGACCGCCCCGACCTGCTCTCCCGGGTGGTCCGGGGAGGCTGACCGGCACCGGGCCCGTCAGTCGGCGGGGCGCTCCCCGGGGGAGGACTCCGCGAAGCTCCGCACCGAGCCCCGCTCGGCGTGGGAGGGGGCCGGCGCCCACGGATGCTCCGCCTCCGTCACCGCGATGTGCCGGGCCAGCCGGGTCACGTTGACCTCCTGCTGGCGGTAGCGCAGGGCCGAGGTGGCCTGGGCGATCATGAAGAGCACCACGAAGCCGTACAGCACCAGGTCCGTGCCGCGGCCGATCCCGAAGAACTGGGCGAAGCCCGTGAGCAGGTCGGGGAAGAAGATGGACAGGGCCGCGAAGATGAAGAAGGCCAGGCCGACGACCCGGCGGATCGCCTGGTGCTTGGCGTTGGCCCCGCCGCGGATCAGCACGAGCGCGCCGTATCCCACGGCCAGGACCAGCAGGATCTGCACGGCGTAGATCATCGGACGGCTCTTCCCTTCGGTGGTGCAGAGGTGGTGCGGAGCGGGCGCGGACGGTGCGGTGGCTACTTGACGAACAGCTCGGCGAGAATGTTCACGCCGTTGAGCAACGACTGTCCCTTGGACTTCGAGTAGTCCGTGTAGATGATCTGCACCGGGTGCTCCACCCAGCGGGGCCGGATGTCGGCCAGCTGGTTGACGATCTCGGAGGCGTGGGCCATCCGGTTCTGGCTCAGCCTGATCCGGGACAGCGTCCCCCGGTCGATGGCGCGCAGCCCGTTGTGGGCGTCGGAGAGGTCCATGCCCGTGGAGAGCTTCGAGAAGAACGCCGCGGTGCGCAGCACCACGCGCTTGAGCGAGGAGACCTGGGTGCGACGGTCGAGGAAGCGGGAGCCGAGCACGACCTCGGCCTCGCCGGTGCGGATCCGCTGGACCATGTCCCACGCGTCGACCACGCGGTGCTGGCCGTCGGAGTCGAAGGTCACCACGCAGTCCATCCCGGGATCCTGCAGGGCGTACTCGAAACCGGTCTGCAGGGCCGCGCCCTGACCCAGGTTGATGGGGTGCTGGACGACGACGGCACCGGCCTCGGCGCAGATCCGGGCGGAGTCGTCGGAGGATCCGTCGTCGACGCAGACGACGTGCGGGAAGGTCTTGCGGAGCTCCCTCAGCACCTCCCCCACGACGGCAGCCTCGTTGTACACGGGCATCACGATCCACGAACGACTCACCCGGACATTCTTGCACAACCGGATCCGGGACCCGTCCGGCGCTGACGGCCCCATATACTGTTCCGGAACTTCGCCCACGCCCACGCCCCCTGCCGATCGGGCCGCCTGCTGCATGACCTCGGAGGACGAGCCCGTCGTGCGCGTGGGACATCCGTGGAGAGGAAACCCCTGTTGTTGACTGACTGGCTGCCCTATGTTCCAGCGTTGCTGTTGGTCGTCGCCCTTCTCTGGATCCCCGGACTGCTCCTCCAAGTCCTCGTCCGCGATCTGAGACCGCTGTTCTTTCTCGCCGCACCCGCCTACAGTCTGGCCGTCGTCGGGACCGCCGGGGTGGTGCTGGAGATCGCGGACATCGGCTTCTCCCTGCTGACCGTGGGCGCCTACACCCTGGTCACCGGGTTGCTCGCCGGAGTTCTGGGCCTGCTGTTCCAGCGATGGCGTGCCCCCACGGCGGGGTCCCCTCCGGCCTCCAGGACCGCCGATGACCACGGTCGTGGTCTTCTCGGGCTTCCCGCTCCCACGGTGTACCGGGGAAGCGTCGTACTGGGTCTCCTGCTGGGCGGTGCCCTGCTGGCCCGGCGCCTGCTGTTCGTGGCCCCGGAACCCGACCGGTTCGCTCAGCGCTACGACAACATCTTCCACCTCAACGCCATCCGCTACGTCGTGGAGACGGCCTCCGCCTCGTCGCTGACCCTCGGCCGGATGGTCAATCCGGACAAGGCCGTGGCGGTCTACCCCGCCGGCTGGCACGGACTCGCCGGTCTGGCCTACCCCCTGGCGGACCAGAGTCCGATGGTTGCCAGCAACGTGGTGCTGTTCGTCGTGGCCGCGCTGGTGTGGCCGGCGTCGTGCCTGTTCCTGACACGCACCCTCGTGGGGCCCTCCCCGGTGGGGCTGGTCGTGGCCGGTGTCGCCTCGGCAGGTTTCGCCCTCTTCCCGTTCTCCATCCTCGAGTTCGGCCCCCTCCTGCCGAACCTGCTGGGACTGAGCGTGGCACCGGTGGCCCTGGGCTATCTGGCGACCCTGCTCGGCCTGGACGCGGACTCACGGGTCACGCGGGCCCGGCGCGCCCCTGCGCAAGTGGTCTTTCTCGGTCTCTGCTGGATGGTGGTCACGGGCGGGGCGCTGGTTGCCCACCCGAACATCGGGACGTTGCTTCTCGTGCTGCTCATCCCCATGGTCCTGGTCACGTGGTGGGGCGCGGTGCGGCGGACGCTCGGCTCACGGCGGCGGGGCAGGACCGTGCTGGTCGGGCTCCTGCTGCCCCTGGCGGCGTACGCGTGGGCCCACCTGTGGGACAGCCTGGGGACGGACTTCATCCGCTTCGCGCACACCTCGCCCGCCGGGGCCTACGGCGAGGCCCTGCTGTACGCCACCAATGCCCGCCTGGACATCCCCTGGTTCCTGGTGGTCCTCACCGTCCTCGGGGTCGCCGCCACCATCGTGCGGCGCGAGCTGCGCTGGCTGGGCATCGCACAGTTCCTGGTGGTGTTCCTGTACGTGGTGGCCGCCTCCGCGCCCAGAGGCCCCTGGCGCGAGTGGGCCGTGGGGTCCTGGTACCAGGACTCCTTCCGGCTGGCCGCGAGTCTTCCCGTCGCAGCCGTCCCGCTGATCGCGCTCGGCGCGGCCACTCTCACGGATCTCCTCCGCCGCCGCGCCGAGGCCGCCGTCCCTCCGGAGCGGCTCACCCCCCGCGCCCGGCAGCTGGCCGCCGGAGGCGCCGTGGTGCTCGTGCTGGCCGCCTCGGTGCCCCTCACCCAGATGCGCACCATGCGTGACACCCTCCTGGCCACGCAGGCACGGTTCGGCTGGGACAACGAGGACGGGATCCTGAGCGAGGACGAGATGGAGCTGCTCGAGCAACTGCCACAGCTGACGGACGAGGACGACGTGATCCTCGTCAACCCGTGGAACGGGGGCTCCCTGGCCTACGCAGTGGCCGGCATCGACGTGACCCAGTACCACATCGGCGGACCGGGCGGTGCTCAGCTGGCTGAGATCATCGCGGGCCTGCCCGTCGAGGAGCCCGCCCGGGCCTGTGAGCTCGCGCAGTCCGAGAGCATCGACTACGTCCTGAACTTCGGCCGGCAGTACCTGGAGATCGACACTCCCCGGGCACGGCCCTACCTGCCCATCGACACCCTGGGCGACCGTCCGGAGACCAACCTCGAGCTGGTGGCCTCGGAGGGCGAGGCGGAGCTGTGGGAGGTCACGGCCTGCTGACCGCGCGGGGTCCCGGCACGGGAAGCGTGCGGGTCAGTCGCGCTCCTCCGCCCGGAACTGCGCGATCACCTCGTCGATGGGCCCGTCGCCCCGGACCCGGCCGTGCTCGATCCACACCCCGCGGGCGCAGACCTTGCGGACCACGTCGAAGTCGTGGCTGACCACCAGCAGGGTCTTGCCCTCCTCGGAGAGCTGCTTGACCCGGCCCAGGCTCTTGCGCTGGAAGGGCTCGTCGCCCACCGAGAGGATCTCGTCGATGATGAAGATGTCCGGGTCGGTGAAGACCGCGACGGCGAACGCCAGGCGCAGGTACATGCCCGAGGAGTAGAACTTCACCTCGGTGTCGATGAACTGCTCGATCTCGGAGAAAGCGACGATCTGGTCGAACTTCCGGTCGATCTCCTCCTTGGTCATCCCGAGGATCGCGCCGTTGAGGTACACGTTGTCCCGGCCGGTGAGGTCCGGGTGGAAGCCCGCGCCCACCTCGATCAGCCCGGCCACGCGCCCGTTGACCCGCAGCGAGCCGCCGTCGGGGCTCATCACGCCGGAGACCAGCTTGAGGAACGTGGACTTCCCGGAGCCGTTGAGCCCCACGAGCGCCACGCTCTCCCCCGGCCGGATGGTGACGCTGAGGTCCTCCAGGGCACGGAAGCGGTTGGAGATGTCCTGGCGCCGGCCCTTGGCCAGCCACATCGCCGTCTCCTTGAGGGAGCGGGCGTGGCGCAGGGAGAACTCCTTGGCCAGGTGGTGGGCGACCACGGCGGGCTCGTTCGGTGCGGCGGTCCGGTCAGCACTCATCGTCACAGCTCCTGCGCGAAACGGCCCTCGAGGCGACGGAACGTCAGGTCGCCCAGGAGCATGATCAGCGTGACCACGAGCAGCGCCACCGGCGTCCACAGGGAGAACAGGTGGGGCGGCACCTCGTGGGCACCGGGGGTGGTGGTGGGCAGCCAGAACGCCGCGTGGGAGAGCTCCACGGCCACGGTCAGGGGGTTGAGCATGAACCCCGCGAACCACACCGGGCCCAGCACGTCACGGACCATGGTCCAGGCGTAGAGCACGGGCGCGGACCAGGTGCTGACCATGACGATCAGGTCGACGAAGTTCTCGGCGTCGCGGAAGAACACGTTGGCGGCCCCGAAGAGCAGGCCCAGGCCCGTGCCCAGCAGCCCGACGACCAGCAGGGCCGTCGGAATGGCCAGCAGGGAGATCCAGGTGGGCGACCAGCCCACGACCAGGGCCGCCACGAGCATCACCACGAGCTGGGGGAGCAGGTGCACCCCGGCCACCCACACGGAGGCCACCGGGAACATCTGGCGGGGCAGGTAGATCTTCTTGATGAGGCTGGCGTTGGCCACGATCGACCGGGCCGCGTTGCCGAAGGACTCCGAGAAGAAGTTGATCAGGATGATCCCGGAGAACAGGTAGACGGCGTAGTTCTCCATCCCCCGCTCCAGGCCGAGGAAGATCCCCAGTGCCACGTAGAAGACGACGAACTGGATGCCCGGCTTGACGTAGGACCACAGCAGGCCCAGGACCGTGCCCCGGTAGCGGATCTGCAGCTCCTTGTCGACCAGCAGCTTCAGCAGGTAGCGCTGGCGGAACACCGCCGGCAGTCCCGTCCCGGGGGACGGGTGGCGGACGACCGTGGGTCCGGCCATCAGGCGCCGATCTCCGAGTGCCGGCGGAAGGTCGCCTCCCACGCCTCCATGGACGTCACGTCCGGCAGGGCCTCCCGGTAGCGCCGGGACAGCTCCGGCCACCGCAGGGCCAGCTGGGCGTGCAGCCGCAGGGACTCCGCCAACAGGGCGCGGGCCTCCCGGGGCGAGCGCTTGTACCAGGTGTAGCCGGTGCCGTCCGAGGCGGAGACCAGGGCGCTGTCGTAGCGGGTGAGCCGCCACCAGCGGGCGTCCTGGTACGGCAGGTGCACCTGCGGGCGCTCCTCGGTCTCCTCCCGGGGGCTCACCGCGAGGTGGCGCACCAGGGCGGACGCGGTGGAGGTGAGGATCTTGAGCCCGTGGGGCGCCGAGAGCCGCCGGGTGCGCAGGGGCTTGGCCGCGGCGACCGCCGGGTACGCGTCCAGATCGGGCTGGTAGACCGCGTCGGAGTGCTGGGTCATCATCCGGCGCACGTCGCGGATGCGCTGGGGCAGCAGCTCGTGCAGGGTCTCGGGCCCGGCCAGGACGTCCCGCAGCGCGAGCACCCGGGCCTCCTCCGCGAAGTACTGCATGGACAGCAGGTGCCGGAGGTCCTTGGCCCCGTTGCGGCCCAGCACCTCCCCCCCGCGGTCGAAGGGCGAGTGCAGGAGCGCGGCCACGAGCTGGTTGCGCTTGTGGAAGTAGGCCTGCCAGCTGATCGTGTCGTCCTTGTCCGCCCACGCCAGGTGCCACACGGCCACGCCGGGCATGGACACGGTCCGGTAGCCGGCCGCCTTGGCACGGATGCCGTACTCCACGTCGTCCCACTTGATGAACACGGGCAGGGCCAGGCCGATCTCGCGGATCACCTGCGTGGGGATCAGGCACATCCACCACGCGTTGTAGTCCACCTCGACGCGGCGGTGCATCCAGGACGTGCTGCGCAGGCTGCTGTGCCGGAAGTCGTGGCCGACCTCCACGCCCTCGCCCGCGGGGCCGTACTGGAAGCTGTACGGGTCCATGGCCTCGCCGAAGTTGTGGATCTTCGTGGGGTTGAGCAGGTCGATCATGTGCCCGCCGACCAGCGTGGGCCGCTTGCAGAAGTCGGCGAACACGCTGACCCGCCGCACGGCCTCCGGCTCGATCTCGACGTCGTCGTCCATGAGCAGCACGTACGTGCTGTCCGCGCGGACGGCCTCGTACATCCCGCGCGCGAAGCCGCCGGCCCCGCCGAGGTTGCCCTGGTCGATGACCCGCAGCCGGTCCCCGAAGCGCTCCTGCACCTCGCTGAAGCCGGGCTCGTCGACGACCTTCTGGTTGCCCTGGTCCACGATCACGACCTGCGCGACCTGCGGCAGGTTCTCCTGCTGCTCGACCAGCAGCCGGGCGTTGGTGAGGCAGTAGGAGGGCTTGTTCATGGTGGTGATCTGGAGGGTCACGGTGCCCTCCGAGGTGCCCGTGCCGTCGCCCAGCCACTGGGCGCCGAGCAGCTCGAGGTCCTCGTCGGCCGCGGCCAGGTCGAACCAGTACCACCCGCCGTCGGCGAAGGCCTTCAGCGGCAGCACGGCCTCGACCACGTGGTCCGGGCCCGAGACCTCGTGCACGGAGACCGGCACGGACTCGCCGCGGGCGTTGGAGCTGTGCACGTTCACGGTGCCGCGACCGGTGGTGCGCACGCGCAGCACGACCTCCCGCAGGTGCGTGTTGTGCCGCCAGTAGCTGGCCGGGAACGCGTTGAAGTACGTGGCGAAGGAGACGGTCCTGCGCGCCGGCACGCGCACGGAGGTGCGGCCGAGGATCGTCACGCCGCTCGAGGTCGCGGGCTCGGAGGCCACGTTGACCACGATCTGGGGGCGGTGCTCCCCCGAGTCCTCCTGCTGGACGGCGCTGCCCGTGTCCGCCCGGTTGTCCAGGTAGAGGGGCTGCGTGGAGAAGCGGTCCTTCGCCGGGAAGACGAGCTCCTGCAGCACCCGGTGGGCGGTGCCCCCGGTGCCGGTCCGGTCGATGTCCTGGGTCGTCGCGGTCATGCGTCCACTCCCCCGCTCTCGATGGTGGCCCCGCCGGTGAAGTGGGGCTTGATCTTGTTGTCGACCATGGACAGCGCGGCGCCGATGGCCATGTGCATGTCGAGGTACTTGTAGGTGCCGAGGCGGCCGCCGAACAGGACGTCCTTCTCACCGTTGGCGAGATCACGGTACTTCAGCAGCTTCTCCCGGTCCACGGAGGTGTTGACGGGGTAGTACGGCTCGTCGCCCTTCTCCGCGAAGCGGGAGAACTCGCGCATGATCACCGTGGCGTCCTTGGTGTAGTCGCGCTCCGGGTGGAAGTGGCGGAACTCGTGGATCCGGGTGAAGGGGACGTCGGCGTCCGGGTAGTTCATCACCGGGGTGCCCTGGAAGTCCTCGATGGGCAGGACCTCCTCCTCCAGGTCGATGGTCCGCCACGAGAGGTCGCCCTCGGCGTAGTCGAAGTACCGGTCCACGGGCCCGGTGTAGACCACCGGGACCTGCCCGAGCACGGCCGAGCGGGAGTACTCGTGGCCGTCGTCGAAGAAGTCGGTGTCCAGCCGGACGTCGATCTTCGGGTGGTCCGCCATGCGCTCGAGCCACGCGGTGTAGCCGTCGACCGGCAGTCCCTCGTACTTGTCGTTGAAGTACCGGTTGTCGTAGGTGTAGCGCACGGGCAGGCGGGAGATGATCGAGGCCGGCAGGTCCTTGGGGTCCGTCTGCCACTGCTTGCCGGTGTAGTGCTTGATGAACGCCTCGTACAGGGGCCGGCCGATGAGCTGGATGCCCTTGTCGTTGAGGTTCTGCGGGTCCGTCCCGGCCAGCTCACCGGCCTGCTCCTGGATCAGCGCCCGGGCCTCGGCCGGGGAGAGTGCGGCGCGGAAGAACTGGTTGACGGTGCCCAGGTTGATGGGCATCGGGTAGACCTCACCGTTGTGCCGGGTGTACACCCGGTGCACGTAGTCCGTGAACCCGGTGAACCGGTTGACGTAGTCCCACACCCGCTCGTTGGAGGTGTGGAAGAGGTGGGCGCCGTAGCGGTGCACCTCGATCCCGGTCCGCTCCTCCTTCTCGGAGTAGGCGTTGCCGCCGATGTGGGACCGCCGGTCGATGATGGCCACGTTGAGGTCCAGCTCGTTGGCGGCCCTCTCGGCCACGGTCAGGCCGAAGAGGCCCGACCCGACGACGACGAGATCTGCGTTCACGGGCAAACTCCTGACATTGGTGTCCTGGTGGGCCCGGCCGACGTCCGACCGGTGGGGGGAGGCACGGGCGCGCCGGGCGTGCGCTGCGTACCAAAGTACCTGATCAGTTCGGGAAGCCCTGAAGGAGCCACTCGGCGGCGAGGCGGCCGGAGGCGGCCAGGGAGGCGTTCTCGGCGGCCCAGTCCGAGCGCCGGCGGCGCAGCCGCTCGTTCTCCTCGGCGAGCGCCGGGTCCCGCCGCCGGTCCAGGGCGGCGATCATGGCGTCGGCCACCGCGTCGGCGTCGTGGTCCACGGCCGCCCCCAGGCCGTTGCCCTCCACCAGCTCGGCGGCGACCCCGGCCCCCGCGTAGACGACCGGGGTGCCGCACGCGGCGGCCGCGTAGATCTTGGTGGGCTTGGTGAAGTCGTAGCCGATGCCCGGGACCACGGCGCCGAGGGCGGCCACTGCGCCGCGGGTCCACTCGGCGGTCTCGGCGGCCGGGCGCAGCCCCTCGAAGACGACGTGGCCCGGGGCCACCCGGGCGGCGATCTCCTCGACCCGGTCGATGTCGGAGCCGCGGCCGAAGAAGCGCAGCTGCGCGTCGGGGTGGGCCTGCAGGACCCGGGGCAGGGCGCGGACGAAGACGTCGGCGCCCTGCCACTCGGACATCGACCCGGCGTAGACGAAGTAGGGCGCGCCCGGGTCGGCCACGGGCCCGTCGGGGCGGAAGACCTCGGTGTCGATGCCGTTCTCCGCCACGAGCACCTTCTCCCACGCGACGCCCGTGACGGACTGCAGCTCCCGGCCCATGGCCTCGGAGACGGTCAGCACCCCGGCGGCCCGGCGCGCGGCGATGGTCTCCATCACCCGCATGGCCCGCTTGACCAGCGGCGAGACCTCCATCTTCGCCGCGGCGGTGGTCCAGATGTCCGGCGCGTACCAGACGTAGGGCCGGCCCCGCAGCGCCGAGGAGGCGAGCACGGCCATTCCCGTGGTGGGCGGCGGCTCGCTGACCACGAGGTCGGCGCGGGTGGCCAGCAGGCGGAAGAACACGGGCACGTCGAAGCTGAGGTACTGCACGATCCCGCGCACGTAGTCGAACCGGTCGCGCAGGACGGGCCAGCGCCGCACCGGGTAGGGCTCGGGCTCGACCTCGGTCCCCGCGGGCGGGCGCGTGGTGAGGACGGTCACCTGCGCCCCGCACTCGGTGAGCCCCCGGGCCAGGGCGCGCAGCCGGAAGGACGCCGCGGCCGGTTCGGGGGCGAAGATGCGGCTGACGATGACGATGCGACGGGGCTTCACGGGAGACCACCTGTTCGTTGGCTTCTCGACGGGCAGGGACACGGGAGGAGGAGACCCTGGGCGGCCGGGCCACGACGACGCCGGGCGCAGGCGCTCCCACTGTACTGGCCCGGGCCCGCCGCTACTTGACGGTGCGGCTCGTCCAGGCCAGCACGGCCGGGCGGAACAGCAGCAGGAGCACGACGACGGCCGGCACGGCCGGCACCAGGCCGAGGCCCCACTGCCCCGCCTGGAGCAGCGGGAGGGCGAGCACCAGGAGGAAGAGCTGGACCACGAGCGCCGCGGCCCGCGGCCACCGGAACCCCCGCCACAGGCCGCGGCCCACGTGCAGCAGCCACACGGCGCCGCCGAGGAGGACCAGCACGAGGAAGACCGTGCCGCCCACCGTGAGGGGGTGCTCGAAGAGCAGGGTCCAGACCAGGCGCAGCCCGGCCGCCGCGAGGGCGAGGGCCTCGAGGAGCACCGCGCCGGCCAGGACGGCGATCTCGCGCGGACGTGCGCCCGGGGAGGACGTGGACATGGTGGCGGTCTCCTTCCGACCGGGTGGCGGGGGCGCCGGCGGCAGCGCCTCCCGTCACCCTAGTGCGCCGCCCGCCGCCGGGGGCCTGCCGGGCGCTCCCGCACCGGCCGCGCTGTGAGCAAGGCCTCACCGACACGGGTGTGACCGGCGCCCCAAACCCCTTGTCCACACCCCTGCGACATGGGAAGGTTGACGACAGTTCCTCACAAGGCCCGTGCGAATGGGCCTTTTCTCTTGTCCCGGACGCCCCTGCCGCAGGATCGTTCTGCCCTGTGCGCCGGGACCCGTCCTTGAAAGGAGCGATCGCTGACCATGGATTGGCGTAGTCGCGCAGCATGCCTGGAGAAGGATCCCGAGCTGTTCTTCCCCGTGGGCAACACCGGACCTGCTCTGCTCCAGATCGAGGAGGCCAAGGCCGTGTGCCGCAGTTGTCCCGTGATGGACACCTGCCTGCAGTGGGCCCTCGAGTCCGGCCAGGACGCCGGTGTCTGGGGCGGGATGAGCGAGGACGAGCGCCGCGCCCTCAAGCGCCGCGCAGCCCGCGCCCGCCGCGCCTCCTGAGGCTTCCGCCCGGACGCTCACGTCCGCGGTGTTCGAGGACCGGGACCCCCGTGGGGTCCCGGTCCTTCTGCGTCAGGGGCCGGCGGACCGGTCGTCGAGGCGGGCCCGCACCGTCACCTCGGTGCCGCCGTACTGGCGCGGGGACCAGCGGATCGACCCGCCCAGCTCCCCGGCCACCAGGGTGCGGACGATCTGCATCCCCAGACCCTCACCGGTGTCCGCCCGCCGGAAGGCGCCCGCGCCGGACTCCTCGATCACGACGGGACCCATCCCCGCGCCGTCGTCGCTCACGACGACCTCGAGCAGCTCGCCGGTGCCCTCCTCGTCGGGCACCCGGGAGGCCTCCAGGGTCACCGTCCCGGTCCCCTCGGCCAGTCCGTGCTCGACCGCGTTGGTGACCAGCTCGTTGATCACGAGCGCCAGCGGGGTGGCCAGGCGGGTCGGCAGCTCCCCGAACTCGCCGATCATCCGGGTGCGCACCGACTGCTCCGGAGTGGCCACCTCCGCGGCCAGCCGGAACTGCCGCTCGATGAGCTCGTCGAAGTCCACGTTCTGCGAGAACCCCTGTGAGAGGGTCTCGTGCACCATCGCGATCGTGGCCACCCGGCGCATCGCCTGCTCGAGCCCGTGCCGGGCCTCGTCGGTGGTCATCCGCCGGGCCTGCAGGCGCAGCAGGGCGGAGACGGTCTGCAGGTTGTTCTTGACCCGGTGGTGGATCTCCCGGACGGTCGCGTCCTTCGAGACGAGTTCCAGGTCCCGGCGGCGCAGCTCGGTGACGTCGCGGCACAGCAGCACCGCGCCCCGGCGGCCTGACCGGTCGCGCAGGGGCACCGAGCGGAAGTTCACGCTCACGCGGGCCCCCTCGACCTCGGTGCGCCAGGCCGTGCGTCCGCTGAGCACCGGGGCGAGCGTCTCGTCCGGGTCGGTCCCGGCACCCAGCGCTGGCGGGACCACGTCCATGAGGCGCTTCCCGACCAGCTCGCCGTCGATCCCCAGCCGGCGCAGCGCGGACTCGGCATTGGGCGAGACGTAGGAGACACGGTCGTCGGTGTCGAGCCGGATGGCCCCGTCCCCGACCCGCGGCGCGCCCCGGCGCGAGCCCGTGGGCGCGGAGAAGTCCGGCCACAGCCCCTCGTTGGCCATTCGCAGCAGCACGTCGGCGGTCTCACGGTAGACGACCTCCTGCAGCGAGGAGACCTGTCCCGGCCTCCGCCCGGTGTGCACGGTCAGCAGGGCGATCGTGCGGCCGTTGCGCACGAGCGGCACGATCTTGACCTGAGCGGCGGTGGCGGGCTGCTCCCCGGCCGCGCGCAGGAGCTCGATCCGCCGCCCGACCCAGGCGGCGCGCAGTGGCCCGGCCAGCTCCTCGGGCATCTGCTCACCGACCATGTCCCGGTGGAAGACCGTGGGCCCGGTCGCCGGGCGGACGTGGGCGAGCACCTGGAACGTGCTGCGGGGGGCGGGCATGCCGCGGCCGTTGCCGCTGCCCGCGGCGGGGATGTAGTCCATGGGGAAGCTCAGGACGAGGTCCCCGAAGGCGAGGTCCGAGATGAGCTGCCAGTCCCCCACGAGCAGATGCAGCCACTCGTAGTCGCCGGGCCCGAAGTCCCGGCTGTTCCTCAGAGCTTCCGTGAACGCCACGTGGCCTCCGGTCGTCGCGGGCGGAGGAGCCGGTCGGTCTCCCCGGGATCAGCGGCGCAGCCAGGCCCCGATCCTGCTGCCCAGCCTAGTGCCGCGCACCGGCGGCCCGGCGGCCTCAGCATCCCCCGGGTCGGCGAGCACCCGGTCCGCGAGCAGCCGGAGGGCGGCCCGCGCGGCCGAGCTTGCGGCGGTCTCTGCCAGCACGGCGCCCGCCAGCAGGGCCTCGTCGAAGGCCTCGGGGTCCCAGGGCACGAAGTGCTCCACCGCGGGCCCGGAGCCGAAGCGGGCCCACGCCTCCCGGATCCCCAGTTCCGGGGAGCGTCCCGCCGCGGAGCGGCGCAGCTTGTTGACCGCGACCACGAGCCGGGCACCGGGCGCGGCCGCCGCGACGTCGGGGAGCCCCTTGACCAGTCTCGGCACGCCGATGGTGTCCGCGGCGCCCACGGCCACGACCACGTCCGCGCGCTCCAGGACCGTCAGCGCCGCGGCGTGCCGGCGGGGCGCCATCGCGTCGAGAGTGAGCTCCTCGTCGGCCTCGAGGGCGAAGCCGCAGTCCACGACCGTCGTCCCGAACTCCTGGGCGGAGCGCTCGAGCACCGCGGCCACGGCGCCCGAGCGCAGCTCGGGCCACCGGTCCTGGCGGGTGAGGCCGGTGAGCACCCGCACCGTCCGCCCCGCCACCGCCACGTCGGCGGCGGTCCGGCGCAGCGCGGGTCCGTCGAGCCGCCCCTGGTCGGCCAGGCGGCACGCCTGGGCGAGCCCCGCCGCCTCGTCCAGCATCCCGAGGGCGGCGGCCACCGAGGGCCCGTAGGTGTCGGCGTCCACCAGTGCCGTGTCCTCGCCGAGCAGGGCGAGCTCCGCCGCGAGGTTCACGGCCACCGTGGTCCGGCCCGGCGCCCCCGTGGGACCCCACACGGCCACGATCCGCCCGGGCCGGGGTCGGCCCGTCGGATCCGTGCCGGGCAGGGCCTCCTCATCGGGGTGCAGCGCCCCGCCGGGGGTCCGCTGCTCCGGGGCCGTCGCGACGACGTCGGCATAGCCCACGGCGCTCGGCGCCCCCGACGCGGCGGCCACCGCCTCCTCGACGAGGCGCGCGGCGTCGGCGGGGTCCGCACGCCCGGGGACGACCACGGCACCGAGCCCGGCGAGCCGGTGGTGGTCGTGGCCCTCGAGCACCAGCGGCACGGCTCCGCCGAGCCGGAGCTGCTCCAGCAGGCTCGCGGTGAGGTCCTCGGCGCCCTCCGCGACCAGGGCGGCCCGGCCGAGCCCGGCGCGGGACGCGGCCAGCAGCTCGGTGAGGTCCAGACAGCGCCGGACCACCGTGACCGGTCCGTGCAGCCGTTCGATGCCGTCGACGAGGGGCCACGTGGAGATCCCGAGGGCCATGACCGGAAGGCTCGTCACGGGGCGCCCGTGGGGTTCCACACGAGGGTGACCCTGGCGTCGTTGCCGAGGGCGTCCACCAGCTCCTCCATCGGGCCGTCCTCGACGAGCACGTGCACCACCGTGCCGCGGCCCGCGCCGAGGGCTGTCTGCTCCTCGGCCACCGCGGCGATCTCCGCGGCGGGCAGCAGCAGGCGCGCGGACTCGTGGCCGCGGCCGGAGGGCTTCTGGGCGGCGACCCAGACGTCGACGCGCGAGCCGGCCGCCGCGTCCTCGGGCAGCGGGTGCTCGATCGGCACCGCGACCGGCTTCCGGTCCAGTCGGTCGGCCGTGCCGAGGGCCGCCCCGGGCAGCAGCTGGCCCTGCGGGATCCGCTGCGTCGCCACCGCGTCCGGACCCGGAGCGGCCTCCGCGGGGACGTACAGCGCGGCGGCGTCCTGCAGGCGGACCTCGACGGCCACGACGTCCCCCGCGGTCACGGCCTGCCCGACCTCGATGTCCCGGGCGGCGGCCAGGTAGGGGTCCGTCCGGTCGGCCGCGGCCACCACCGCGGTCACCCCGGCGACGGAGAGCAGCACGAGCAGCAGCCCGGTGAGCAGCCGCGGGTCCTTCCAGGTCGGCCTCCTGAACCGGGCCGACGCGGCGTCCGCGCCCCTGACCGTGCCGCTCATCGGCGACCGCCTCCCTCGTTCGTGGGCGCGGCCCGGGGCCGCGCTCGTCGCCCACATTCTGCCTGCGCGGCAGGACCGCGGGAACCGGCCGGTGCACAACTGGGGACAGGCCCGCGCCGGTGCCCCGGCGGTCGCCCCCGTGCGCGGAACCGCATCGGCTCCTGTGGACGGGAGGCCGCCCGGGGGCCTTCGGTGGCAGACTGGAGCAGGAGAGCAATGACGAACGAGGAGGCGGAGCATGGCGCAGCAGCGCTTCCTGACCTTGGCGGACGTCGCCGAGATCCTCAACGTCTCGGCGACGCAGGCGAGAGCTCTGGTGCGCAGCGGGGACCTGCCGGCCATCCAGGTGGGCGGGCGCGGGCAGTGGCGGGTCGAGACGGCCAAGCTGGAGGAGTACATCGCCCGCGGCTACGAGCGCACCGCCGAGGCGGTGCGCTCCGGCTCGCTGGACTGACCGGCGCCCGGCCTCCACCGGACGGCGCTCACGCGCCGGCGAGCGAGGAGACGCAGACCAGCGCGGAGAAGGGCACGGCGCGCGAGGCGGTCACGCTGCCCCGTCGGCGGTAGTCGTCGTCCGGGTGCAGGGCCAGGTCGGCGAAGTCCGCTCCCACGCCGTCGATCGTCCCGTCGAGCTCCCCCAGCGGTCCGCCGCCGGTGAGCCGGATCCGCACCCGGGCCCTGGCCCGGGCGAGCGCCCGCAGCGCGTGCGCCAGCCCGAGGCGCAGCGCCACGGCGTCCTCGGCCGGGTCCCAGCCACGCCCCAGGGACTCCCACCACAGGACGGCGTCCAGCGGCACGAGGTGCTCGGTGCCCCGGTCCTCCAGGGCGACCCAGCCGGCGCCCAGCGTGCGCACCCGGCCCTCGACCGGCACGGATCCGACCAGCAGCGCCCGCGCCGGCTCCCCGCGCCGCACCCGCAGCCGGTCCGCCAGGAGCACGCGCGAGTACTCGGCCCGGGCCTGGTCCGCCGCCTCGGCCTCGAGGGCCAGCTGGCCCGCGGCGGCCAGCTGGGCCTCCATGTCCGCGAACAGCTGCTCCCAGCGCACCCGGGCCTCCCTCCGGCGCCCGGGACGCCCGGCCGCGCAGACCCTCAACGTAGGACCGCCCCGTACGGCGGTCAAGGAGCACCGCGTCCACCGCGGAGCACGCACCCCTTTACACCGGACGCACCACGGTGCTAAACAACGTCCATGACGTCAAAGAGCATCAAAGGACGTCAAAAAGCTCCAAACAGCATTGAAGCGGTGCGGACGACGGGGGAGAGCATGGACACCACGACTGGATCCGACCACGGGACCACGTCTCCGTGGTGGCCGGTCCTGCTGGTCCCGGCCCTCGGGCTCGCGCTCGCCGCCAGCGGCGCGGTGCTCAGCCGCCCTGTGCTCGGCGGCGCAATGCCCGCGGGTCCGTCCCGGGGCCACCCTGGTCCGGAGCTGCTGATCGGGCTGGGCGCCGCCGCCCTCGGCTGTGCGGTGGTCGTGGTCTGGAGCGCGGCGGCCGCCCTCGCCCTCCTGGCGGTGCTCGCCCGGCGGCACCGCTGGGAGCGCCTGGGCAGGCTGTGCGGGCGGTGGTCCCCGGCGCTGCTGCGCCGGGCCGCCGCCGCGGCCCTGGGGCTGCAGCTCGTCGCTGCACAGGGCGCGGTCGCCGACGAGGCCCCCTCACCCTTCTGGGGCGGCAGTGCGGCGGTGCACGGACTCCCCGGGTCCTCCCCCGGCGCGCCGGCACCGCTGCCCGCGCCGGACTCCGGGCCCGCGCCGACGGCTTCCCCGGCGACCGCTCCCCCGGCGGCTCCTCGCGCGGAGACCGTTCTCCCGGGCACGAGGCCCCCGCTGGCGCACGCCCCGTCCGTTCCGCCCCCGTCACCGGCGGGCCGCACGGTCGACGGCGCCGTCACCGTGCTGCGCGGCGACACCCTGTGGTCCCTCGCCGCGGCGCAGCTCGGCCCCGGGGCCACGGACGAGCAGATCGCCCGCGCCTGGCCTGCCTGGTACGAGCTGAACCGGCACGCGCTCCCCTGCGGTCCCCACCTGCTGCGACCCGGGCAACGACTCGTGGTGCCCGGCCCCGGCGACCGCTGACACCGCCCACGTCCCGACCCACCAGCGCACCGATCCCAGGAGGCCCGTCATGGACGCACCCGCCGCCGGTTCCGACCCCCTCACCCGGCCGCTCGCCACCGCCCCAGGGCGTCCACCGGCCCCGCCGCCGGTCCGCCGGGCACGGCCCGGCCCGCCCACGGCTCCGGGCGGGTACACCTGGGGCGCCACACGCGTCATGGCCCACAGCGCCGAGGACGAGCTGGCCCGCGTCACCGCGCTCGCCCGGTCCATCGGCCAGGCGGCCGTGGAGGTGCTCGGCGGCAGCCGGCCGGCGGCGCAGCTGGGCCGGTGGACCACCCCGGAGATCGTGCAGCGCTTCCAGCAGCGCGCGGACATGCTGCGGCTGCTGCAGGAGCAGTTCGAGGCCAAGCCCGCCCTGCAGGAGCTGCACCGCAATCCGCACGTCCGCCGGTGCCGGGTCTGCCGGGTGGACCGCGGGGTCTACGAGGTCGCCCTCGTGGTGGTCGAGCCCCGCCGCGGCCGGGCCGTGGCCATGCGGGTGGAACGCCTGGGACAGGGCTGGAGCGTCACCGAGCTCGAGGTCGGCTGAGCCGGCGCGCCCCGTCGGCTCCGCTCCCGCCGGCTCAGCCCTCGGAGGTCTCGGCGCCGCCGGCCCGGGCCCGGGCCCGGCGCCCCGCCCGGTTCGGGGCCTCCTCCGCCGCGGGGGCCGCCCCGTCCGCCGCGCGCGCCACCGCGGGTGCCGGCTCGACCCGCGTCTGCGTGCCACCCGTCTCCCCGGGGGCGGTGTACTGCAGGAAGCTCGGCTGGCGCGGGATCTGCAGGTCCACGGCGCCGCCGTCGGCCCCCACGCGCTGACGGCGGATCTCCATCCGGAACAGCGTGGAGACCGTCTCCTCGCGGATCGCGCCCATCATCTCCTGGAACATCGCGTAGCCCTCGCGCTGGTACTCGACGAGCGGGTCGCGCTGGGCCATGGCGCGCAGGCCGATGCCCTCCTTGAGGTAGTCCATCTCGTACAGGTGCTCGGGCCACTTGCGTCCGATGACCGACAGCAGCACGCGGCGCTCGAGATTGCGCATGGCCTCCGCACCGACCTCCTCCTCGCGCTGGGCGTAGAGGAGGCGGGCGTCGGAGAGGACCTGCTCGCGCAGGAACTCGGCGGTCAGGCGGGTGCGCCCGCCCGCCTCCTCGACGACCTCGTCGACCGTGAGGGTCACGGGGTAGATGGTGCGCAGCGACTCCCACAGGCCCTCGAGGTCCCAGTCCTCGGGGTGGCCCGCCGCCGTCCGGTCCTCGACGGTCGACGTGACGACCTCGTCGACGAACTGGGCGATCTGGCCCTTGAGGTCGTGGCCCTCCAGGACGCGGCGGCGGTCGCGGTAGACGGCCTCGCGCTGGCGGTTGAGGACGTCGTCGTACTTCAGCACGTTCTTGCGCTGCTCGGCGTTGCGCCCCTCGACCTGGCTCTGCGCGGAGGCGATGGCCCGGGAGACGATCTTGTGCTCGAGCGCGGTGTCGTCCGGGGCCCCCGCCATGAGCCGCTGGGCGGCACCGGCGTTGAACAGGCGCATGAGGTCGTCCGCCAGGGACAGGTAGAAGCGGGACTCGCCCGGGTCCCCCTGGCGTCCGGACCGGCCGCGCAGCTGGTTGTCGATGCGCCGTGACTCGTGGCGCTCGGTGCCCAGGACGTAGAGTCCGCCCACCTCTACGACCTCCTGGTGCTCCGCCCTGGTCTCCGCCTCGCACGCGGCCAGCACTTCGGGCCACACGCGCTCGTACTCCTCGGCGTCCCGCTGGGGGTCCAGGCCCCGCTCGCGCATCCGGTCCACGGCGTTGAACTCGGCGTTGCCGCCGAGCATGATGTCGGTGCCGCGGCCGGCCATGTTCGTGGCCACCGTGACCGCGCCCCGGCGGCCGGCCTGGGCGACGATCGAGGCCTCCCGGGCGTGGTTCTTCGCGTTGAGCACCTCGTGGCGGACCCCGCGCTGGGCGAGCAGCTTCGAGAGGTACTCGCTCTTCTCGACCGACACGGTGCCCACGAGGACGGGCTGGCCCTTCGCGTGCCGCTCCTCGATGTCCTTGACCACGGCGGCGAACTTGGCGACCTCGTTCTTGTAGACGAGGTCGGAGCGGTCGATGCGGGCGAGCGGGCGGTGGGTCTCGATGGACACGACACCCAGCCCGTAGGTGTTCATGAACTCGGCGGCCTCGGTCTCGGCCGTGCCGGTCATGCCGGAGAGCTTCTCGTAGAGGCGGAAGTAGTTCTGCAGGGTGACCGTGGCGAGGGTCTGGTTCTCCGCCTTGATCTCCACCCCCTCCTTCGCCTCGATGGCCTGGTGCATGCCCTCGTTGTAGCGGCGCCCGGCGAGGATGCGGCCGGTGTGCTCGTCGACGATCATGACCTCGCCCTTGAGCACCACGTAGTCCTTGTTGGCGCGGAAGAGCTCCTTGGCCTTGATGGCGTTGTTCAGGAAGCCGATGAGCGGGGTGTTCTGGGACTCGTAGAGGTTGTCGATGCCGAGCCAGTCCTCCACCTTCTCGATCCCGGACTCGAGCACGCCCACGGTGCGCTTCTTCTCGTCGACCTCGTAGTCGGTGCCGGGGCGCAGCCGCTGCACGAGGCGCCCGAACTCGGTGTACCACCGGTTGGCCTCGCCGGAGGCGGGCCCGGAGATGATGAGCGGGGTGCGCGCCTCGTCGATGAGGATGGAGTCCACCTCGTCGACGACCGCGAAGTTGTGCCCGCGCTGGACGAGCTCGTCGGGGCTCCACGCCATGTTGTCGCGCAGGTAGTCGAAGCCGAACTCGTTGTTGGTCCCGTACGTGATGTCGGCGACGTACTGCTGCCGGCGGGTGGCGGGGTCCTGGTTGGCCAGCACCACGCCGGTCTCCATGCCGAGGAAGCGGTACACCCGGCCCATGAGATTGGCCTGGTACTCGGCCAGGTAGTCGTTCACGGTGACGACGTGCACGCCCTTGCCCGAGAGCGCGTTGAGGTAGGCGGGGGCGGTGGCCACCAGCGTCTTGCCCTCACCGGTCTTCATCTCGGCGATGTTGCCCAGGTGCAGCGCGGCTCCGCCCATGAGCTGGACGTCGTAGTGGCGCTGGCCGAGGGTGCGCGAGGCCGCCTCGCGGACCACCGCGAACGCCTCGGGCAGCAGCCGGTCGAGCGATTCGCCGTCGGCGACCCGGGCGCGGAACGCGTCCGTCTCGGCGCGCAGCTCCGCGTCGGTGAACTCCCGGAAGCCGTCCTCGAGACTGTTGATGGCGGTCGTGTACGACCGCAGCCTCGTCAGGACCTTCTTGTCTCCGGTCCTGAGGACTTTCTCCAGGAATGACGCCACGTGCACACGCTCCTCGGTGTTCGACTGCCGTGTTGGGCTGATGGGGGGATCCGGCACCTGTTCCAGTCTACGGGAGCGGGCCCGCCCCGTCGGGCACGACGGAGCCCGGTGGCCGCAGCCACCGGGCTCCCCCGGGCCGGGATCCGGGCGGCTCCCAGCCGTGCGCGCCCCGCTCCTCAGGAGTGCTGGCTCAGTGGGCGGCCTCGGCCTGGTACGCCCGGACGCTCTCCTCGGGCTGCCCGCCGTCCTCGCTGAGGCTGATCACGCCGTAGCTCCAGCCCTTGCGGCGGTAGACGGCGGAGGGCTCCCCCGTCTCCTTGTCGAGGAAGAGGTAGAAGTCGTGGCCGACCAGTTCCATGTGGTCGACGGCCTCGTCGACGCTCAGCTCGGCGGCGGGGAACCGCTTGCGCCGGATCTCGACGGGAGTGACCGCGTCGGTGAGGCTGACGCTCTGGTCGAAGGCCTCCTGCTCGGCGGTCGCGAGCTCTTCGGCGGTGGCGTAGATGGGCCCGGAACTCGGGACCACGGGCAGCGCGCCGGTGGCCTCGTGAACGGCGGTGGGACGGTGGGCGCCGCGGTGCACCTTGCGGCGGTCGCGCGCCCGGCGCAGCCGCTCGAGCAGCTTGCTGTAGGCCTCGTCGAAGGCAGCGAACTTGTCGTCGCCGCGCGCCTCGGCCCGCAGGACGGGACCGCGTCCGGACACCGTGATCTCCACGCCCATGCCCTGGTGGCCCGGCAGCGCGTGGTCCTTGGTGACCTTGACATCAATGCGCTGGACCTTCTCGCCCAGCTCCTCGAACTTGACGACCTTCTCGGCGGCGTACTCCTTGAACCGCTCCGGTACGGCGACGTTGCGCCCCATGACGTTCAGTTCCATGATGCCCTCCAATTGTCGGGGGTGACGTGGGCGGATGGGGCCGCCCACCCGGGAGGATTGTTGCGTCCCGTGACTCAACGTTAGTGGAATCACAGGGGATATTCACCAGGCCCCGGACGTGCCGGGAGGGAATCAGCGGTGAGCGGAACCGCGGGCGGGCGCACGGCCGCGAGCACCACGGCGCCCACGACCTCGGCGCCGCCGGCCCGCAGCGCCCGGGCGGCCTCCGCGAGCGTCGCCCCCGTGGTCAGGACGTCGTCGACGACGACGCAGCGGGCCCCGGCCGGCGCCGTGGCCCGCAAGGACCCCGCCGGGCCGGTGCGCCGGCCCGCTCGGCCGAGCCGCTTCTGCGCGGGCCCGCCGCCCGGGCCGGCCGCCCCGCGGTGCCGCAGGTGCCTGGCCACCGCGGTCCCCGCGGGGAGCACCCCCCGGCGCGCGCAGTCCTCCAGCAGGACGCGCACGGGGTCGAACCAGCGGCGGCGCAGGGCGGACGGCGCCGTGGGGACCGGGACCAGCAGCACGGGCCCCGGGGGCCAGGACGGCGCGGCCGAGCGCAGGGCCGTGGCCAGGCCGGCCGCGAGGACGGGGGCGAGGTCGGTGCGTCCGGCGTTCTTGAGGGCGAGCAGGCAGGCCGCGAGCTCGTGGGCGTAGCGGCCCGCAGCGGTGACCGGCAGGGGCGGGTCCAGCAGCGGTGCGGCCGAGGACGCCTCGAACGGCCGCGCGCAGGACCGGCGCAGCAGGAGGCGGCAGGGCCGGCACAGCGCGGTCCCCGGCGCCCGGCAGACGGCGCACTCCACGGGCACGAGGACCTCGGCGGCCTCGGCCAGACGGTCGAGGACCCGGGTGGCCGCGCGGTCCAGGCGGCGGGCGCAGGACGGTGTGCTGGGCATGGACCCATCCTCGGCCCGCCGCGGACGGCCCGCGGCGGGCCCCTCCCGGGTCCGGACTCCCGTGCCTGTGGAGCGCGGCGCGCCCGTCAGCCGGCGAACGCGGTGTCCCGCACCTCGTCGCTCTGCGGTGCCCAGGCGTTGCCGGTGAGCATGTGCAGCGCCCCGCCGGCCACGGCGTATACGGAGGACGTGCCGTTGCCGCCGCTGAGACCGGTGAGGCCCTCGATGCCGGGCAGCTCCCGGTGGCGTCCCGACACGTCGTAGAGCCGGGGGCGGACCGACTCGGGCCCGCCGACGGGGGCGGTCACGAACTCCCGGTCGCTGAGCCACAGTGCCACGTCCGCCTCGACGTCGGCGGCCACCCGGTAGGGCTCGTTGAGCCGCAGCGGCGTCCCGTCGGGTCCGCGCACCACGCCGGAGAGCCACACCTGCGAGACCCCGTCGTCCTGGGTGACCACGAGCGCGCGCGTGCCCCCACGCGAGATCCGCAGGGACGTCGCGGACCGCGCCGCGAGCCACGGTGCCTCGACGCGCACCGGCTCCCGGCCCCGGGCCCCCGGCCCCACGGCGCGGACCGCCCCGGCGGAGTCCGCGGTCCACACCCACCCGTGCTCGTCGAAGCTCGGGCGCGTCAGCCCGGTCCCGCTGAAGCGCTCCACCGGCTCGGCGTCGCGGGACACGGTCACCAGGGAGCCGGTGCCGGAGTCCACGAACGCGAAGTGCTCGGCGGCCGCGTCCATCGCCGGGTTGGAGGGGCGGTGGTCGTCCAGCGGGGGCAGTCCGTCGACGTCGTCGGTCTGGCCGCCCTGGTAGAACACGAGCTCGCCGTTGCGCAGCCCGATCTGCCGGGACGGGACCGTCACGTCCTGCACGGGCGCCGTGTCCGTCCATCCCGCCCCGAGCTCCACGGGCGCGCCGCCGACGAGCAGCTCCACGTCGTTCACGGCGGTGAGGGAGCGCAGGCTCAGCGAGAGCTGGTCGTGCATCCGGCGGTTGGTCTCGATGTTCGCCGGGTCGAAGTCGGGCACGCTCAGCTCCACGGTGGCCGTGCCGTTCTGCACGGGCACCGCCGAGCCCGACAGGGTGGTGCCGGCGGGGAAGGCGGTGCTCACGGCTCCCCGCAGATAGGGGGCGGGACCGCCGAGCAGGGCGCGGACGATCGACGTCGACACGGGCGCCCGGTCCGGGAACCAGCGGGGATCCGTGACGACGTTGGTCAGGTCCGTGTCGGTGAAGTAGAGCTGGTGCGGCTCGAAGATCTCCTCGAAGTCGGTGCGGGTGAGCACGGTGGCGTCCGGGGCGTCCGAGATCCGCCACTGCCCGTCCACCTGGACGACGTCGAAGTCGAGGACCTCGGTGGCCCCCGCGGGCTTGCGCTCGATCACGCCCGTGCCGTCCACCACGGACTCCACCTCGAGGCTCATCCGGTACTCGTTCTGCTCGAGGCGGGGCACGAGCGAGGGGTCCCCCCGGTGCACGATGGTGCGCGCGTCCGGGTGCCAGGTCGCGGCGAGCTCCGGGGTGAGGTACTCGCGGGCCACCGAGTAGTCGTCGCCCACGCCCGTCCCGGCGGCGAGGAAGCCGCGGACGATCTGCTCGGGCTCCGCCCCCTCCTGGGGGCCTGCGGGATCGACGTCGTAGGTCGGCTCGGCCGCGGTGCGCGTGGGCTCCGCGTGGCGGTGCACCGGGCCCGAGCGCGGGATCGCGCCGCAGCCGCCGACCGCCACGGCCGCGGCCAGGCACAGCGCGGCGGCCGCCGTCCGCCGGCGGGGGGTCCTGCTCATCCGCGGTCCTCCTCCGCGTCGGCCGGCGCCGCGGCCGACGCGGCCGGGGGCGCCGGCTCGGGCTGCCGCGCCGACGTCAGGACCAGGGTCCCGGTGGCCGTCACCTCCGCCGTCTCCGGGTAGGCGAGGGGGTCCGGGGGCAGCCCGAGGGGGCTCACGTCCTCCGCGCCGAGGCGCCGGCCGCGGGTCCGGGGCAGGGTGAGCCGGAAGCACGCCCCCTCCCCCGGCGCGCCCCACACGTCGAGGCGGCCTCCGTGCAGCCGGGTGTCCTCGGTGGCGATGGCCAGCCCGAGCCCGGTCCCGCCCGTGGTGCGGGCCCGGGCGGGATCCGCGCGCCAGAAGCGGTTGAACACCTTGTCCGCCTCCTCCTCGGTCATCCCGATGCCCCGGTCCCGTACGGCCACGGCCGCGGCGACCTCCGAGGCTCCCACGACGATGTCGATGGGCCGGCCCTCCCCGTGCTCCAGGGCGTTGACCACGAGGTTGCGCAGGATCCGCTCGATCCGGCGCTGGTCCCCCTGGACGGTGCACCGGGACAGCTCGGAGCGCACGCGCACGGTCGAGCCCGAGGAGACGGCCAGCGGGGCCGCGCCCTCCACGACGTCGTGGACGACCGAGAACAGCTCGACGCTGGCCACCTCCAGCCGGGCCGCCCCCGCGTCGAAGCGGGAGATCTCGAGCAGGTCGGCCAGCAGGGAGTCGAAGCGGTCCACCTGGTGGTAGAGCAGCTCGGCGGACCGCCGGTTCACGGGGTCGAAGTCCTCGCGGGCGTTGAAGAGCACCTCCGCCGCCATCCGGACCGTGGTCAGCGGGGTGCGCAGCTCGTGGGAGACGTCGGAGACGAAGGTCTGCTGCATCGAGGACAGCTGCTCGAGCTGGGTGATCTGGTCCTGCAGGCTGTCGGCCATCCGGTTGAACGAGCGGGCGAGCCGGGCGACCTCGTGCGAGCCGCTGACGGGCAGGCGCACGCCCAGGTCCCCGTCGGCGAGCTGCTCGGCGACCCGTGCGGTGCCGGAGACGGGGCGCACGACCTCGCGGGTGACGTACCAGACGATCGCGCCCACGAGCAGGAGCAGCACGACCACCGACAGCAGCAGCACCGCGTGCATCGCGTCCAGGGTGCGCTGGGGCTCGGAGAAGTCGTAGACGAGGTAGAGCCCGTAGCGGGAGTTCTGGTAGAGGTCGACCACCGTGCCCACGACGATGACCGGGGCCTCGTCCCCGTTCTCGCTCATGGGGACCGAGGCGGGCTGCCAGAACACGCCCTCCTGCTCCGCGAGCCGCTCCTGCAGCTCCTGCGGGACCGTGCTCGAGGTCATCCAGGGGCTCTGGCTCTGCGCCGGGATCAGGGTCTGGCCGCTGGTGTAGTCCATCGGCAGCAGGATCCAGCGCTCGGTCTCGGCGCCGTCGACCGACAGCGCCCCCAGGGTCGAGGCGACGAGGGCCTGCAGCTCGTCGCGGTCGGAGGCGTCCGAGGCGTCGAAACTGGCCTGCACCTGGTCGAAGTCCGCGGTGGCCGAGGCGAGGACCTGGTCGAGGCGCTCCTTGAAGAGCCGGTCCGCGATCTGGTGCGAGAGGAAGCTGCCGGTGACGAAGAAGGCCAGTGCCGTCAGGGACAGGGAGACGGCGATGGCGCGGAACTGCAGGGACTGCCGCCAGCGGCGGGCCAGCAGGACCCGGAACAGCCGCAGCCGGCGGCTCGGGGTGCGGGCCGGCCCGCGACGCCGGGGCGGGGCGACGGCGTCCGACGGGGTCATCGGGCGGACGAGCCCGCCTTGTAGCCGACGCCGCGCACGGTGACCACGATCTCGGGGCTCTCGGGGTCCCGCTCGATCTTGGAGCGCAGCCGCTGCACGTGGACGTTGACCAGGCGGGTGTCGGCGGCGTGCTGGTAGCCCCACACGTCGCGCAGCAGCATCTCGCGGGAGAAGACCTGGTGCGGGGCGCGGGCCAGGGCGGTCAGCAGGTCGAACTCGAGCGGGGTGAGGTTGATCTCGTGGTCGTCGCGGTGCACGCTGTGCCCGCTGACGTCGATGGTCAGGTCACCGATCCGCAGCTCGGACGAGTGGGCGCGCTCGACGGGTCGCAGGCGGGCCCTGACGCGGGCCACGAGCTCGGCCGGCTTGAACGGCTTGGGGACGTAGTCGTCGGCGCCGGCCTCCAGCCCGCGCACGACGTCGACGGTGTCCGACTTCGCGGTGAGCATCACGACCGGGACGTCGGAGATCGTGCGGATCTCGCGGCAGACCTGGATGCCGTCCTTGCCCGGGAGCATGAGGTCGAGCAGCAGCAGGTCCGGGCGCACGGCGCGGAACGTGTCCACGGCCGTGCCGCCGTCGTAGCAGAACACGGGTTCGAAGCCCTCCGCGGTCAGGACGATCCCGATCATCTCCGACAGGGCGGCGTCGTCGTCGACGACCAGTATTCGCGCGTTCATCGCCTCTCCGCTGGGGTAGGACGGTCCCGCCGAGGGCGGGTCCCGCCGTGGCCCCGGAGGATCCGGGGCACCGTGCTGGACCGGGGTCCACCTGCATTGTGGCCGATGTCGGCCGGACCGCGCACCTCGGCGCGGAGTGTGTCGGTTCCCACGGGCTGCCTCAGGCCTCGGCCGCGGTGCGGGCGAGCGCCGAGGCGGTCCCGGTGACCCGGGCGAGGACGTCGCGCACCCCCTCGGGACCCAGCGCGTCGAGGTCCTCCCGGGGGGTGATCCGCACACGGTCGAGCGCCGTGGGGGGCAGCCCCAGGTCCCGCCAGATCGTCCACGTCCGCGCGGCGAGGGCACGGGGACCGGTCCGGCCGGCAGGCACGGGGACGAGGCCGAGCCAGAGCTCGGTGCCGTCCTCCACGAGCGCGGCGAGCGGCTCCCAGGCCCGCGCGGAGCCCTCGGGCGCCGTCAGCTGCACGGCGTCGGCACCGGCCTCCGCGGCCAGCCGGGGGTCGACCCCCGGCGGCAGCCGCAGGGCGACGGCGGCGGCGCCCGCCTCCCGGCAGGCCTCCACCACGGTGCGCAGGGACGCCCGGGCCTCCGCCACGGGCACCGCCCGCAGGGTCCGGTAGCCGCTCATCGTGGGCAGGGAGCCCGCGAGCACGCGCTCCAGGTCCGTCTCGTCCAGCTGGACGAGGACGTCGCGACCGGCGGCCGCGGCGCGCACCGCCCGCACGTGCGCGGTGACGCCGGAGGCCAGGGAGTCGCGGAGGTCGCGGCGGGCGCCGTGGTCCCTGAGGGCGCGCTCCCCGGCGTGCAGGTGCAGCCGGGCGGCGAGGGTGAGCGGGCCGAGCAGCTGCGTCTTGACCGGGGCGTCGTCGGGCCCGCTCTCGGCGCCGATCACGTCGGCGAGCACGTTGACGTCACCGGCCAGCAGGGCCCGGGCGGCCCGGGAGTCCTTGCCGGGGACCCCGGAGACGCGCAGCCCGTGGGGCTGGCGGTCCGCGTGGAGCTCGTCGAGCACCGCGGCGGTGCGGGCCACGGGGTCGGCGGCCGCCCCGCGGGCGGGCAGGGCGGGCAGGAAGGAGATGTGCGGGGCCCCGAGCTCGCCGCGCAGCAGGGTGACCGTCTCGACGACGTCCGTGCCGGGCATCGCGCCGAGGGCCGTGCCCACGACGTGCGGGACGTCGGGGTCGGTGCGCCGGGGGTCGGGGGCGTTGGAGGGCGTCACGACTCGTCGGGGTCCTGGCGCCGGCGGCCCTCGGAGATGGCCACGTGGTGGCGGATGACCTCGCTGATGATGAAGTTCAGGAACTTCTCCGCGAACTCGGGGTCGAGCTGGGCGGACGCGGCGAGCGCGCGCAGCCGGCCGATCTGGGCCGACTCGCGGTCCGGGTCCCCGGCGGGCAGGCCGTGGGTGGCCTTGAGGACGCCGACGCGCTGGGTGGCCTTGAACCGCTCCGCGAGCAGGTGCACCAGGGCCGCGTCGATGTTGTCGATGGTGCCGCGGATGGCCTGCAGCTCGGCGAGCACCGCGGGCTCCGCACCGCTGTGCAGCGAGGACGCCGTGGGGTCGAAGTCGTGGTGGGCCCGGACGTCGGCGGCGGCGTGGGGGTGCGGTGCGCTCATGCCCGCCAGTCTATCGGCCGGTGCCGTGCCCGCTCGCGCCGTCCGCGAGGTCGGGGCGGGACAGCGAGTGCGCGCGGTCCACGGTGGCCTGCCCGAGGACGCGGGTGCCCTGGTAGAGCACGACGGACTGACCGGGGGCGACGCCGCGCATCGGCTCCTCGAGACGGACCACGAGCTCGGGCTCCGGGGCGCCGCCGGTCCCCCGGACGAGCTCCAGATGCGCCCGGGCCGGGACCGGGTCCCCGTGGGCGCGGACCTGCGCCAGGACCGGGAACGGCGACGACGCCTCCCCGGCCGCGGCCCCGGGGCGCAGCAGCCGCGCCGCCTCGGGCACGGGCGCCCCGGCCCACGAGGGGCGGATCCCGCGCAGCTCGTCGACGGCGAGCATCGCCTCCGGGCCGACGACGACCTCGTTGGTCCGCGGCCGGATCTCGAGCACGAAGCGCGGCTTGCCGTCGGGGGCGGGGGTGCCGATCCGCAGGCCCTTGCGCTGTCCGACGGTGAACGCGTTGGCCCCGGGGTGGGTGCCCACGACGTTGCCCTCGACGTCACGGATCTCGCCCTCGGCCATCTCGATGCGCTCCGCGAGCCAGCCCCGGGTGTCGCCGTCGGGGATGAAGCAGATGTCGTGGGAGTCGGGCTTCTGCGCCACGGACAGTCCCCGGCGGGCGGCCTCGGCCCGGACCTCGGCCTTGGAGGGGGTCTCCGCCAGGGGGAGCAGCACGTGCTCGAGCTGCTCGGCGGTGAGCACCCCCAGCACGTAGGACTGGTCCTTCGCCCAGTCCGCGGCCCGGTGCAGCTCCCGCCGCCCGCCGGCGTCGACGACCACCTTGGCGTAGTGGCCGGTGCACACGGCGTCGAAGCCCAGGGCGAGGGCCTTCTCGAGCAGGGCGGCGAACTTGATCTTCTCGTTGCAGCGCAGGCAGGGGTTGGGGGTGCGTCCGGCGGCGTACTCGGCGACGAAGTCGTCCACGACGTCGGCCTGGAAGCGCTCGGAGAAGTCCCACACGTAGTAGGGGATGCCGAGCACGTCCGCGGCGCGCCACGCGTCCCGGGAGTCCTCGATCGTGCAGCAGCCGCGGGAGCCGGTGCGCAGGGTGCCGGGGGTCCGGGAGAGGGCGAGGTGGACGCCCGTGACGTCGTGGCCGGCGTCGACGGCGCGGGCCGCCGCCACGGCCGAGTCGACGCCGCCGCTCATGGCTGCCAGTACTCGCACGGTGAGATCGTCTCCAGGGGTCGGGGGTGGGTCGGGCCGGTTCGCCCGTGTGCTCAACGGGGCGCGCCGGGGAGCTATTCCCGGTCCGGGGCCCGTCCCGTCAGTGCGCCGGGGCGCCGGACAGCCCGGCGCGCAGGGCCCGTTCGTGGATTTCGGGCAGCGCGGCGAGCAGGGCGTCGACGTCGGCCTCGGTGCTGGTGCGGCCCAGGCTGAAGCGCTGGGCGCCGCGGGCCGTGGCCTCGTCCAGGCCCATGGCCAGCAGCACGGAGGAGGCGCGGGGCACACCGGCGTGGCAGGCCGAGCCGGTCGAGGAGGCGATCCCGGCGCCGTCGAGCAGGAACAGCAGGGAGTCCCCCTCGCAGCCCGGGAACGTGAAGTGGGCGTTGCCGGGCAGGCGGGCGCCCGTGCGCTCCCGGTCCTCCGGACCGCGCAGGACGGCGCCGGGCACGGTCCGGCGCACGCCGTCGACGAGGCGGTCCCGGAGGGCGGCGAGCCGCTCGGCCTCGGGCGCCCGTTCCGCGGCGGCCTCCCGGGCGGCCGTGCCGAAACCGGCCAGCGCGGCGGCGTCGAGGGTGCCGGAACGGACCCGGCGCTCCTGACCGCCCCCGTGCTGGACGGGGGCGAGCCCGACCGTGCGCCCGGCCACGAGGGCCCCCGCTCCCACGGGGCCGCCGATCTTGTGCGCCGAGACGGCCAGGGTGGTCAGGCCGGGCAGGTGCGCGTCGACGGGCAGGGAGCCGAAGGCCTGGACCGCGTCGCAGTGGAACGGGACGCCGTGCTCCTCGGCGAGCGCGGCCAGCTCCGCCACGGGCTGGACCGTGCCGACCTCGTTGTTGGCCCACATCACGGTGAGCAGCGCGACGGCCCCGGGGTCCCGGGCCAGCTCCGCCCGGACCCCGTCCGGGTCCACGCGGCCGGTGGCGTCGACGGGGAGCCAGACGGGCTCGGCGCCCTCGTGGGCGGCCAGCCACTCGACGGTCTCGGCGACCGCGGCGTGCTCGACCGAGGACACGAGGATCCGCCGGCGGCGCCGGTCCGCCGCGCGGCGGTGCCGGTACAGTCCCTGCACGGCCAGGTTGTCGGCCTCGGTGCCCCCGGAGGTGAAGACGACCTCGACGGGGTCCGCCCCGAGCGCCGCGGCGACGTCGTCGCGGGCCTGCTCGACGACCGTGCGCGCCGCCCGCCCGGGACGGTGCAGGGAGGAGGGGTTGCCGCCGCGGGCCAGCTGCTCGGTGACCGCGGCGAGCGCGGAGGGCCGGAGGGGCGCGGTGGCGGCGTGGTCGAGGTAGACGGGACGGTGCGGCACGCCCGACAGTCTAGATCCCCGCTCGGGGTGCCCGCCGGGGGTCCGTAGACTGGCGGGCATGCTCCGCATCCTCTTCCACACCCCCGAGATCCCGGGCAACACCGGCAACGCCATCCGTCTCGCCGCGGTCACCGGGGCCGAGCTGCACCTCGTGGAGCCCCTGGGCTTCGACTTCGGCTCCGCGCACCTGCGCCGGGCCGGGCTCGACTACCACGACCTCGCCGTGCTGACCGTCCACCCGGACCTGGAGACGGCGTGGGCCGCTCTCGCCCCGGAACGGGTCTTCGCCTTCACCACGGACGGGGAGCTCGCGCACACGGACGTCGCCTACCGCCCCGGGGACGTCCTGCTCTTCGGCCGCGAGTCCGTCGGACTGCCGCCCGAGGTCAAGGCGGACCCCCACGTCACCGCGCGGGTCCGCATCCCGATGCTGCCGGCCCGCCGGTCGCTGAACCTCGCGAACTCGGCCTCGATCGCCGTCTACGAGGCCTGGCGCCAGCTGGGGTTCGCGGGCGCCGGCCGCTAGCCCGGCCCGGGGCTGCCGTCCGGCGGGCTCAGGACTGCTCGGCCACGTCCCCGACCGTCACCTCGACGGTGCGCTCGTCGCCGTCCCGCAGCACCGTCATGCTCCCGCTGCCGCCCGCGGGCAGCTCGCGCACGGCCGCCGTGAGGGAGTTCGCGTCCTCGATCCGGTGCCCGTTGAACTGCGTGATGACGTCGCCGACCTCCAGGCCGGCCTCGTCGGCGGGCGAGCCGGGCTCGACCGCGCGGACCACGGCGCCGTCGGAGAACGCCTGGCTCTGCCCGTCCGCGGCGGCCGCGGCGCTCACGCTCGTCCCGAGGTAGCCGTGGCTGGCGCTGCCGTCGGCGATGATCTCCTCGGCCACCCGCCGCGCGGTGTCGACCGGGATCGCGAAGCCGACCCCGATGTTGCCGGCCTCGGTGGTGGAGCCGGCCGAGGCGATCGCCACGTTGATCCCGATCACCTCGCCGTCCGTGTCGATCAGCGGCCCGCCCGAGTTGCCCGGGTTGATCGCCGCGTCGGTCTGGATGACGTTGAGGAAGACCGACTGCGAGGCGCCCTGCGAGGTCCCGCCCCGGCCGTTCTCGTCGGGGAGGTTGAAGAAGAAGTCGCTGCCGTCGCCCTGCTCGGCGCTGCCCTCGGAGGGCGTGGACGGCGCGGCGGAGGACGCCACGGCGATGGTGCGGTTCAGGGTCGAGACGATGCCGTCGGTGACCGTGCCGGCGAGGCCGAGCGGGGCGCCGATCGCGATCGCCGTGTCGCCGACGTTGACGTCGTCCAGGGACCCCAGGGTCGCCGGGGTCAGGCCCTGCACGTCGATCCTGAGCACTGCCAGGTCGGAGAGCGGGTCCGTGCCGACCACGGTGGCCCGGTGGACGCTGCCGTCCTCGAGCTGCACCTCGAGGTCCGGGTCACTGGCCGTGCCGTCGAGGGTCACCACGTGCGTGTTGGTCAGGATGTGCCCCTCGTCGTCGAGGATCACCCCGGAGCCGGACCCGGACTGTCCGCGTCCGGCCGCGGAGATCGTCACGACCGACGGGGAGGCCTTGACCGCCGCCGCGGTGACCGCGTTCACCTCGTCCTGGTCGTTGACGATGATCGACCGCGACGCCGCCCCGCTCGTGACCGTGCTCGTGCGCCCGCCGTCCAGCAGGGCGTCGGTCCCCACGGCGGCCCCCGCCCCGACGAGCGCGGCGAGGACCATGCCCGTGACGAGCGAGCCGGCCGAGAAGCCCTTCCGCCGCGCGGGCCGGTCCCCACCGGCCGGGACACCGCCCCACGCCGGTTGCGGGGCGGGCTCCCCGGCGCCCTGTCCCGATCCGTAGACCGGGCGGGCACCCGGCGCGCCGTCCTGCCCGCCGGCGGCCGCCCACGGGTCCTGGGCCGGACGGTGCCCGACCGACGGGATCGGCTGGGTGTGCTGCGGGTCGGTGCCGAAGCGGGGGTCGCGGGGCTCGGGCATGGGGCTCTCCTCCTGGGAACGGACGGGCCCGGGCCGGCCCGTGGGGACGGGTCGGTGCGGGCGGCTCTGCTCCCCAGTATCCCGGGACGCACTGAGTCTACGCTGAGAGCCCTCACCGTCCGCGGGGTACCGGCCGGACGGACCCTGGACGGACCGCGGACGGATCCGGGACGCCGCCGCCCCGGAGGTGCTCAGCCTCCTTGTGGTTTCGCCCTGCGCGTAGGCCCCCCGTCGGCGGGCACGGCGCCGCGGCCCCGCCCTAGAATCGGGAGCACCGACCACGTGAGGGAGATCATGCACTGGTGCCCCGTTTCCCGCCGGACCGCCGCCGGTTGCGGCCTGGCGCTCGCCCTGCTCGTCCCCGCGGGGGCGGCCGTCGCGGAACCGCCCGTGGAGGTGCCCCCGGGTGAGCGGATCGTCGACGACTCCGGGGTCCTGGAGGATCCCGCGGCGCTCGAGGCCGACGTGCGCCGCCTCGCCACCGAGGAGGGCATCAACCTCACGGCCGTGACCGTCGAGACGTTCACCAGCCCCTCCGGGCCCGACGCCTGGCTCGAGGAGTTCGCCGCGCTCAACGGCCTGAGCAGCTCCGACGCCGTGCTGGTCGTGGCCACGGAGGACCGGGAGGCGCGCTTCGCGGCGTCCTCCGCCGGGCCGCTGAGCGCCGCGCAGCAGGAGCGCATCTACCGGGAGCACGTCTCCCCCGCGCTCGCGGCGGACGACTGGGACGGGGCGGTCCGCGGAGCGGTCGAGGGCATCGACGCCGAGCTCGCGGGCGCCGGCGGTGCGCCCGCCGGCGGTGGGGACTCCTCGGGCGGCGGCTCGGGCGCCGGGCTGCTCGGCCTCGGCGCGCTCGGCCTGGGCGGGCTCGCCGTCTACGGCCTGGCCGCCCGCAACAAGAAGCGCCGGCGGAGCGGAGCCGCCCGGGACGAGGGACCCGGCGCTCCGCAGGAGCAGCCCCGCGGCCCCTATCCCGACGTCCCGGTGGCCGAGCTGCGCAAACGGGCCGGGGCGCTGCTGGTGTCCACCGACAACGCCATCCAGCACTCCGAGCAGGAGCTGGCCTTCGCCCAGCTCCAGTACGGGGACGAGCAGGTGGAGCCGTTCCGGCGCGCCATCCAGGACGCGAAGAAGCACATGCAGGCCTCGTTCGCCCTGCAGCAGCAGCTCGAGGACCACATCCCGGACACCGAGGAGCAGCAGCGGGCCTGGCTCGCCGAGATCATCGGCCGCTCGCAGGACGCCCAGCGCCCCCTGAAGGAGCACCAGGAGGCGTTCAGCTCCCTGCGCCAGCTGGAGTCCCGGGCGCCGCAGGCGCTCGAGGACGTCCGGCGCGAGGCCGAGGCCGTGCGCCCCCGCTTCGGCACGGCCGGCAACCGGCTGCAGGAGCTCACCGCCCGCTACAACGACACCGCCCTCGCCCCGGTCCGGGACAACATCGACCAGGCCCGGGACCGCCTCGACTTCGTGGACATCGCCGTGGAGGAGGCCCGCGAGGAGCTGTCCGCGGGCCGCACGAGCGAGGCCGTCGTGGACATCCGCGCGGCCGAGGAGGGCGTGGGCCAGGCCCGGGGCCTGCTCGACGCCGTGGACCACGCGGCCGTCGAGCTCGCCCAGGCCGAGGAGTCCCTCGAGGACGGCGTGACGATCGCCCAGCGGGACGTCGCCGAGGCGGAGGCCCTCGTCCGGCGCGGGTCCAACCCGGAGCTGGCCGGCGCCGTGGCCGGTGTCGCCGCCGTCCTGCGCACCGTCGAGGACCAGATGCGCGCCGGCCGCATCGACCCGCTCGGGCTCTCCCGCCGGCTGGCCGTGGCCAAGCACGAGCTCGACAAGGGGCTCGCGTCCGTGCGCTCGCAGAACGACCGCGACCGCTCCGCGCGGGAGACCCTGGCCCACACCCTCGTCTCCGCCCAGGCCCAGGTCAGCTCCGCGAGCGAGTACATCTGGGCCCGCCGCGGCGGCGTCGGCCCGGAGGCGCGCACCCGTCTCGCGGAGGCGGAGCGCTACCTCGAGGCGGCGCAGCAGACCCGGCAGTCGCAGCCGTCCGAGGCCCTCGGCTACGCCAACGAGGCCGTCCGGCTCGCCGGCGAGGCCCAGTACATCGCCCAGCACGACGTCGAGTCCTTCTCCTACGGCGGCTTCGGCCCGCCGACGGGGATGGGCGGCTACCGGGGCCGCTCCAACAGCGGGCTCGGCGGGGCGATGCTGGGCGGGATCCTCCTCGGCTCCATCCTCAACGGCGGAGGCGGCTTCGGCGGCGGAGGGTTCGGCGGAGGCGGCGGCGGCTTCGGTGACAGCTTCGGCGGGGGCTTCGGCGGCGGCGGGGACTTCGGCGGCGGCATCGGCGGCGGGTTCTGAGCACGCCCGCCCGCCCCGACCGGGCCCCTCCGCGTCCGATCACGACCGTCCCACGACCCTGACCGTCCCACGATCCCGGGAGTTCGTCCCGGGGCAGCACAGAGGAGAGAAGGAACCATGATCAAGCAGTCCATCTTCGGCCGGATCGCGCAGCTCGCGAAGGCCAACATCAACGCCATGATCGACGCCGCCGAGGACCCGCAGCTCATGCTGGACCAGATGGTGCGGGACTACACCGAGAACATCCGGGAGGCGGAGGCCGCCGTCGCCCAGACCATCGGCAGCCTCCGCCTGCTCGAGCAGGACCACGCCGAGGACGTGCGCGAGGCCCAGGAGTGGGGCAACAAGGCCCTGGCCGCCTCCAACCGGGCCGAGGAGTTCCGCGCCGCGGGCAAGGCCTCGGACGCCGACAAGTTCGACAACCTCGCCAAGGTGGCCCTCCAGCGCCAGATCCAGTACGAGACGGAGGCGCGGGGCGCCGAACCGCAGATCCAGTCCCAGACGGAGGTCGTGGACAAGCTCAAGGACGGGCTGAACAAGATGCACGGGAAGCTCCAGGAGCTCTCGAGCAAGCGCGACGAGCTCAACGCCCGGCAGAAGTCCGTCCAGGCCCAGTCGCAGGTCCAGGACTCGCTGAAGGCCTTCGACGTGCTCGACCCCACCAGCGAGGTCTCCCGCTTCGAGGACAAGATCCGCCGCGAGGAGGCCCGGCTGCTGGGCCAGCAGGAGCTCGCGGCGTCCTCCCTCGACGCCCAGTTCGAGTCCCTCGAGTCCCTCGGCCAGCAGAGCGAGATCGAGGCGCGGCTCGCGGCCCTGAAGTCGCGCAACGCCGAGAAGATCGTCTCCTCCGAGGAGATCTGAGCGCCACCGGGCACGGGAAGGGCCCCACGGCACACGGCCGTGGGGCCCTTCCCGTGCCCGCGCCGGGACGCCGCCCGGACAGGCCGAAGGCCCCCGGACCGTGACGGTCCGGGGGCCTTCTCTGGTTGCGGGGGCAAGATTTGAACTTGCGACCTCTGGGTTATGAGCCCAGCGAGCTACCGAACTGCTCCACCCCGCGGCGACATGCACGACTATACGTGCCGCGGGGTGGAGCCGCAAATCGGCTACTCGGCCGCCTCCTCGGGGGCCGGCGCGCCCCCGGCCTCCGGGACGGTCACGCCGTCCGCCTCGAGCGCCCGCTCGATGGCGTCCTGCAGCCGTTCCTGGGCCTCGCCGTAGGCGGTCCAGTCGCCGCCCTGCAGCGCCTGGTTGGACTCCTGGACCGCCTGGTTGGCGTCCCGCAGGGCGTCCTCGAGGCTGGCGCCGCCGGTCGGCGCGCCGCCGCCGGCGGGGGCCTCCCCGTCCGGGCTCTCGGCCTCGGCGTCGTCCACGCCGGCGCCGGCGGAGGTCTGGGCGCCGGAGTCGCCGCCGAAGACCTCGTCGAGCGCCTCCTCGAGCGTGGGCGCGAAGCCCACCTCCTCGCCGAAGCCGACGAGCACGCGCCGCAGCGTCGGGTACGCGGCGTCGCCCGAGGACTGCACGTAGACCGGCTGCACGTAGAGCATGCCGCCGCCCGCGGGCAGCGTGAGCAGGTTGCCGTTGATCACCTCGGACGCGCCCTGGCGGAGCAGGTTCAGCTCCGTCGAGACGTCCGTGTCCGAGTTGAAGAGGTTCTGCGCCTGGCCGGGGCCCGGCACCACGGAGGAGCGCGGGAGCTCGAGCAGGCGCAGCGTCCCGTACTCCTCGCTCTTGACGCCGTCCTCACCGGTCCCGGCGTCGGAGTTGGCCGACAGGTACCCGTACATCACGTTGCGGGTGTTGCCCGTCTCGGACTGCTGCGGGATGAAGGACGTGGTGAGGGAGAAGTTGGCCTCCTCCTCGCCGGGCATCCGCATCGACAGGTAGTACGGGGGCAGCGCGACGTCGGAGTCCTGGGTCGGGTCGTTGGGCACGGACCACACGTCGTCGTTCTGGTAGAAGCTGGCGGAATCCGTCACGTGGTAGCGGTTGAGCAGCTCGCGCTGGACCTTGAACATGTCCTGCGGGTAGCGCACGTGCGCCATGAGCTCCGCCGACATCTCCGAGTAGGGCTTCAGGGTCTCGGGGAAGACGTTCTGCCAGGTCTTCAGCACCGGGTCCTCGTCGTCCCACGCGTACAGCGTCACGGCGCCGTCGAAGGCGTTGACCGTGGCCTTGACCGAGTTGCGGATGTAGTTCACCCGCTCCTGCGGCAGCGCCGCGGCGGCGCCCTGCGCCGTCTGCGTGTCCTGCGTGGCGTCCTGCAGCTCCGACGGGGTCGAGTACGGGTAGGCGTCGGAGGTGGTGTAGGCGTCGACGATCCACTGCACCTGGCCGTCGATGATCGCCGGGTACGGGGCGCCGTCGACCGTCAGGTACGGGGCGACCTTCTCGACGCGCTCGCGCGGGTCCCGGTCGTACAGGATCTGGGACTCCGGGCGCACGGCGTCCGAGAGCAGCAGGTCCGAGGACTGGAACTTGATGCCGTAGGCGAGCCGGTTGAAGAGGTTGCCGATGCTGGGCCCGCCGTTGCCGGTGAACGTCGTCTTGGCGTCGCCGGCCTCGTCGCCCGCCGTCTGCGGCCGGTCGAGCTCGAGCGGCTCGTCCCCCTCGCCGCCGCCGACGATCGAGTACACCGGGGAGTTCTCGCCGAAGTAGATGCGCGGCTCGTAGTCGTCCGAGATGACACCCCGGGACGGGATGCCGGCCTGCATGAACTGCGGCTTGCCGTCCGCCTCGACCCGGCTGCCGTAGGCCGCGACCACGCCGTAGCCGTGGGTGTAGACCACGTGCTGGTTGTACCAGCCCTGGTTCTGCTCCGGGTTGAGCTCACGCGTCGCGATGACGGTGTCCTGGACCTCGCCGTCGATCTCGTAGCGGTCCACGTTGAGGGTGCTCGGGAACTGGTAGTACGGGCGGAACTGCTGCAGCTGGGAGAACGCGGAGGAGACCACGTTGGGGTCCAGCAGGCGGATGTTCGACGTCGTCTCGGTGTCCTGGCGCAGCGCGCCCTGCTCGGTCTCGGTCGTGGCGTCGTAGGACATGACCTCGGCCGCGTCGAGCCCGTAGGCCGAGCGGGTGAGGTCGATGTTGCGCTGGATGTACTGGCTCTCCAGGGCCTGCTCGGTGGGGGTCACCTGGAAGCGCTGCACGCCCCACGGGTAGATCCCGCCGGCCACCACGGCGACCACGAGCAGCATCGCCGTGCCGATGACCGGCAGCCGCCAGCGGCCGATGAAGGACGCGACGATGAAGAGGACCGCCACGATCAGCGCCGCCGCGGCGAGGATCGCCTTGGTGGGGATCACGGCGTTGACGTCGGTGTACAGCGCGCCCGTCCACTCCCCGGAGTTCGACTGCAGCGTCGAGTACCGGTCCAGCCAGAAGTTGGCGGCCTGCAGCAGCAGGAACAGCGCCGCCAGCACGCCCAGGTGCACGCGGGAGGCCCGGGTCGTGGCCAGCCCGCGCTCGGTGACCCGGATGCCGCCGTAGACGTAGTGCATCAGGATCCCGGCCACGCCGGCGAGCAGGATCGCCGAGACGAGGAAGCCGATGAGGAAGCGCAGGAACGGGAGGGTGAAGACGTAGAAGCCCAGGTCGAGGCCGAACTGCGGGTCCTCCTGGCCGAACGGCTCCTGGTTGAAGAACAGCAGGACCGTCTCCCACTGGGTCATCGCCGTGCTCGCCGCGAAGAGGCCGAAGAGCACGGGCACGACGACCAGGACGATCTTGCGGACCGGCTCCAGGGCCTCCTGGTAGCGGCGCAGGTTGTCGTCCACGATGGACTCGGCCGTGATCGGCCGGCTGCGGTAGGCGAGGAAGAGGCTGGCGAACATCAGCGCCGCCACGAGCACGGCGGAGACCACGAAGATCGCGATCTTCGTGGCGTTCTCGGTGATGAACACGCTGAGGTAGCCCAGCTGGTCGTACCAGAGGACGTCGGTGTAGAGCTGCGTCAGGCCCACGAAGGCGGCCACGAGGACCAGCACGATGACGACGGTCGGCCAGAGCGCACCCCGTTTCCGCCGCTGTCCGGCTGGGTGCTGCCCTGGTGGTCGGGGGGATGTGGATCCGGCGGTCACTGGTTACCTCTGCATTCCGCGTCGTTCGTCAGGTGTGGTGCGTGAAGTCGTGGGTGGTGTGCTGCCCCGGGCGGTGCGGGGACCGCCGACGGATCGACGGGGGGCCCCGACCATTCTGCCCGTGGGGTTCTCGGGGGTGCAATCGTGCACGCGGCGCCCGCCGCCGGACGGCCCGCCCCGGTCATCGGGGCGCGCACCCGGGCAGCGCCGCGAGGTCCCCGCCGCCGGCGGCGGCCTCCGCGGCGGCCACGGCGTCGTCGAGGGTGCGCACGGACACGACCGTCAGGCCCTCGGGCACGTGCCCCCGGACCTCGGCGCAGTTGCCCTCGGGGGCCAGGAAGATCTCCGCGCCCGCCTCCCGCGCGCCCTCGAGCTTCTGGCGGATCCCGCCGATGGGGCCGACGTCCCCCTCGGGGGTGATGGTGCCCGTCCCGGCCATGTGCCGGTCCCCGGCGATCGAGCCCGGGGTCAGCTCGTCCACGATCCCCAGGGCGAACATCATGCCCGCACTGGGCCCGCCGACCTCGTCGAGCTCGAAGTCCACGTCGATGGGGAAGTCGAAGGCGGGCACGAGGAGCACGCCGAGCTGCCGGTTGCCGCTCGCCTCGTCGCGCACGGTGTCCACCGCGACGTCGCGCACCTCCCCGGAGCGCTCGACCTGCAGGCGCACGCCCTGCTCGCCCGCCGCGTCGAGCGCGCTCTTGAGGGCGGACACGGACGTGACGGGCGAGCCGTCGACGCCGCGCAGCACGTCGCCGTTCTCGAGGACGCCGTGGGCCGGCCCGTCGGGCACGGTCCCGTGCACGGACAGCTCGGTGTCGAAGGCGATGTCCAGGTGGTCCAGGGCGGCCGCCACGGAGTTCTCCTGCGAGTCCGTCATGGCGAGCAGACTGGCGCTCTCCAGATCCTGCCCGGACACGTCCCGGGGGTAGAGGCTGTCGGCCGGCACGACCGAGGCGGAGGGGTCCAGCCAGGAGCCGAGGACCGTGAGCACGTTGACGTTCTGGCTGGGTCCCCCGGTGACGTAGACCGTGGTGAGGTCCAGGACGGAGTCGCTCGGATAGGTCGGCGCGCCGGTGACGCCCAGCAGCTGCCGGCCGTCGTGCTCCCCCACCGTGTTGAACGTGGGCCCGGGGGCCTCGATCACGTAGGGCGCGGGCAGCACCGTCCCGGCGAGCAGCAGCCCGGCGGACCCCAGCAGCGCCCAGGACTCGAGGCTCCGGCGGCGCAGGCCGCGGCGCGGGCGGGGGGAAACGGTCACAGGCAGTCCTCGGCGGTCGTCGGTGGGACCGGGAGCCGGGGGCCGCCCGGTCCGGACGTCCCAGTTTACCGTGACGCACCCGGCCCTGAGCTTCCAGCGAACTGGGAGTTGGCCCGTGGTCGGCCCCGTCCGCGGCTCGCTACGCTGGGAGCAGAGACGTCGGCGGCGCTCGCGCGCCCCGATCCCGCAATCGATCCGAGGAACGGTGGACCCATGACTCCGCAGCCCCCCAACGACCGCTCCGGGGACAACCCCGGGGACGACTCCGGCGACGACCGCAAGGACCCCTTCCAGGAGATGCTCGGGCGCCTCATGGGACAGGGCGGGATGAACCCCGAGGACCTCGCCCGCGCCGGGATGCCGATGGACCCGCAGGCGATGTCCATGATGTTCCAGCAGATCCAGTCCATGATGGGCGCGGGCGCCGGCGAGGGACCGGTGAACTGGAAGCTCGCCCACGACCACGCCCGGCGGATCGCCGCCGCGGACGGGGACCCGTCGGTCACGCCCGCCCAGCGGGGCGCGGTCGACGACGCCATGCGGCTCGCGGAGCTGTGGCTGGTGGACCACACCGAGTTCGGGCAGACCTCCATCCGCCCCCAGGCGTGGTCCCGGGCGGAGTGGATCGAGGCCACGCAGGAGACGTGGAAGGACATGACAGGTCCCGTCGCGGCGTCCGTGACCCAGGCCCTGACCGACGCCCTCACCCAGCAGCTCCCCGCCGAGCTCTCCGGCATGCTGGGCGGGGCCTCGGGCATGCTGGCCGGTGCCGGCGGGATGCTGTTCGGGATCCAGCTGGGCCAGGCCATCGGCGGGCTCTCCCGCGAGGTGCTGTGCTCCACGGACATCGGGTTGCCCCTGGCCGAAGGGCGCTCCGGGCTGCTCCCGGGCAGCATCAAGGAGTTCGGTGAGGGCCTCGACATCCCGGCGCAGGAGATCATGCTCTACATCGCCGTGCGCGAGGCCGCCCACGTCCGGCTGTTCGCGGCGAACCCCTGGCTGCGGGAGCACATCCTCGAGCTCATCAAGCGCTTCTCCGCGGGCATCCACATCGACATGGCCCGCATCGAGGAGGCGGCGCGGGACATCGACCCGATGGACCCCTCCAGCATGCAGGACGCCCTCTCCTCGGGGATCTTCGCACCGCAGCAGACCCCCGACCAGCAGGCCACCCTGAAGCAGCTCGAGACGGTGCTGGCCCTCGTGGAGGGCTGGGTGCACGTGGTGACGGCCGACTCGACCGCCAATCTGCCCTCCGCCGGGGCGCTCTCGGAGACCGTCCGGCGCCGCCGCGCCTCCGGGGGCCCCGCAGAGCACGCCTTCGGGGCCATCGTGGGCCTCGAGCTGCGCCCGCGCCGGCTGCGCGAGGCCGCGCAGTTCTGGCAGTACGTCGGCGAGCGCCGCGGCGTGCCGGACCGGGACGGGCTGTGGGACGCCCCGGAGCTGCTGCCCACCGACGAGGACCTGGACGACCCCGCGGGCTTCTCCGAGCGGCGCGGGCTGCTCACGGCCTCCGAGGACGAGGTGGACGAGGCCCTGCAGCGGCTGCTCTCGGGCGGCTACGAGGGCCCCGGTGCGGACGGCGGCACCGGCCCGCAGGGGACGGGCGGCGGCGGTCCTCAGGACGGGGACGCGCCCCGCTGAGCCTCGGGGGCCCGCCCCGCGGTGCGGTGCGCCCAGGCGACGCCGTCGAGGAAGGCCTGCGCCTTCCCGGCGAGCGGGTAGCGGGCCTCCAGCTCCCGGAAACGGGGGCTGTGGTCGGCCTCGAGCAGGTGCGCGAGCTCGTGCACCAGCACGAAGTCGAGCACCCACTCCGGGGCCTCCTGGAGCTGCGCCGAGACCCGGATGACGCCGGTGGCGGGGGTCGCCGAGCCCCACCGCGTGGTCTGCCGCGCCGACCAGCGCACGTCGCTGGGCCGGGCCCGGCCGTCGAGGTGGCGCCGGGACAGCTCCTGGGCACGCTGCAGGAGGTTGTCGTCGGAGCGCCGTTCGGCGCCCCGGGCCGCCTCCCGGCGGCGGCGCTCCACGACCCGGGGCACGAGCTCGCGGGTCCAGTGCTCGATCTCCCGCCGGGTCGCGGACTGCGGGACGGAGAGCACCACCGCGTCCTCGCTCCAGTGCGCGGACACGGTCCTGCGCCGGCGGGCGGAGCGGCGCACGACGACCTCGGGCTGCGACGGTACGGGCATGGGGTCATTGAACACGTCCGCGCGCCTCCCCGCGAACCGGTGGCCGGCGCGTGTGGACGGTCCCCGACGTGGACAGTGGACGGTCCCCGCGCGACGGCGCGGCGGACGCGGTCCGGGCGACACTGACGGCGCCCCGTCCACCCGCCCGGAAGGTGTCCCGTGCCCTCCTCCCCGTTCCCGGACCCCCGGCCCGCCCCGGAGCTGCGCGCGAGCTGCCTCGAGCCGCCGCGCCCCGAGGAGGTGCACGTCCTGCTGCTGGGCCTCGACGGCCTCGCGGCGGCGCTGGCCGTGCGTCTGCTCCGCTGCGGTGTGCTCGGGCTCAACGTCAACGACGGCTCGCCCGTGACCGCCGCGGATCTCGGGACGGGCGGGTTCCACCCGGGCGACCTCGGCCGCCCCCGGGACGCGGCCCTGCGACGGAGGCTGCGGGCGCTCGACCCCCGCTGCGCCCCCGTCAGCGCGCCGGAGCTGTTCCCCGGCGCCCTGCTGCCCGGCACGGTGGTGGTGCGCAGCGCCGCGCACCCGTCCCCCGCCGAGGAGGGCCGGTGGCCGGACGCCCCGGAGCCGTGGACCGGCCTCGACCCGCGCCACCCGCTGGTGTCGCTGCACCGTGCCGGGACGGCCCTGCTGCGCTGGCCCACGGTCCCGTGGGCGCACCGGCCGTGCCCGGACTGCGTGCGGGCCACCCTCGGCCCCGGGGAGCCCGGCACCGGGGAGCCGGGCACGGGACCGGGCGCCGTGCTCGCCGCGTGGGCCGCGGCCGCCCACGCGGAGGCCGTCGCCGCGGAGCTGGCGGTCGAGGTGCTCGCCGTGGCCCTGGACTCGCTCAGCGGCCCGACCGCGACGGTCCCCGCGGTCGGGCACGGACATGTTCCCCGGGCGGGCGGCGACCGCCCCCGCGCCCGGCTCTTCGTCCCGCCGTGGCCCGGCGCGGTGGCACAGCTGGAGCTCGACCGGAGCCTCTGCCTGTGCGGCCTCGCTCAGGCGTGAGCGCGGGCGCCCCGCGTGCGCGGCCGCTCCGCGGCCGGCCGGGACGACCCGGTCCCGCGCAGTCCGTCGAGGAACCGTGAGGGCTTGCGCGTGGGCCGTCCGCCCGGGGTGCGGGACAGGGTCCAGGACAGCACCAGGTGCTGGCGTGCGCGCGTGATGCCCACGTAGAGCAGGCGGCGCTCCTCGTCGACCTCGTCCGCGGTCTCGGCGAAGCCGATGGGCACGAGCCCCTCGCTGAGCCCGGTCAGGAACACGGCGTCCCACTCCAGGCCCTTGGCCGAGTGCAGGGACGCCAGCGTCACCCCGTTCATCACGGGAGCGTCCTGCTGGGCCATGCGCCGCTCGAGCTCGGCGGCGAAGGCCGGCAGCACGAACTCCTCCTCGCGGGCGGCGGCCTCCGCGGCCATCCGGTCGGCGAGGGCGACGAGCGCGGCCAGCGACTCCCACCGCTCCCGCACCGCCCCGGTGGTGCGCGGCGCCCGGTCCGAGTAGCCCAGGGAGGAGAGGATGTCCCGCACCAGGCGCGTGGGCTCGTCCGAGGCCTCGGCGGCCCGCGCGGCCGTGCGCAGCTGGACCACGGCCTGCTTGACCTCCGGGCGGTTGAAGAACCGCTCCGTGCCGCGCAGCTGGAACCCGATGCCCGCCTCGGCCAGAGCGGTCTCGAAGGCCTGCGACTGCCCGTTCGTGCGGAACAGGACAGCGATCTCGGACGCGGGCACGCCGTCGTCGATCAGGTCCTGGATGCGCGCGGCGGTCCCGGCGGCCTCGGCCTCGTCGTCCGCGTACTCGTTCCAGGACGGCCGCGGCCCGTCGGGACGCTGGGCCACGAGGTGCAAGGGGGTCGCCCAGGAGCCGGGGGTCGAGCCGGACGCGGGCCGGCGGGCGGCGAGCAGGCGGTTGGCCGTCTCGACGACCTGGGGGGTCGAGCGGTAGTCCCGCACGAGCTCGACCACCCGGGCCTCCGGGTGCCGGCGCGGGAACTCCAGCAGGTGCCGGGAGCTCGCGCCGGTGAAGGAGTAGATCGTCTGGGAGGCGTCGCCCACCACGCAGACGTCGTCCCGGCCGCCGAGCCAGGCGTCCAGGAGGCGCTGCTGGAGCGGGGACACGTCCTGGTACTCGTCGACCACGAAGTGCCGGTACTGCTCGCGGACGGTCGCCGCCACGCGCTCGTCCTCCTCGAGCACCGCGACCGTGAGCAGCAGGACGTCCTCGAAGTCGATGAGGTGCCGGTCCGTCTTGAGCTCCTCGTATGACTGGTAGAGCCTCTGCACGGTGCGGATCTCGTAGCCCAGCGGCATGTCCCGCCGGGCGGCCCGGGTCGGGTAGGTGTCGGGGGTCAGCATCGAGACCTTGGCCCACTCGATCTCGGCGGCGAGGTCCCGCACGGCGGCCCGGTCCGTGGACAGGCGCATGTTCTGCGCGGCCTCGGTGATGAGCCGGGCCTTGTGCTCCACCAGCCCGGGCAGGGGCCCGCCCACGGCCTGCGGCCAGAAGTACTGCAGCTGCCGCAGGGCCGCGGCGTGGAAGGTGCGCGTCTGCACACCGGCCGCGCCCAGTGCGCGCAGGCGGTTGCGCATCTCGTTGGCGGCGCGCGCGGTGAACGTCAGGGCCAGGACCTTCTGGGGGGTGTACACGCCCGTGGCGATGCCGTACGCGATCCGGTGCGTGATGGCCCGGGTCTTGCCCGTGCCGGCTCCGGCCAGGACGCACACAGGACCCCGCAGCGTCGTCGCGACCTCCCGCTGCTCGGGGTCCAGCCCGGCGAGGATCTGCTCGTCCAGGCCCGTCTCCCCGTGCTCCGCGGCGTGCTCCCCCGTCACCAGGTGCTCTCCGGCAGGTCCTCGCCCAGCCAGTGCTCGATGAGCGCGTGGGCGATCGAGACGCGCCCGGGCAGCGTCACGGCGCCGGTCCGCGCGGACTCCCGCAGCTCCGCCCGGGTGAACCAGCGCAGCTCGAGGATCTCCTGCCCGTCCGGGACGGCCGCGCCGGAGCGCACGACGGCCCGGCAGCCGAGCATCAGGGAGCGGGGGAAGGGCCAGGGCTGCGAGCCCAGGTACTGGACGTCCCCCACGACCAGCCCCGCCTCCTCGCCGACCTCGCGGACCACGGCCTGCTCGACGGACTCCCCCGGCTCCACGAACCCGGCGAGGGTCGAGAAGCGGTTGCCCTTCCACAGCGCCGAGCGACCGAGCAGCAGCCGCTCCTGCTCCGGGTCGGGGTGGCCGTCGCTGACGGCCACGATGATCGCGGGGTCGGTGCGGGGGAAGTGCAGGGAACGGTCGTCGGGGCACTGCCGCGCCCAGCCGGAGCGGATCACCTCGGTGGGCTCCCCGCACTGCGGGCACCGGGGGTGGTCGCGGTGCCACAGCCCCACGGACTGGGCGGTGACCAGCAGCGCCGTGTCCGCGGCGGGCAGCACGGAACCCAGCTCCCGCAGACCGGCCCAGCGCAGCTCCGCCACGCCGCGGGCGGCCGCCGACGCGGTCACCGCCGCCACGACAGGCTCGGGCACCGCGAACGGCTCGGCCGCCGCGTCACCGTCCGCGGGCTCGGCCGCGGCGACGGCACGCAGCAGCACGCGCGGGCCGCGCTCGCCGCCGACGCCGGGCAGCCGGCCGAGGTAGACCTCCGGGCGGCGCGGGTCGTGGTCGACGCGCGGGACCTCGGCGGCCGGCACCAGGACCAGGGCGTCGTCGGCCACGGGGGCGAGCCCGCCCGCGAGCACGAGCACGAGCGAGGCGGGGTCCCGGGCGGCGAGCACGCGCGCGTCCTCGAGCTCCCGGTCGACGGCGTCGCGGTCGAAGGCGGTCGCGACGAACGGCAGCCGGGACGGCGAGAGGCGCTCGGAGGCCGGCACGGAGGACGTGACGGGACCGGGCTCGGGCGGGGGAACGGTGGATGCGGACACGCCTCCCACTGTAGCGACCCGGGCGGGGCCCGGAACGGGCCGGACGGTCACCGGGGACGGCGGCGACGGTCCCCGACCGGGCCTCTTGTAGGGTGAACGCCGTGAGCACCTCCCTCGAGCACCTGGCCGCCGTCGCCGCCGCAGGCGTCCCCGGGCTCGCGCCCGTGGCCGTCGGCCCCTCCCCGGACGACGACGCCGACTTCCGCTCCGCCGTGGTCCTCGACGCGGCCGGCCGCCGGTGGCGGGTCCGCTCGCCGCTGAGCCCCGAGGCCAGCGTGCGCCTGGAGACGGAGCACCTCGTGCTGCGCTGCTTCACCCCCGCGGTCCGTTCCCGCCTGCCGTTCCTCGTGCCCACGGCCGCGGGTTCCGTGGAGGACGGGCACCTGCACGCCTTCGTGCACTCGCACATCGAGGGCGCCCCGCTGGACATCGACGAGCTCGCCCGGATGGCCGCCGCGCCGGACCCGGAGCACCACCGCCACGTGCCCAGTGCCGAGCCGCCGCCCACGCTGAGCGTGCAGCTCGGGCGTCTGCTGGCAGCGATCCACGCGCTGCCGCCGGCGCTGGTGCTCGACGCCGACCTGCCCGGCTACACCGCCGAGCAGTGCCGGCAGCGGCGCCTCGTGGAGCTGCGCCGGGCCGCCGCCACGGACCGGGTGCCCGCCGCGCTGCTGCAGCGGTGGGAGCAGGTCCTGGAGGACCGGGCCGTGTGGCAGTTCCCGCCCCGGGTGGTCCACGGCGACCTGCAGGAGGACGACCTGCTGATCTCCCGCGGCCGGG